>NZ_CP046675.1:664838-997257 GCF_018243235.1 Ralstonia nicotianae
GACACGCCCGATGCGCAAGCGCTGGGCCAGTTGCTGGCCCAACCGCCCACGCAGATCCGCGCGGGCCTGGCGGCGCTCGCCTGGCTGGTGCGCTCGCCGTGGCCGGTGGTGTCGATCTGGCGCGCGCATCAGCCCGGCGCCACCATCCGCCTCGGCGGCATCGCCCTGGCCGGGTCCCCTGAAGCGGCCGTGGTGGCGGTGCGGGCGCAGCGCGTCGTCGTGCTCGATATCGATGCCGCCACCGCGACGTTCCTCGCCGCCTGCGAGGCGTCCGACTCGCTGGATGCGGCGGTAACCCGCACCCTGGCCGACCTGCCCGCCTTCGACCTGTCGGCAAGCTTCGCCACCCTGTACCGCGCCGGGCTGCTCAGGCTCCGCGCGCGGCCGTCCGTCCCTGTCCGAGACCCATCATGAACACCGTCCCGCTTTCACCGCTCACCCGCATCCGCACCACGCTCGACCGCCTGGCCGGTCCGCAAAGCGGACTGTGCGCGCTGATCCTGCTGATCGCCCGTGCGTATCTCTTCTATGTGTTCTTCCGCTCGGGCCTGACCAAGCTGCACGACTGGCCGACCACCGTGCTGCTCTTCAGCGAGGAATACAAGGTGCCGCTGCTGCCGCCCGCGCTGGCCGCCGCCCTCGGCAGCTTCGGCGAACTGGTGTTCCCGTCGCTGATGCTGATCGGCATCGTGCCCCGGCTGGCCGCGGCGGGGCTGTTCTTCGTCAACCTGGTCGCGGTCGGCTCGTACTGGGCCAGCCTGTCGGCGTCGGCGGTGGAGTTTCACTTCGTGTGGGGCGTGCTGATCGCCATCGTGGCGACGGTGGGGCCGGGCCGGCTGGCGCTGCAGACGCTGTGGCAGCGCAAACGCCGGCGTGCGGTGCAGGGCCGCGCTTACTGAGCCCGGCCTCCGGGAAACCGTGCCCCGAAAACGGCCCCGGCACGCACTATCATGGGAGCCTGTCGTCCTTCGCCAGGAGCATCGATGCGCCTCTCCCGATTGGCCCTTGGAGTTTCCGCCGGCATGGCGCGCCGCCCGGCGCGGATGCTGGCCACGGCGTGCGCCGCGCTGGCGCTGGCCGCGTGCGGCTGGGGCATCTCCCCGAACAGCACCGGCGCCCGCATGGCCGACGATGCCCTGCTCACGTACCAGGTGAAAGCCGCCCTCGACCAGGACAGCGCGCTGGATGCCCGCCAGATCCGCATCGCCAGCACGCCGGACGGCCACGTCATCCTGACCGGCTGGGTCGATACCCCCGAGATGGCGCGCCGCGCCGGCGAAGACGTCAAGCGCTTCGTCGACCGCGCCAAGCTCGACAACCGCCTGCGCGCCCTGTCGCATCCTCCCGGCATCAACAGCGGGCCGATGATCGCGCCGGGCCTGTCGCCCGATCAGCCGGCCAGCGCGCCGGCCGCGCGCTGACACGCCGGCGCGGCGACCGGTTCAGCGCTTGCGCGCGCGGGCCCCGTGGCGTGGCGCCCACGCACCCGTAGCCTGCCCCCGGCCACCGGGCCGGCGCGTGCGTCAGTCCTGCCGTGCGCCGGCGGGCGCGCGGTTCCACCAGCCCCCGCCCAGCGCCTGCAGCAGCGCCACGGAATCCGCCAGGCGCCCCGCGCGGGCCTGCGCCAGGCTGACCAGCGACTGCTGATAAGCCTGCTCGGCCTGCAACACGGCCGGATACGCGATCAGCCCGAGCGTCCACTGGCGCTGCGCGATCGTCAGGCTCTTGCGGGCGGCGTCCGCGGCATGGCTGGCGGCCTGCAGCGCCCTGGCATCGGCGTCGATGGCGTGCAGCGTATCGGCAACGCTCTGGAACGCCGTCAGTACCGTGCTCCGGTACTGCGCGGCGGCCTGGTCGTAAGCGGCCTCCGCGGCGCGCTGCTGGTGCAGCAGCGTGCCGCCGCGGAAGATCGGCTGCGCGATCCCGCCCGTCAATCCCCAGAACCCGGTGCCCCCGGTGAACAGCTTCGAGAACGCGAGCGCGGAGCTTCCGAGATCGGCGCTCAGCGTGATGCTCGGCAGCCGCGCCGCGGTCGCCACGCCGATCTGCGCACTCGCCGCGTGGAGCTGGGCCTCGGCCGCACGGATGTCCGGCCGCTGTTCCACCAGCCGGGAAGGCAGGCTCAGCGGCAGCGCCTGCGGCAGCTGGAGCGATTCCAGCTCGAACGTCTGCGTGATCGTCTCGCTGGGGAAGCGGCCGGCCAGCACGGTGATCAGATCCCGCTGCAGGGCGAGCTGCTTTTCGAGCGGCGGCAGGGTGGCCTCGATCTGCGCCAGCGCCGACTCCTGCGCGGCAACGTCCGCGGCGCCGAGCTGCCCCGCCTGCCGCTGCTTGCGCACCGCCGCCAGCAGCCTGGAGGCCACGGCGACGGCCTCGTGCGTAGCCTGGACCTGGGCCCGCAGCGACGCCTCCTGGATCGCGGCGGCAACCACGTTGGCGGTCAGCGTCAGGTAGGCCGCCTCGCGCTGGAACGCCGCCACCTCGGCCTGCGCCGCGCTCGCCTCGACCTCCCGGCGCACGCCGCCGAACACATCGGGCGCGTAGGACACCGTCAACTGCGCGGTGTGCAGCGAATACAGCAGATTGCCCGAGGCCAGGGGGCTGGCCAGCACCGCGGCGGTCTTCTGGCGTGTCGAGGCCATCTGCGCATCCACGCTCGGGAAGAAGCTCCCGCGCGCCGCCGCCAGGTTCTCCTGCGCCACGCGCAGCGCCGCCTCGGCCGATTGCAGGTCGGGATTCGCCTTGAGCGCGGCTTCCACCAGTGCATTGAGCGCGCCCGATCCGAACATCGTCCACCACTGCCCGGCCACCTCCTGCCCTTCGACCAGGCGCTGGACCTGTCCGCCCTCGACCGGTGCCGATGCGGTCGGCGCCGGCGGCGTGGGCGTGTAGCCCTCCACGGCCGGCGCGGCCGGCCGGTGAAAATCAGGGCCGACGGCACAGCCGCCCGCTGCCGCGGCGAGCAGCACGCTCACAGCCATTCGCGTCATCCCGCGCATCACGATTCCCCTTGGATTGGCTTGTCAGCGGCCGGGCCGCTTCCGTTCTGCCGTCTGCCGACGCGCGCTTCGATCAGGTAGTACAAGGCCGGCAGCAGCACCAGCGTGAGGGCGGTCGCCGTCACCAGGCCGCCCACCACCACGGTCGCCAGCGGACGCTGCACGTCGCTGCCGAGCCCGTGCGCCAGCGCGGCCGGAATCAGGCCGAGCGCCGCCACGGTGGCCGTCATCAGCACCGGGCGCATCCGCTCGCGCGCGCCGGCCACCACCGCATCCTTCAGGCTGATGCCGGGCTCCTGGGTCCAGCGGTTGAGGTTCGACACCATGATGATCGCGTTGAGCACCGCCACCCCGAACAGCGCGATGAAGCCGACCGCCGACGACACGTTCAGCGTCATGCCGCGCAGGTGCAGCGCGATCAGCCCGCCCAGCGTCGCCAGCGGCACCGCCGAGAGGATCAGCGCCGGCTGCCGCAGATTCTTGAACTCGGCGAACAGCAGCACGAACATCAGCGCCAGCACCATCGGCAAAATCACCGCCAGCCGGGCCTGCGCGCGCTGCTGGTTCTCGAACTGGCCGCCCCAGGCGATCTGGTAGCGCGTATGGTCGTAGCGGATCTCCTGGTCGATGCGCCGCTTGGCCTCATCAAGGAACGACGCCAGGTCGCGCCCGCGCAGGTTCAGGCGCACCGTCAGGTGGCGCTTGTTCATCTCCCGCGTGATGGTGGTCTCGCCCTCGGCGAAGCGGATCTTCGCGATCTGGGCCAGCGCGATATGCGCGCCGTTGGCCGCCGTCAGCATGAGATTGCCGATCGCCTCCGGGTTGCTGCGCGACGCGCCGGCAAAGCGCGCGACCACGTCGTAGCTGCGCTCCTCGACAAAGACCTGCGTCACCGGGCTGCCGCCGATGCCGGTCTGGATCAGCGCCATCACGTCGGCGATGTTGATGCCGAGGCGGGCGGCGGCCGCGCGGTCGACATCGATGCGCACCTGCGGCAGCGGCGGCTCCTGGTCGATGATCACGTCCTGCGCGCCCGGCACGGTCTTCAGCAGATGCTCGACCTCGGTGGCCAGCTGCCGCGTCTCGCCGAAATCGTTGCCGTAGACCTTGACCACCAGGTCGCTGTGCGCGCCCGCCAGCTTGTCCAGCACGCCGTCGATCATCGGCTGCGTGAAGCCGACGTCGATGCCCGGCAGCTGCCTGAAGCGCTCGGCCATCTTGGCGATCAGCTGCTGCTTGTCGCGCCCGGTCTTCCACTCGTCGTACGGATGCAGCGTCACCGCGCTCTCGATGTGCGACGGCGTGAACGGATCCGTGCCGTCGTCATTGCGCCCGACCTGGGTGACGATGTGCTCGATCTCGGGAAACTCCAGCGTCGCCGCGCGCAGCGTGTCGGCCATCCGGCTCGCCTTGTCGAGCGAGAGCCCCGGCGGCAGGGTGACCTGCAGCCAGATCGACCCTTCGTCGAGGTACGGCAGGAAGTCGCGCCCGATCGATCCGCCCAGGATCACCACGCCGGCCAGGGTCGCCACGGCCAGGCCGATCACCGTGCGCGACTTGCCCACCAGCCGGGACAGCAGCGCCTGGTAGCGCGGCACCAGCCAGTGCAGCACCGGGTTCTCGAACACCTTGGTCGGCTTGCGATAGGCCCAGTACGCCAGGCCCGGAATCAGCAGCAGCGCCACCAGCAAGGCACCGAACAACGCAAAGCCGACCGCGAACGCCATCGGCGAGAACAGTTTGTACTCGATGCGCTGGAAAGCGAACAGCGGCAGGTAGGCGATGATGATGACCAGCATACCGAAGAAGATCGGCCGCGTGACCTGGCGCGCCGCCGCCAGGATGTCGTTGCCGTGCAGCTCGCTTTCGGCATCCTCTTCGCGCCGGCGCAGGATGTTCTCCATCACCACGATGGCGCCGTCGACGATGATGCCGAAGTCGATCGCGCCCAGCGACAGCAGGTTGGCCGGAATCTTGAAGTGGTGCATCAGGATGAACGCCGTCAGCAGCGACAGCGGGATCGTGATGGCCACGATGATCGCCGCGCGCGGGCTGCCCAGGAACAGCAGCAGCACGATCGACACCAGCGTCATGCCCTCGATGAGCGTCTTGCCCACCGTATGCACGGTGGCGTCGACCAGCTTGCTGCGGTCGATATACGGCACGATCTTCACGTCCTTGGGCAGGATGTGCTCGTTCAGGTCGCGCACGGCGTCGTGCACGCCGGCCATCACGCGCGACGGGTTCTCGTTCTTGAGCAGCAGCGTGATGCCCTCGATGGTGTCCGGGTTGTTGTCCATGCCCAGGATGCCGTGCCGCTCGCGGTTACCCAGCACCACGCGGCCGAGGTCCTTGACCAGCACCGGCACGCCGTTCTTCTGGCTGACGACGACGTTGCCCAGGTCGTCGAGGTTGCGGATCAGGCCCACGCCGCGGATCACCAGTCCCTGCTCGCCGCGCTGCATGACGCTGCCGCCCGCGTTCGCGTTGTTGGCGGCAATGGCCTGCGTGATCTGGTTCAGCGAGAGGTTGTACTTGGACAGCCTGGCCGGATCCAGCTCCAGCATGAACTGCGTGGTCATGCCGCCGAAGTTGACCACGTCCACCACGCCCGACACCTGCTTGAGGCGGGGGATGACCTTCCAGAACTGCAGCTCGGACAGCTCGCGCAGGTCCCGCGTCTTGGACTGCAGCGTGTAGCGGAAGATCTCGCCGATCGGCGAGGTCAGCGCATCCAGCCCGGGCTGGGCGCCGTACGGCAGCGACACGCCGCTGATGCGCTCCTGCAGCCGCTGGCGCGACCAGTAGTCTTCGGCGCCGTCCTGGAACACCACCGTGATCAGCGACAGGCCGAAGGTGCTCTTCGAGCGCATCACGTGCATGCCGGGCGTGCCCATGATCTCGCGCTCCAGCGGGATCGTGATCTGCTGCTCCACCTCTTCCGCGGCCAGGCCGTTGACCTGCGTGACCACCTGCGAGGTCGTGTCGGCGATGTCGGGGTAGGCCTCCAGCGGCAGCTGCGTCCAGCTATGCCAGCCATAGAGCGCCGCGAACAGGAACACCAGGACGACAATGCCGCGCCGGTTGAAGCACAGGGTGACGAGGCGTTCAATCATTGAGCAGCACTCCCTCTTTGACCACCACGCGGTCGCCGGCCTTCAGACCCGAGACGATTTCGACATGATCATCGAGCTGCGCCCCCACCTTGACCACGCGCGCCTCGAACTGCCACGGCGCCACCTCGACGAAGGCGCGGTTGTAGAACCCGCTCTGGATCACCGCCGTCATGGGTACCGTGATGCCATCGTGCGGCCGCGCCAGGAACGTGGCCTGGGCGAACATGCCGGGCTTGAGCCGCCCCTCCCGGTTGTCGAACGCCATCCTGACCTTGACGGTGCGGGTATCCGGATCGAGCATCTCGCCGACGAAGCGAACCTTGGCCGGCAGCACATCGGCATAGGCGTCGAGCTTGACCGTCGCCGACTGCCCCGCGTAGACCTGGGCCAGGTCCTTCTCCTGCGCGCTCGCCGTCACGAACACGCGGGAAAGATCGGCGACCGTCATGACCGGCGCCGTGGCATCGTTCCAGTATCCGCCGATGGCCGCGTTCAGATCGACGACGCGCCCGGTGATGGGCGAGCGCACCGCCAGGATGTGGCCGCCCGTCACCTGCGTGCCGCCCTTGGCGCCCAGCTGCGCCAGCCGGTTGTTCGCGCGATCCGCCTCGCTCACCGCCTGGGCGTAGTCGTTCTGCGCCTGCTCGAGATCGCGCTTGGCGGCGATCTCCGACTTGTCCAGCTCCCGCAGCCGCTCCAGGTTGCGCCGGGTCAGCGCCAGCGTCGACTGGGCCTTGGCCGCATCGCTCGTGGCCTGCGCCAGGTCCGCCGAGTCGATCGAGAACAGCACGTCGCCGGCCTTCACCGCGTCGCCGAGCTGCTTGTTGAGGCTGACGATGCGGCCTGTGAGCGGCGGCAGGACTTTCATCAGCTTGGCCGGATCCGCCTCGACCACCGCCGGCAGGGTGAAGGGCGCGGCAATCTGGCCCTGGACGACCGGCGCCACCGCCAGCGTGCGCCGCAGCGCCGACTGCTCGGGCACGATCACGCGCTCGCCCTCGTGCCGGACGGAGACCGGAGCCTCCGGCGCAGCGGCCTCCTTGGCATGCAGGGACACCGTGCCCCACACGGCCACGCTGATCGCGGCCAGCACGCCGGCGCCGGTGATGAGTCGCTTGGCGGATATCGATTTGACTTGCATGATGGGCTCCGATGCATGCGGGTTGCGTCTTTTGGTGGCTGCTCCGTCCGGATGCGGGCGTTATGCTACGCAAGCATGCTGCAGCGCACCCTGAATTCTTCTTCAGAAAAACGACATCCCGACGACTGCTAGAATGCCGCCGTCGGTTGGGGCACCCCATGCACATCCTCCTAATAGAAGACGATCAGAAAGCGGCCCGCCTGCTGGCCAGGGGCTTGCAGGAGGAAGGCTTCGAGGTGGCGGTCGCGCATTCCGCGGAAGAGGCCGATGCCTCGCTTCTGGTGGCATGCCAGTTGATCATCCTGGATTGGATGCTCCCGGGCAAGGACGGCATCGCCCTGTGCCGCGAGCTGCGCGAGCGCGATCTCCAGACCCCCGTCCTCATGCTGACCGCCCGCGACGCGACCGCCGATCGCATCGCCGGCCTGGATACCGGCGCCGACGACTACCTGACCAAGCCCTTCGTCTTCGATGAGTTGCTCGCCCGCGTCCGCGCGCTGTTGCGGCGGGCCCGGCTGGCGCCCGCCGCGCCGCGGGTCATCGGCGACCTCGTGCTCGATCCGAACGCGCGGGCGGTGACGCGCGGCGGCCAGGCGCTCGATGTCACGCCCAAGGAATACGCGATCCTCGAATACCTGATGCGGCATGCCGGGCAGATCGTCAGCCGCCTGCAGCTGGCCGAGCACGTCTGGCGCGCCGACCTGATCGCGATCGACAACCTCATCGACGTGCACATGAAGAACCTGCGCCGCAAGGTCGATCCGCCCGGCCAGCCGGCCCTCATCCATACGGTGCGGGGCCAGGGCTTTCGCCTCGCGGCGCCGGAGCGCCGGCATGCTTAGCGTCCAGCGGCGCCTGATGCTGGTGCATCTGGCCGTCATCGCGGTGATCGTGGCGAGCGCGGCATCGGCGGCGTGGTGGCAACTCTCGCGCTCCGTTCACCGGCAGCTGGACGGCGCGCTCCTCGCCCTGGCGGAAACCGAGGCCGGCATGCTGCTGGAGAACCGGGGGCAGCCCGTGCGCGTGCACGAAAAACCCGTCGGCACGGCGCCGCCGTCCCTGGTGCGCCTGGACCGGCTGGTCCAGATCGTCGATGCGCATGGCGAGGTCCTGGCGCACAGCGCCAACCTCGGCGCGACCCGGCTGCCCACGCCCGCCAGCCTGCTGGCCCGGCTGGCGGCGGGGGAAACCGTCTTCGAGACCCTGCCCAGCTTCAGCGAGGAGCCCCTGCGCATGGTGTCCCTGCCGGTGCAGACCGGCGGCGCGGCGCCCGTTGCCATCCAGGTGGCCGGTTCGCTGGACGACGTCAACGGGGTGCTGGACTCGGCCGCCCTGCTGTTCGCCTGCCTGGCGATCGCCTTGTCCGCGTCGGTGGGCACCGCCGGCGCCCTGCTGACGCGCCGGGTCTTCCGGGCCATCGACAACGTCGTCAAGCAGGCCCGCCGCATCGGCGACGCCAACCTGGACGCGCGCCTTCCGCATCCGGGCACCGCCGACGACATCGGCAGGCTGGTCGACACGCTGAACGACATGCTCGACCGCCTCGAGCATGCCTTCGACGCGCAGCGGCACTTCACCGCCGATGCCTCCCACGAGCTGCGCTCGCCGCTGTCGCGGCTGCGCACGGAAATCGAGATCACGCTGCGGCGCGAGCGCAGCCGCGAAGACTATGTCGAGACCTTGCGCTCCTGCCTGGAGGAGGTGGCGCGGCTGACCCTGCTGGTCGAAGAACTGCTCATGCTCGCGCGGCTCGATGCCGGCCAGGAGCGCGGCAGCCAGGACGCGGTGTCGGTGGCGACGCTGGTGGAAGACAGCGTGCGCAGAATGCAGCCGGCCGCGCACGAGCGCCTGATCCGGCTGGTGGTCGGCGCCGGCTCCGCGCCGGCCATCAAGGTTGCGCGGGGGCCGGCGAGCCTGGCGCTGGCCAACCTGCTCGACAACGCCGTGAAATTCTCGCCCCAGGGGAGCCAGGTCGACATTTCCTGGACGATCGATCGGGAGCAGGCCGTGCTGAAGGTGTCCGACCACGGCCCCGGCATCCCGGACCACGAGCTGCCGCACGTCTTCGACCGCTTCTATCGCGGCGCCGGCGCCCGCGCGGGCACCGCCGAGGGCACCGGCCTCGGGCTGGCGCTGTCCAGCGCCATCGTGCTGGCCCACGGCGGCCGCATCGATGTCGAGAACGCGCCGGCCGGCGGCGCGGTCTTCCAGGTCAGACTACCGCTGGCCACGTAGCGCCGGCCGCCCCGCCATCCCAACCGCCATGTCCCTCCGATCCGCCGCCCCCGCCCTCGGTGCCGCTCTGCTGTTCGGCGCGAGCACGCCGCTTGCCAAGACCTTGACGGGCACGGTCTCGCCCATCCTGCTGGCGGGCCTGCTGTATCTGGGCAGCGGCCTGGGCCTGGCCGGCTTCCTGCTCGCGAGACGGCTGATGAAGCGGGGCACCCCGTCCGCCGCCGGCTCGCCGCCGATTCCGCGCCATGAAGTGCCGTGGCTGCTCGGCGCCATCGCGGCGGGGGGCGTGGCGGGCCCCGCCCTCCTGATGATGGGCCTGGCCGGCACGGCCGCCGCCCCGGCTGCGCTGCTGCTCAACGTCGAAGGCGTGCTGACCGCGCTGATCGCCTGGATCGTGTTCCGGGAACACACCGACCGGCAGATCGTGCTCGGCATGATCGCCATCGTCGCCGGCGGCGCGCTCCTCTCGTGGCAGCCCGGCGCCGCGCGCTTTTCGCCCGGCGCGCTGCTGATCGTCGCGGCCTGCGCCTGCTGGGCCATCGACAACAACCTGACGCGCAACGTCTCGACCAACGACGCCGTGCTGGTCGCCTGCCTGAAGGGCCTCGTGGCCGGCGGCTGCAACACCGCATTCGCCTTGGCCGCGGGCGGCAGGCTGCCCGCGGGATGGCCGCTTGCGTCGGCGATGCTGATCGGCTTTGCCGGCTACGGCGTCAGCCTGGCGCTGTTCGTCATCGCGCTGCGGCATCTGGGGACGGCGCGCACGGGCGCCTATTTTTCCGTGGCCCCGCTGTTCGGCGTCGTGATCGCGCTGCTGATCTGGCCCGAGATGCCCGGCGCCCTGTTCTGGCTAGCCGCGGCGCTGATGGCCCTCGGCCTCTGGCTGCACCTGCGCGAGCGGCACGAGCACGAACACGCGCACGAACCGATGGAGCACACGCACGCGCATCGCCACGACGAGCACCATCAGCACACGCACGACTTTCCGTGGGACGGCCAGGAGCCGCATGTCCACCGCCACCGGCACGAAGCGCTGATCCACAAGCACCCGCATTACCCGGACATCCACCACCGCCATCCACATTGAGCGGCCATGCCCGGCGGTGTCCGGGGCGCGCCGACCATCCCGCGCCCTTCCCGCATCCGGGGCGCCGGGGCCAGAATCAGAATCGTCCGATGGCGGCGGGCGCTACCAGCGTGCAAAGTCTGCGGTGCATCCACACGCCGCCCGCTCGCCCACCATGCAACCGCATCCCGCCACCGCCATCGCGCCCGCGCCTCGCGCGGCAGTCCACCCTGCCATCGCCGACACCCTGCCGGCGCAGATCGTTATCGTCCTCACCGAGCTGTTCGGCACCGACCTGCGGCAATGGCACTTCCTCATCGATCTGTTCTGCGACACCGTCATGCAGGACCTCGCCGACCTGGAAGCCGCCATTGCCCGCGGCGCGGCCGCCGACGTCGCCACGGCCGCCCACCGGATCGCCGGCTCGGCGCGGATGCTCGGCCACGGGGCCATCGGCGACGCGGCACACGCCGTGGAACGCATCGCCCTGAGCGACGACAACGGCCGCGCCCACCCGGCCGACCTCCAGCACGCCTTCGTCGGTCTGCGCATGCAGATCGACACGTTCCGCCGGCACGCGTGCCGCTGCGCGTGGCCGGACGCCGGCGCCCCCGGCTAGCCCGCTGCCGCGCGCGCGGCCATGCGGCGGTTGAGCATCAGCGGCACCACGCCAAGCGCGATGCCGCCCAGGCCCACCACGTTGGTCGCCAGATCGAAGGTCGGCACGCTGTAGACCGCGATGAACCACAGGAACAGCGCACTGAACAGCGGCCATACCAGCAGGAACACCAGATTGAAGACCGACCGCAGCGCCTCGCGGCGAAAGCGCCATGCGCAGGCAAAGCCCGCCAGCCCGTAGTAGAAGGCCACCTGGAAGCCGATCGCGTTCACCGAGTCCTTGATGATGGCGCTCACGCTCGGAAAGTACGACGCGCCGAACAGCAGCAGCAACCCGATCGCCGTGATCATCGCCGTGGCCACCCATGGCGTGCGCCACCGCTTGTGCAGGATCGCGTAGCGCGGGTGCACGATGCCATCGCGCCCCTTGGCGTAAAGCGTGCGCGTGAACTGCAGAATGGACGTCTCCAGCGTGCCCACGGTGCTGAGCATGACCGCGATCACGGCCACGTAGCTCCAGGGGCGCGGCAGCAGCTTGTCGGCAATCGCAAAGACGACGTTGGTGCTCGATTGCTGGATCTCTTGGTCATTGAGCACCAGCAGGATCACCACCGCAAAGCCCATGAACAGCGCCAGCACGATCAGCATCGCCCACAGGGCCCCGTGGCCGGGCGCGCGGCTGGCATCGCGCGTCTCCTCGGTCAGGTTGACCGTCACGTCCCAGCCCCAGAAGAAGAACAGCGCCGTCAGTGCGCCGGTGGCGAACAGCTGCGGCGTAAAGCTGCCGGGCGACAGCCACACCAGCGAAAACCCGTGCGCCGGATGCGCGCCGTACTTGGCCAGCGCAAGCAGCATCAACGCCAGCAGGATCGCGGCCTCCGTCACCGTCATGACGATCTGCGAATAGCTGGTCAGCTTGATGCCCTTGACGATGACCGCGCTCACCACCAGCAGCCACCCGGCCGCCACCAGCGCCACCGCCGCCGGCTGCACCGCCAGCCCGGGCGCGACCAGCGTGAGTGTGGCCGTCGCCGCCGGAATCGTGCCCGACACCATGAACACCACCGACGCCACCAGCAGCGCCCAGCCGGCGAAGAACCCGAGCGTGCGATTGAAGATCGCGCCCACCCAGGCATACGCGGCGCCGGCACTGGGGTTCAGCCGGTTCAGATGCAGATACGCGAAGGTCACGCCGAACATGATCAGCCCGCAATACAGCAGGCTGGCCGGCGCCAGCAGGCCGACCGCGCCGATCAGCATGGCCGTGGTGGCGGCAATGCTGAAGGCCGGCGCCGTGCCGGCCACGCCCATCACCACCGATTCGGCCAGGCCCAGCGCCTGCCCCTCCAATTCCGCCGGAGCGTTCGTCGTCATGGTCGCCACCCCCAATCGTCGACGTCGACCTGGATGCCCGGCCGGGCAGCAGCGTCCGGCAGGCACTTACAGTATTGGCCGCCAGTGCGGCAGCACCAAGCACGTTGGCGACACCATCAAGTGACACAAACCTCCCCCAACGCACCCGCCGCATGCACGACGAACGCTGTCGATGTGATGAATATCCCTCTTCTTTACTCGGTTTATTTGTGTCGCTAAGCATATTCCGACCCCAGTTCTGCTATATGTTGCTGTTCACGCAATACAACGGTGTTCGCCAACTATTGATGTTACGCACACCTCACTACTATCTTCGCGTGCAACGTCGGCGCAGTCCGGGCTAGCGCCGCGACAACGCAACCGTCATGCGCCGGTTGCGCACACCACTTCGCAACAACAGGGCACATCAACATTTCCGGGGGGATTACGATGTCCGAAGCTGTTCTTCATCCATTTTTTTCGCGCGAGCGCACCGTCGCCGCGGTTGGATTCAACCGCTGGCTGGTACCACCCGCCGCACTGGCCATCCATCTGTGCATCGGCATGGCCTATGGTTTTTCCGTCTTCTGGCTGCCGCTGTCGCGGGCGCTGGGCATCACCCAGTCGCACACCTGCGGCGCCGATGTCTCGCTGATCGCTGAGCTGTTCACCACCTCGTGCGACTGGCGCATTTCCAGCCTCGGCTGGATGTACACCCTCTTCTTCGTATTCCTGGGCGCCTCCGCGGCGCTGTGGGGCGGCTGGCTGGAGCGCGTCGGCCCGCGCAAGGCCGGCGTGGTCTCCGCGGTGTGCTGGTGCGGCGGCCTGCTGATCTCGGCATTCGGCGTGCAGACGCACCAGCTGTGGATGCTGTGGATCGGCTCCGGCGTGATCGGGGGCATCGGCCTGGGCCTGGGCTATATCTCGCCCGTGTCGACGCTGATCAAGTGGTTCCCGGACAAGCGCGGCATGGCGACCGGCATGGCCATCATGGGCTTCGGCGGCGGCGCGATGATCGGCGCTCCGCTGGCTGACCGCCTGATGAAGCTGTTTGCCTCGGCCGATTCCGTGGGCGTGTCGCAAACGTTCATCGTGCTGGCCGCGATCTACTTCGTGTTCATGATGGCCGGTGCCCTGGGCTACCGCGTGCCGCCCGCAGGCTGGAAGCCCGCCGGCTGGAAACCGTCGCCCGCCAAGGCCAACGACACCATGGTCACGCAGCGCCACGTGCACGTCAGCCAGGCCGTCAAGACGCCGCAGTTCTGGCTGATCTGGGCCGTGCTGTGCCTGAACGTGTCGGCCGGCATCGGTGTGCTGGGCATGGCCTCGCCGCTGCTGCAGGAAGTGTTCGGCGGCAAGCTGCTGGGGGTCACCACCGCGTTCACCGAACTGACCGCCGCGCAAAAGGGCCAGATCGCCGCCATCGCCGCGGGCTTCACCGGCCTGCTGAGCCTGTTCAACATCGGCGGCCGCTTCTTCTGGGCCTCGCTGTCGGACCGGCTGGGCCGCAAGCTGACCTACGCCGTCTTCTTCGCGCTGGGCTTCGTGCTGTACGCCGCGATTCCCTGGACTTCGCACACCAGCAACATCGCGCTGTTCTCGCTGGCCTTCTGCGTGATCCTGAGCATGTACGGCGGCGGCTTCGCCACCGTGCCGGCCTACCTGGCCGACATGTTCGGCACCCAGATGGTGGGCGCCATCCATGGCCGCCTGCTGACAGCGTGGTCGACGGCCGGCATCCTGGGCCCCGTGCTGGTGAACTACCTGCGCGAATACCAGATCGCCCACGGCGTGGCCCGCGCGGCGGTCTACGACATCACGATGATGGTGCTGGCCGGCCTGCTGGTGCTCGGCTTCATCTGCAACCTGCTGGTGCGCCCGGTCGACCCGAAGCACTTCATGACCGAAGCACAGCTGGACGAGCAGCGCCACGCCGCAACCGCCGCGACCCCGCAAGCCAACGCGCCGGAAACCTCGCTCGAGTGGCAAGCTCACCCGGGTTCGGCCGTGGCCGTGGTGCTGGCCTGGGCCGCCGTGGGCCTGCCGTTGGGCTGGGGGGTTTGGATTACACTCCAAAAAGCTGCCGTGCTGTTCTCCTGACCCGACGCACCCAACGCTCCAGCCGCCCCGCCCCATGAAACACCAGAAGATCGAGTTCTACCGTCATCCGGCCGGTGGCTGGGGCGCGCTCAAGAGCGTTGCGCACCAGTTGCTGTCGCAAGGCATCGCCGCCAAGGGCGCCAAGACGCTGCTGTCGGCCAACCAGCCGGACGGCTTCGACTGCCCCGGCTGCGCCTGGCCCGACCGCGACCATGCCTCCACCTTCGAGTTCTGCGAAAACGGCGTGAAGGCCGTGGCGGCCGAAGCCACGGCCCGCCGCACCACGCCCGAGTTCTTCGCGCAGCACACCGTGCGCGAGCTGGCCGGGTGGTCCGATTTCGCGCTGGAAGACCAGGGGCGCCTGACGCACCCGATGGTCTACGACGCGACCACCGACAAATACGTCCCCATTGAATGGGACGCCGCCTTCGCCCTGATCGCGCAGCACCTGCGCGCGCTGCCCGATCCGAACCAGGCGATCTTCTACACCTCCGGCCGCACCAGCAATGAGGCGGCCTTCCTCTACCAGTTGTTCGTGCGCGCGTACGGCACGAACAACTTCCCCGACTGCTCCAACATGTGCCACGAGCCCTCCGGCACAGGCATGCGGAGCAGCATCGGCGTCGGCAAGGGCACCGTCACCCTCGACGATTTCACTCAAGCCGACGCGATCTTCATCTTCGGCCAGAACCCGGGGACGAACCACCCGCGCATGCTCGGCGAGCTGCGCGAGGCCGCCAAGCGCGGCGCGGCCATCGTGTCGTTCAACCCGCTGCGCGAGCGCGGGCTGGAGCGCTTTGCCGATCCGCAAAGCAAGATCGAAATGCTCACGCTGGGCTCGACGCGCATCAGCACCGAATACCACCAGGTCCGCATCGGCGGCGACCTGGCCACCGTCAAGGGCCTGATCAAGCACGTGATCGAGCGCGACGACGCGGCGTGCAGCCGCGGCGAGCCCGCCATCATCGATCACGACTTCGTGGCCCGGCACACCGGCGGCTACGACGCCTTCGCCGCCGACGTGCGCGCCGAATCGTGGGCCACCATCGAAGCCGAATCGGGCCTGCCCGAAGCCGAGATCCGCCAGGCCGGCGACACCTACATCAACGCCGGCAGCGTGATCGCCTGCTGGGGCATGGGCATCACCCAGCACAAGCATTCGGTGGCGACCATCCAGATGATCGTCAACCTGCTGCTGCTGCGCGGCAACATTGGCCGCCCGGGCGCCGGCGCGTGCCCGGTGCGCGGCCACAGCAACGTGCAGGGCGACCGCACCATGGGCATCTACGAGAAGCCCGCGCCGGCCTTCCTCGACCGGCTGGAGAGCGTCTTCGGCTTGACCGTGCCGCGCGAACACGGCTACGACACCGTCGGCGCCATCGAGGCGATGCGCAACGGCGCCGCGCGCGTGTTCTTCGCCATGGGCGGCAACTTCGCGGCGGCCACGCCGGATACCGCCGCCACCTGGGCCGGCCTGCGCCAGTGCGACCTGACCGTGCACGTAACCACCAAGCTCAACCGCAGCCACGTCGTGCACGGCAAGGCCGCGCTGATCCTGCCGTGCCTGGGCCGCACCGAAATCGACCAGCAGGCCGGCGGCGCGCAGGGCGTGACGGTGGAAGACTCGATGAGCATGGTGCACATGTCGGCGGGCATCAATCCGCCGGCCTCGCCGCACCTGCTGTCCGAGCCGGCCATCGTGGCGCGCCTGGCCGAGGCCACGCTGCCCGGGAGCACCGTGCCGTGGCGCTGGCTGGTCGAAGACTACGACCGCATCCGCGAGCGCATCGAAGCGGTGTTCGATGACTTCGCCGGCTTCAACGAGAAGATCCGCGTGCCGGGCGGCTTCCGCCTGCGCAACACGGCTTCGGAGCGGATCTGGAACACGCCCTCGGGCAAGGCGCTCTTCCACACGCACGGCATCCCGACCGACACGCCCGTGCACCGCGCCCGCGCGCGCCATGCCGATGCCACCGTCTTCACGCTGGCCACAGTGCGCTCGCACGACCAGTACAACACCACCATCTACGGCATGGACGACCGCTATCGCGGCGTGTTCGGCCAGCGCCGCGTGGTGTTCGCCAACACCGAAGACCTGCGCGCGATCGGCATGAAGGACGGCGACTGGGTGGACATGGTCACGCTGTCGGAAGATGGCGCCACGCGCCGCGCGGACGGCTTCCGCCTGGTGGCGTACGACATCCCGCGCGGCTGCCTGGCGGCGTATTACCCCGAAACCAACCCGCTGGTGCCGCTGTCCGCCGTGGCCGACCAGGCCCGCACGCCGACGTCCAAGTCGATCCCGGTGATGCTGTTGCCGAGCCAGGCTGCGCCGCGCGCCGAAGCGGACACGGCGGCCACCGCCGAAGCCTGATGACCGGAACTCCCGGCTGGTCGGCGCTGCAACTGGCGCTGCTGGCGGCATTGCAGGAAACCGAGGCGGGCAGGCCGGTGTCGCTGCCCTGGCTGACCAAGCGTGTGGGCGAGCGCGGCAGCACCGTGCTGCGCGCGCTGCATCCGCTGGCGGACGCGGGCCTGCTGCGCGTGACGATGGACGATACGCGCTGGCTGGTCGTGCTGTCCGATGCCGGCCGCCATGCGTACAAGGACGCTGCCGCATGACCGCCCTCACCCGCCATCCCGCCGGCCTGCCGGTCGTCTCCACCTCGGCGACGCGGCGCACGCGTGCCGGCACGCAGGAAGACACCACCACCGCCGTCGCCGACGAGGCGCCCGTCGCGCTGGTGTTCAACGGCATCACGCACGCCGTGATGATGGCCTCGCCGACCGACCTGGAGGCGTTTGCGCTGGGGTTCGCGCTGTCCGAGGGCATCATCGACAGCCGTGCCGACTGGCGCGGCGCCGACGTGGACGCGCATCCGCACGGCCTGGAAGTGCACGCCGAGATTGCCACGCACTGCTTTGTCCGCCTAAAGGCACGCCGGCGCGCGCTGGCCGGGCCCACCGGCTGCGGCCTGTGCGGCATCGAGAGCCTGCAGACCTTCGAGACCGCGCCCGTGCCGCTCGCACCGCCGGCGTGGGTGTCGACGCTGCCCGATGCGCTGGTGCTCGACGCGCTGAAGGCGCTCACCGCCGCCCACCAGCCCGCCAACGCGCTCACCGGGGGCCTGCATGCCGCCGGTTGGGTGCCCGCCAACGGCAACGGCATGCCCGCGCACGTGCTGGAAGACGTCGGCCGGCACAACGCGCTCGACAAGCTGATCGGCCGGCTGGCCCGGCTCGGCATCGCCCCCGCCGACGGCTTCGTCGTGATGACGAGCCGCGCGAGCTTCGAACTGGTACGCAAGTGCGTGCAGACCGGTGTGCCGCTGCTGGCGACCATCTCCGCGCCGTCGTCGCTGGCCATTGCGCATGCCAGGACGGGGCAGCTGACACTGCTGGCGTTCTGCCGCGGCGACAGCGTCACGCGGTTTGCCTAGACAGCGGCTTCAGGCATGCCCGCGGTAGCCGTCGAGCTGGCGCTCCAGGACGGCAATCCGGTGCTCCAGTGCCTTGCGGCCGGTGATGTCGACGATCAGGCCGTACCAGCGGTCGATCGCGCCGTCGGCGCCGTGGTGGGGCCGCGCCCGGCTGCTCACCCAATGCCATGAGCCGTCCGGCCACTTGATGCGGAACGTGGTCTCGAACGGCTGACCGCTCGGCAGCCAGGCGAGCCATTCCTGGCGCACCCGCACGCTGTCTTCCGGGTGCATGGTCCCGTACCAGGCCTCGATGCGGTCCTCGACCGACATGTTCCGGGCCGCGCCGAAGGTCGGCCCCATGTAGTTGACGGTGCCGTCCGGCCGCGCCGCCCAGGCGATGTCGGGGCTGAGCTCGCTCGCGCAGCGGAAATGCTCCTCGCTTTCGCGAATCGCGCGTTCGGCCCGCCGCTGCTCGGTGACGTCGATCATGATGATCGAGGTGCCGATGCGCTCGCCCACCTCGTCGTGGACCGGCTGGACGAACGCCAGATAGCAGGTTTCCCCCTGCCCCTCGATCTCCACCGGCGCGGGCGACCTCCCCTGCGCGATGTCGCGCACCGCCGCCTGCAGGCCGCGCAGCCGGGCCTTGCAGCACGCCATATCGGCCAGGCGCCGCCCGATGAACTGGCTGCCCGCGCACGCCAGGATCTCCAGGAAGCGGTTGTTGGCACTGACGCAGCGCTCCGCGCCGTCCACGAAGCACAGCGCGACGGGCGCATGCCGGTACAGCGCCTCGAGCTGGTGCAGCCGCTGAAAGGGCGATGCCTCGCTCAGGGCCTCCGCGGGGGCCGGCTTGCCGAAGCCGCGCCGCAGGGCCGCCGCCGCGTCGGGCGCCGGCACGGGATACCCGAACAGCCACCCCTGCCCCAGGCCGCAGCCGAGCCCGCGCAGGATGTCGGCCTGGGCGCGCGTCTCCACCCCCTCGGCCACCACATCGACGCCCAGGCTTTGCCCCAGCCCGATGATGGACGCGACGATCTTGCGGCTGTCGCGGTCGCCCTCCATGTTCTGGACGAAGCTGGCGTCGATCTTGATCTTGTCGAAAGCCAAGGCGTGCAGCCGCTCGAGATTGGAAAAGCCGATGCCGAAATCGTCGAGCGCGATCCGGATGCCCGCGCGCTTGAGCTCACCCACCAGCGCCGCCGCGACCCCGATGTCGCCCACCAGCGCGCTCTCGGTAATTTCCATCTGCAGCCGCTCCAGCGGAAAGCGGCCCGCTTCCGCCGCCGCCCGGATCAGGCTGAACAGCCCGGCGTTCTGCAACTGCTGGGGCGATAGATTGAAGGCAAGGAAGAAGCTGCCGTCCCAGGCGGCGGCGGCCCGGCAGGCCTTGGACAGGACGCGCACGAGCAGCATATCGATCAGGCCATGACGCTCGGCCACCGGGATGAAGACCGTCGGCGGCACCTCGCCGAGGTCCGCCTCCGTCCACCGCGAAAGGACCTCGAACCCCTTGAGGTCGTGATCCCGGAGATCGACCAGGCACTGGAACGCCGGCTCGATGGCGTCCCGCGCGAGCGCGTCCAGCAAGCGCTCGCGGGTGATGGAGGCGGCGTCGATCATCTTCTCATCCAGATTCCAGGCAGGCTTGTTGGCTGACCAGCATACGCCCAAACGCCGTCATGCCTGGAACAGAAACGGCCGAGTGCCCCTGAATCTTAACGGCGGCAGCCTTGCCGCACATGGATTAGACCGGTCGGCGTAAGCGCGCCTAGATCTCGACCTTGCTCCCCAGTTCCACCAGCCGGTTGGCCGGTATCCGGAAGAAGTCCGACGGCTTGGCGCTGTTGTGCTGCATCCAGGCAAACAGCGCCTCGCGCCACATCGCCATGCCGGGCAGCTGCGATGGCACCACCGTGGCGCGCGTGATGAAGAACGATGTCTCCATGTCTTCGAAGACGATGCCGAGCCGTTCGCCGACCATGCGGACGATCTCGTCCACGGCCGGGGTCTCCTTGAAGCCGAAATCCGCCGCGACCGCATAGAGGTTGTCGCCGATGGTCTTGACGACCAGGCGCTTGGCGGGCTCCACGTACGGCACCGCCTGCGTGCGGAAGTGGATGAACAGCACGCGGCTGTGCAGCACGTGGTTGTGCTTGAGGTTGTGCAGCAGCGCGAGCGGCACGAACTCGATGCTGGGCGTCAGGTAGACGGCCGTGCCGTCCACCCGGTATGGCGGATGGCTCAGCAGGCCCTCCATGAACGGCTCCAGCAGGATGCCGCCCTCCACGTTGCGCGCCTTCAGCAGTTGCGTCCCGGTGTGCCACGTCACCATCAGGAAGAAGATCAGGCCGCCCAGCAGCAGCGGAAACCAGCCGCCGGCCGCGACCTTCAACAGGTTCGCGCCGAAGAACGACAGGTCCACCGCCAGGAACACCGTCCCCAGCAAGGCCACCGCCGGCAGGCTCCACTTCCAGGCATTGCGCATCACCACCGTGACCAGGCCGGTGGTCAGCAGCATGGTCGTCGTGACCGCAATGCCATAGGCCGCCGCCAGGTTGTCGGACTTGCCGAAGGCCAGCACCACCGCCACCACCAGCAGCAGCAGCGCGTAGTTCACCACCGGCACATAGATCTGGCCGATCTCGACATCCGACGTGTACAGGATCTTCATGCGCGGCGCGTAGCCGAGGTGGACGGCCTGCGCCGTCATCGAGAAGGCCCCGGAGATGACCGCCTGCGAAGCGATGACGGTCGCGGCGGTGGCCAGCACGATCGTCGGCGCCACGGCCCAGGTCGGCATCAGCAGGAAGAACGGATTCTGCAGCGCCGAAGGCTCGCGCAGCAGCAGCGCGCCCTGCCCGAAATAGTTCAGCAGCAGGCAAGGCATGGCGATGTAGAACCACGCATAGCGGATCGGGCGGGCGCCGAAGTGCCCCATGTCGGCATAGAGCGCCTCGGCGCCGGTCAGCGCGAGGAACACCGAGCCGAACACGATGAACGCCTGCACCGCGTGCCGGAACATGAATTCGATGGCGTGGACCGGGTTCAGCGCCACCAGGATCTGCGGCGAGCGCAGCACCGAAAACAGGCCGATCAGCCCGAGCAGCACGAACCAGAACAGCATCACCGGGCCGAACAACCGCCCCACCACATGCGTGCCATGCTTCTGCAGCAGGAACAGCCCGACCAGCACGATCAGCGACAGCGGCAGCACCCAGGGCTGCAGCGCGGGCGTCATCACTTCCATGCCCTCGACGGCCGACAGCACGGAAATGGCCGGCGTGATGACGGCATCGCCGTAGAACATGCTGGCGCCCAGCAGGCCGAGCAGCATCAGCGTGCGGGTCGTGCGCGCCCCGCCGCTGCTGGCGCGCATGGCCAGCGCCGTGAGCGCGAGGATGCCGCCTTCGCCATTGTTGTCGGCGCGCATCACGAACACCACGTACTTGATCGATACCACCAGCGTCATCGACCAGAACAGCATGGACAGGACGCCGTAGACGGTCTGCGTCGAGAACGGCACCCCATGCTCGGGGTTGAAGCACTCCTTCAGGGCATAGAGCGGGCTGGTGCCGATGTCTCCGAAAACCACGCCGATCGCACCGAGCATGGTGGCCATCAGGGCGGGCTTTCTTGTGATTGTGCTGCCGGTGGCTGTCGTCATGGTGATCTGTTGCGCGGATGACGAGGGGCGCTGACGCAAATTCCGTGCGCCGTCTGCCGCGAACCATGGAACCGCCGGAGTGCGGCAGAAGCCACTGAAGCTTAGGTGAAATTCCCCGTGTCTGCGCGAGTGTTTGCACCAATGGCAGGCAGCCCCGAAGCCTGAAGCGCCCGGCGGCGGCCACGGCACACCGCATGCATGCATCCCCGGGCGAAACTGGGGGAAAACAGACTTTGACTGGGAGACGCGCCAAGCATATATTCACCAAACGATCGTTTGGCCGGATTGGCCTCGTCTGCCTGCTGCGTTTATCGGGCCGGCGGCCGATCGATTTCTCAACTTCACGTTCAAGATCATGGCTACTGGTACCGTCAAGTGGTTCAACGACGCTAAGGGTTTCGGCTTTATTACCCCGGATGAAGGCGGCGAGGACCTTTTCGCGCATTTCTCTGCGATCAACATGCAAGGGTTCAAGACCCTGAAGGAAGGTCAACGCGTTTCGTTTGAAATCACGCAAGGCCCGAAGGGCAAGCAAGCCTCGAATATCCAGGCGGCTTGAACGCAGAGCCGGGGCACTGACTGAGCCGAGATCGGTCCCTCGATTGCAGGACAGCGCGCCACGCTTGCGGGCAGAGCGCGCGCTGGTCGAAAGCCCCAAGGAAGGGGTCAGTTGTTGGGTTGTTCTGTACGTGTTTGCCAGAAGCTGTCGGTGGACCGCCGGAAACGGCGTCCGGTTTCACGAACCCTTTTTGGGAGAATGCCATGGCCAGCCGAATCGAAGCGAACGCCGAGCACTATGATCCGCCCACCGGGGCAGCCACGGACACCGAGGCTGCCCCGTGTTTCATACGGGATTCGGAAATCCAGCTGTTGCGATTGCAGCGGCTCCATGAAGGCCAGCGCGTCAGCTTTGACGTCGTCATGGGGCCGGACGGCGAGCCGATCGCCGTCAATATCAAACCGATATGACAGCCGTGTTTCCGCATCGCGTCGACACAAAAAAAGGGAGGCCATGCCTCCCTTTTTCATGAGCGCCGCCGAGGCTCACTTCGCCGTCGGCATGACGAATTCCGCACCCTTGGCGATCGAATCCGGCCAGCGCTGCATCACGCTCTTGTAGCGCGTGTAGAAGCGCACGCCCTCTTCGCCATAGGCGTGGTGATCGCCGAACAGCGAGCGCTTCCAGCCGCCGAAGCTGTGCCACGCCATCGGCACCGGGATCGGCACGTTGATGCCGACCATGCCGATCTGGATCTGCCGCGCGAACGCCCGCGCGATGCCGCCGTCGCTGGTGTAGCACGACACGCCGTTGCCGTATTCGTGCGCGTTGATCAGGTCCACCGCTTCGGCAAAGTCGTGCACGCGCACCACCGACAGCACCGGGCCGAAGATTTCTTCCTTGTAGATCGTCATGTCGGGCGTGACGTGGTCGAACAGCGTGCCGCCGGTGAAGAAGCCTTCGGCGTGGCCTTCGACGGTATGGCCACGGCCATCCACCACGAGCTGCGCGCCCTCCTCCACACCCTTGGCGATGTAGCCTTCGACCTTGACCTTGTGCGCGCCGGTCACCAGCGGCCCCATTTCGCTGCGCGGCTCCATGCCGTTGCCGATCTGGAGCGCCCGCGCGCGCTCGGCCAGGCGCGGCACCAGCCGGTCGGCCACGCCGCCCACCGCCACCGCCACCGAGATCGCCATGCAGCGCTCGCCGGCCGAGCCGTACGCTGCGCCGATCAGCGCGTCCACCGCCTGGTCGAGATCGGCATCGGGCATCACCACCAGGTGGTTCTTGGCGCCGCCCAGGGCCTGCACGCGCTTGCCGCGCCGGGTGCCTTCCGCATAGATGTATTCGGCGATCGGCGTGCTGCCGACGAACGACACGGCCTGCACGTCCGGATGGGCCAGCAGCGCGTCCACCGCCTCCTTGCCGCCCTGCACGACATTGAACACGCCGTCGGGCAGGCCAGCCTGCTTGAGCAGGTCGGCGATCATCAGGCTGGGGCTCGGATCGCGCTCGCTCGGCTTGAGCACGAAGGTGTTGCCGCACGCCAGCGCGACCGGGAACATCCACATCGGCACCATCACCGGGAAGTTGAACGGCGTGATGCCGGCCACCACGCCCAGCGGCTGGCGCAGGTTCCAGTTGTCGATGCCGCCGCCGATGTTGTCGGTAAATTCGGTCTTGAGCAGGTTCGGGATGCCGCAGGCGAACTCCACCACCTCGATGCCGCGCGTGACTTCGCCCTTGGCATCGGAGAACACCTTGCCGTGCTCGCGCGTGATGGCGGCCGCGAGCGCGTCATGGTGCTGGTCGAGCAGCTCCTTGAACTTGAACAGGATGCGCGCGCGCTTGAGCGGCGAGGTCTCGGCCCAGGCCGGCGCGGCGGCGCGGGCGGTGGCCACGGCGGCATCCACCTCGGCCTTGCCGCCCAGCAGCACCTGTGCCGACACGGCACCGGTGGCGGGGTTGAACACGTCGGCGCTGCGCGTGGCGGTGCCGGCATGGCGCTGTCCGCCGATGTAGTGGCTGACCACAGCATCAGCCACGGAAGCGGTCACAGCGGGA
The DNA here is from genome assembly GCF_018243235.1 of Ralstonia nicotianae. Lineage (NCBI taxonomy): Bacteria > Pseudomonadati > Pseudomonadota > Betaproteobacteria > Burkholderiales > Burkholderiaceae > Ralstonia > Ralstonia nicotianae. The sequence goes on from NZ_CP046675.1 coordinate 689,119, forward strand.
TCAATCGGTCGATTCATCTCAGGCTACCTCTTGCAGGACGGTACGGACGGTGTCGAAGATGCGGGCGATTTCCGCCTCGCTGATGATGAGCGGCGGCGAGAACGCCAGCGTGTCGCCGGTGTAGCGCACCAGCACGCCGCGCTCCAGGCACTTCAGGAACACCTCGTAGGCGCGCGCGCCTGCGGCCCCCGGGCGCGGCTCCAGCTCGATGCCGGCCACCAGCCCCAGGTTGCGGATGTCCTTGACGTGCGGCGCGCCCTTGAGCGAATGCGCCGCCGCCTCGAATGCCGGCGACAGCGCGCGGGCGCGCTCGAACAGGCCCTCGGTGCGGTACAGGTCGATGGCGGCCACGGCGGCGGCGGCGGCCAGCGGATGCGCGGAATAGGTATAGCCGTGGAACAGCTCGATCGCCCCCGGCGCGCCGGCCTCGATCACGGCATCGTGCAGCGACTGGCGCACCGCCACCGCGCCCATCGGCACGGCCGCGTTGTTGATGCCCTTGGCCATCGTCAGCAGGTCGGGCGTGACGCCGAAGAACGCCGACGCGGTGGCCGCGCCCAGACGGCCGAAGCCGGTAATGACCTCGTCGAAGATCAGCAGGATGCCGTGCTTGTCGCACAGCGCGCGCAGGCGCTCCAGGTAGCCCTTGGGCGGCACCAGCACGCCGGTGGAGCCGGCCAGCGGCTCGATGATGACGGCGGCGATGGTCGACGGGTCGTGCAGCGTGACGATGCGCTCCAGCTCATCGGCCAGATGTGCGCCCCAGGCCGGCTGGCCCTTGGAGAATGCATTGTGCTCGGGGGCATGCGTGTGCGGCAGATGATCCACGCCGGGCATCAGGTTGGCCGAGAACGCCTTGCGGTTCGGCGCGATGCCGCCCACCGAGATGCCGCCGAAACCCACGCCGTGATAGCCGCGCTCGCGGCCGATGAAGCGGGTGCGCTGCCCTTCACCGCGCGCGCGGTGGTACGCCAGCGCGATCTTGAGTGCGGTATCCACCGCCTCCGAACCGGAGTTGACGAAGAAGATGCGGTTCAGCCCCGCGGGCATGATCTCGGCCACCTTCTCCGCCGCGCGGAAGGCCACGGGGTGGCCCATCTGGAAGGTCGGCGCGAAATCCATGGCGGCGGCCTGCGCCGCGATGGCGTCGACGATCGCCTTGCGGCAATGGCCGGCGTTGACGCACCACAGGCCCGCCGTGCCGTCCAGCACCTCGCGGCCGTCGGCGTCGCGGTAGTACATGCCCTGCGCGGAGACCAGCAGGCGCGGCGCGGCCTTGTACTGGCGGTTGGCCGTGAAGGGCATCCAGAAGTAGGACAGATCGGTGGTTTCCAGCGGGTGCGGGGCGGGTTTCATCGGCAACTCCAGGCAAAAGGGGACCGGGCCAGATCGAGCGTTCCGGCAAACTGTACAGAGCGGGATGCACATCGGACATGCACAGATTGCGCGATTCGCCGAAACTGTATAGGTAGTACGGCAGACCGCACGCCGCCGGCTCACCTTGCACCGCACCATGCAACTCGAACTCGATCCCCACCATCCTCAGCGTACGTTGGTCGACCAGATTGTCCAGGGCATTCGCGCCGCCGTGGACAACCACAGCCTGCCGCCCGGCACCCGGCTGCCCTCGGTGCGCAAGCTGGCGCAGGCGCACGGCATCAGCACGTTCACCGTTGCCGAGGCCTATACCCGGCTGGCGGCGCTGGGCGCCATCGTCGCGCGGCCGCGCTCGGGCTACCTGGTGGCGGCGCGCGCACCGGTCCAGCCGGTGCCGGTGGCGCCCCGCTGGGAGCCGCCCGCGCTCAACGCGGCCTGGCTGCTGTCGGACGTGTTCGCCGACCGCTCCATCGCCATCAAGCCGGGCTGCGGCTGGCTGCCGAACGACTGGCTGGACGAGCGCGGCGTGCAGGAAGCGATGCGCATGGTCAGCCGCGTGTCGGCGCTGCGGGTGGCGGGCTATGGGCACCCATGGGGCTACGCGCCGCTGGGCGAATATGTGGCGCAGTCGCTCGCGCTGCGCGGCCTGCCCGTCGAGCGCGCCCAAGTGCTGCTGACCAGCGGCGCCACCCAGGCGCTGGACCTGATCGTGCGCACGCTCTTCAAGGCGGGCGACGTGGTGGCGGTGGAAGATCCGGTCTACTGCAACGTACTCCAGGTGCTCAAACTGGCCGGCCTGCGCGTGGTGGGCGTGCCGCGCACCCCCGAAGGGCTCGACACAGCAGCGCTGGAAACCGTGCTGCGCCAGGACGAGGCCAGCCGCCCGCGCGCCCTCTTCGTCAGCACCGTGCTGCAGAACCCGACCGGCTCGTCGATGACGGCGCAGAACGCCTACCGCGCACTGCAACTGGCCGAGCAGCACGGCCTGTGGATCGTCGAGGACGATCTGCACCGCGAGCTCGCCGACCCCGCCGCGCCGATGCTGGCCGCGCTCGACGGGCTGCGCCGCACGCTCTATGTGAGCGGCTTCTCCAAGACCATCTCGCCGTCGCTGCGCGCGGGCTACGTGGTGGCGGACGCAGCCATCACGCGCGAACTGGCGCGGACCAAGATGGCGGTGGCGCTCACCTCGTCGGAGATCACCGAGCGCATCGTGCACGCCTTCGTGACACGGCCGGCCTACGCGGAGCACGTGGCCCGCCTGAACGCACGGCTGGGCGCGGCGCATGCCGGCGTCGAGGCGACCATGCGCGAGCACGGCGCCGTCGTGTTCGACACGCCCGGACGCGGGCTCTTCCTGTGGGCGAGGCTGCCCGGCCATGCGGATGCGTCCGCGCTGGCCGACCGCGCCATCCGCGGCAATATCTGGCTGGCGCCGGGCCAGTACTTCCGCCCGGACGACGCGGCCAGTCCGTGGCTGCGCTTCAATGTCGCTTACTCGGGCGACCCGGCGCTGTGGGATTTCCTGGCGAGCGCCTAGTAAGGGCCGGTATCTTCATGCTTTGCCGTGCCGGGGTCGAACGATGGCCTCGCGCGCTTGGCACGGGCACCCCATCACGCCGCCGCCGGCTGACCGGGCCGCGACCGCGGCGTCACACATTCCACATCACCCGCGGCTAGGATGGCCGAAGCCGCGATCGGGGCGGCGGGGCCACGGTACAGATATCGGCCCGTCGGATTGGCGCGCGGCCCGAGACAACGGTGTGCCGGTGAGCCGGCGCCCATGCCGGGTGCGGCACCCTTGCACTTTGTCTATCGTGGTCGAGGCACGCCAGCACGGCCAGGCCGGGCGCTCGACCGCGCGCCGACCCAGTCGAGGCCAGCCGGCGCGGGCGCGACCCTGCGACGGACGGAACGGTCGCCAGGGACATGCGCCCCGGCTGCCGGCCGGTGTCAGGCGGGCACGGCCGGCCGCTGGCAAGGCCGACCTGCCCCGGATCGCATGCAGCCGGGTGTCCGCCGCTGGCGCCACGGCGGGCCCGAGGATTCGCACCACGCACAAGGAGAGCCATGGACATCGATACCGTCCGCAAGACTGCCTTCGCCATGCCGCTGACCAGCCCGGCCTATCCGCCCGGCCCCTACCGCTTCATCAACCGCGAATTTTTCATCATCACCTATCGCACCGACCCGGCCAGGCTGCGCGCGATGGTGCCCGAGCCGCTGGAGGTGCCCGAGCCGCTGGTGAGCTATGAGTTCATCCGCATGGCCGACTCCACCGGCTTCGGCGACTACACCGAGAGCGGCCAGGTGATCCCCGTCACCTTCGAGGGCAAGCCCGGCACCTACACGCTCGCCATGTACCTGGACGACCATCCGCCGCTGGCCGGCGGCCGCGAGATGTGGGGCTTTCCCAAGAAGCTCGCCACGCCCAGGCTGCAGACCAGCAAGGACACCCTGCTCGGCACGCTCGACTACGGCCCCGTGCGCGTGGCCACCGGCACCATGGGCTACAAGCACAAGGAGCTGGACCTCGCGGCGCAGCAGCAGCGCCTGGCGCGGCCCAACTTCCTGCTGAAGATCATTCCCCACGTGGACGGCAGGACGGCGCGCATCTGCGAGCTGTCGCGCAACACCATGGACGACATCGTCATGAAGGGCGCCTGGACCGGCCCGGCTTCGCTGGAGCTCGCGCACCATGCGCTGGCGCCGGTGGCCGACCTGCCGGTGCTGGAAATCGTGGAAGCCCGGCACCTGATCGCCGACCTGACCCTCGGCATGGGCGAGGTCGTGTTCGATTACCTCGCCAAGTAGGTCCCCATCCCCCTGTCCCACCCCACCCTCGCGGAGCACACAGCATGTCCGACCTGAAAGGAAAAGTCGCCGTCGTCACCGGTGCCGCCAGCGGCATCGGCAAGCAGATCGCCCTCACGCTTGCCCGGGCCGGCGCGGCCATCGGCATCGTCGACCTGAACGAAGATGGCGCCCAGGCCGCCGCCAAGGAGATCACCGACGCCGGCGGCAAGGCCATCGGCCTGCGCATGGACGTCACCGACGAACAGGCGGTCGACATCGGCATCGACCGCGTGGCGGCCGAACTGGGCTCGGTCGACATCTTGGTCTCCAACGCCGGCGTCCAGATCGTCAACCCGATCGAGAGCTATGCCTTTGCCGACTGGAAGAAGATGCAGGCCATCCACGTCGACGGCGCCTTCCTGACCACGCGCGCGGCGCTGCGCCACATGTACAAGGACAAGCGCGGCGGCGTGGTGATCTACATGGGCTCGGTGCACTCGCACGAGGGCTCGCCGCTGAAGTCGGCCTACGTGGCGGCCAAGCACGCGCTGCTGGGGCTGTCCAAGGTGCTGGCCAAAGAGGGCGCGGCGCATAACGTGCGCTCGCACGTGGTATGCCCGGGGTTCGTGCGCACGCCGCTGGTCGACAAGCAGATTCCCGAGCAGGCCAAGGAGCTCGGCATCAGCGAGGAAGACGTGGTGAAGAAGGTGATGCTGGGCGGCACCGTCGACGGCGTGTTCACAACGGTGGAAGATGTGGCCGAGACCGTGCGCTTCCTGGCGAGCTTCCCTAGCGCGGCGCTGACCGGCCAATCGTTCGTGGTCAGCCACGGCTGGTTCATGCAGTAAGCCCGGCCCAGTGCCAGCAAACGGAGGAGACATGCCCGCATCCACACCACGCAAGCCCGCAGCCAAGCGTTCGGCCCCGGCCGCCGCGCCATCCCCCGGCCCGGCCGACGCCCCGCAGACCGGGGCCCCGCGCATCGCGCTGCCCGCCTACGAGAACATCGCACTGGTGCTGCAAGGCGGCGGCGCGCTGGGCGCGTACCAGGCCGGCGTGTTCGAGGGGCTCGATGCGGCGGGCATTGCACCGAACTGGATCGCGGGCATTTCCATCGGTGCGCTGAACACCGCGATCATCGCCGGCAATGCGCCGGAACAGCGGCTGGCCAGGCTGCGCGAATTCTGGCAGACCATCTGCCAGCCGGGCTTCTCGCCGCCGCTGCCGGACATCCTGGAGAACGCCTGGTTCGACGGCAACATGCACATGCGCAAGTGGCTGACGGCCATGCAGATCGGCGAGACGTTCATCGAGGGCCAGCGCGGCTTCTTCGCGCCCCGCTGGCCGGCGCCGCTGCCGGCCAGCGAAGTCGATCCGCTGGAGGCGAGCTACTACGACACCACGCCGCTGAAAGCCACGCTGGAGCGCCTGTGCGATTTCGACCGCATCAACGACGGCGGCATCCGCGTGTCGGTGGGCGCGGTCAATGTGCGCACCGGCAATCTCGAATGCTTCGACAACACCGAGCGCCGCCTGCGCGCGGAGCACTTCATGGCCTCCGGCGCGCTGCCGCCGGGCTTCCCGCCCGTGCTGATCGACGGCGAGTATTACTGGGACGGCGGGGTCGTCTCCAATACGCCGCTGTCCTACGTGCTGGAGAGCACGCCGCGCCGCGACACGCTGGTGTTCCAGGTGGACCTGTGGAGCGCGGTGGGGCCGGTGCCCGACACCATGATCGGCGTGGCCAGCCGGCGCAAGGACCTGCAGTATTCCAGCCGCACCCGGCTGGTCACCGACTGGATGGAGCGCGCGCAATCGACGCGGCGGCTGGTGCTCACCATGCTCGACCACCTGCCGGCCTCGGAATTCGGCCACACGGCGTGGTACCGGCACGCGCAGGAGCTGGCCAGCAACAAGCACTTCAACGTCATCCACCTGATCTACGCGGCCAAGGAAGACGAGGGCCCGGGCAAGGATATCCAGTTCGGCCCGTCGACCATGCGCGACCATTGGCATTCGGGGCTGGCGGATATCCGCGAATCGCTGTCGCACCCGGAGTGGCTGGCGATGCCCGACAGCGTATCCGGCTTCGCCACGCACGACATCCACCGCAAGGCCGGCTCGCCGCGCCCCGGCAAGCGCATGTAGGCGCCGGGCGCCCGGCTTACCCCGCCGGCGCCGTCGCTGCCCAGTCGGCCCGTTCGGAATCGGTCAGGTCGGGCACGGCGGCGGCGCCGGTCTCGGCCGCCGCCAATGCCGCTTCGAGCACGGCCATCACCGCCACGGCCTGGACCGGCGGCACCGGGTTCGGCGCGGCCCCGCCGATCGCATCGCGCACCGCGGCGTAGTACGCGCGCTGGTCGCCGGCCGGCGCGGCAATCTCGGTGACGGCCGCGCTGGCGCCGTCGATCAGACGGGCGGCATCGTGGTCGCTGCCCCAGCCGGCGGCGCCCGGCGCCATGCCGGCCAGCAGTTGCGCCTCCTGCCGATCCATCCCCTGCTTGATGAACGAGCCGCGCGTGCCGTGCACGATCCAGCGCGGTGCGCCGCCGGCCACCAGCATGCTGGCGTGCAGGATGGCGCGCCGCTCGCCGTAGTGCAGGACGACGTGGGCCCAATCGGCCGTCTCGGCGCCGGGCCGCTGACACGCGAACGAGGCGCTCACCAGCTCCGGCAGGCCCAGCAGCACCAGTGCCTGATCGACCAGGTGCGGCCCCAGATCGAACCAGATGCCGGTGCCCTGCCCGGCCTGCTCGCGCCAGCGGGCGCGCACCTGGGGGCGGTAGCGGTCGAAATGCGCCTCGACATGCATCGCCTCGCCGATCGCGCCGCTGGCCAGCGTGGCGCGCAGGGCCAGGAAATCGCTGTCCCAGCGCCGGTTCTGGAACACCGACAGCAGGCGGCCGGTCTCGCGCGCCACCCGCGCCAGGTGCCGCGCCTCGGCCAGCGTGACGGTGAACGGCTTGTCGACCACTACGTGCTTGCCGGCGCGCAGCGCGGCCTCGGCCAGCGCGGCATGGCGATCGTTCGGCGCCGCGATGACGACGAGATCGGCCTCGGGATGCACGGCCGCGGCCTCGGGCGGACAGACCAGCGCATCGGGCAAGTCCGCCAGCACGGCCTCGGGCCGATTGGAGCCGACCACATGCAGGCGCAGCCCGGGCACGGCACCGATCAGCGCGGCATGGAACAGCTTGCCGGCGTAACCGTAGCCGACCAGCGCCACGCGCAAGACCGACGGGGAAGGTGCAGAAAGCGACATAGCGACCAGAACAGGAATGGGAACAGGAAGATGAGACGGCGCCACACAACCACCGACGCTGCGTGCCGCCCGGTGCACAGCATTGTGCGCGGAATGCCACCGCGCCCAGCGACGAAAAACCCACACTCAGTCAAAAGTATTGCTTAACACTCTTGTAAATAGGAATTGTTCTCATTAGTATTTGCGCCTTCACAAATTGAAGGCGCCACCCCGCGGGAACGGCGCCCTGCCCGCCATCGGGCCTGCTCACTTTACGGGAACCGTCATGCCGCCGAAACGCCTGTGCCTCTCTCTGGCTGTCCTTGGAACCTTGCCCTTCTTCGCCCAGGCAGCTTTCGCCGAGGAAGCCGCAAAGGCCGGCCCGACCGTGGAAGCCGGCACGCTCCCCGCCGCCACCGTGCTGGGCACGCGCAGCCGCACCAGCTATGACACGCCCGTCGCCACCACGGCCACCAAGATCCCGGCGCCGCTGCGCGAGATTCCGCAGTCGGTCAACGTCGTGCCGCGCGCGGTGATCCAGGACCAGGGCGCCCTGTCGCTCAACGATACGCTGCGCAACGTGCCCGGCGTGTCCGCCTCGCTCGGCGACGCGCAGCGCGATCAGGTCACCATCCGCGGCTTCTCGGCGATCAACGACCAGTACGTCGACGGCCTGCGCGACGATGCGCTGTACTTCCGCGACCTCTCCAACGTCGAGCGCATCGAGGTGCTGAAGGGGCCGGCCGCCGTGCTGTACGGGCGCGGCTCGTCGGGCGGCATCATCAACCGCGTGACCAAGAAGCCGCTCGCGACGCCAATGGCCGAAGTGGGCGTGCTGCTCGGCACCGAGGGCCAGAAGCGCGCCGAGTTCGACCTCAACACCTCCATCAACGACGACGCCGTCCGCGCCCGCCTGACCGGCGCCGTGGAAGATTCCGGCGGCTTCCGCAACGACTATTTCCTGCGCCGCCAGGCGATCTCGCCGTCGTTCCTGTTCAACTTGTCGCCCGATACCAAGCTGACGCTGCAGTTCGACTACCTGCACGACACGCGCATCGCCGACCAAGGCGTGCCGTCGTACCGCGGCCGCCCCGTCAACGTGCCGATCGAGACGCGCTATGGCTCGGCCAACGCGGGCGACGGCAATGTCGAGACCACCGTCAAGAGCGTGACCGGCACGCTGGACCACCGCATCAACGACCAGTGGTCGTTCCACAGCGTGGTGCGCAACTACGAATACGCGCTGGGCCGCAACAACTACGTGACCGTGAGCCGGGTGACCGGCGGGGCCGTGCCCACCGTCACGCTCGGCGTCAACCAGCGCAACCGCAGCGACCGCGGCACCGTCTGGCAGAACGAGCTGACCCAGCAGGCCGAGACCTTCGGCATCCGGCACACGCTGCTGTACGGCATCGAGCTGGGCTACCAGGACAAGAGCGACCGCGTGGCCGCCGCCTCGGGCAGCTTCACCTACAACCTGTTCAACCCGGTGCCGGTGGTCTTGCCGACGGTGCCGGCCAACGCCACGCCCAGCAACTACGGCCTCACCCACAACGAGACCTACGCGATGTACGCGCAGGACCTCATCAAGTTCTCGCCACAATGGACGGTGCTGGCCGGCCTGCGCTACGAAGTCCTCAAACAGAGCCGCGACGACCTGACCCCGAAGAACCAGGACCTGTCGCGCACCGACAAGCCGGTCAGCCCGCGCCTGGGCATCGTGTACCACCCGGTCGAAGCGCTGTCGCTGTATGCGTCGTACAGCCGCTCGTTCCAGCCGCTGGCGGACAGCTTCACCTACTACACCAACAGCAGCGCGCTGGCCCCGCAGTCGACCACCAACTACGAGATCGGCGCCAAATACGATGTGTCGGCCAGCGCCAGCGTGAGCGCCGCGCTGTTCGACATGAAGCAGACCAACCTGACCAGCGTCGACCCCGCGACGCAGCTGGCCGTGCCCATCGGCACGCAGCGCACGCGCGGGCTGGAACTGTCCTTCACCGGCGAGGTGGTGAAGACGTGGTCCGTGATCGCCAGCTACGCCTACCTGAACGGCGTGCTGACCAATCCGTTCGACAAGAGCAACGGCGTGTCGGTCTCGGGCAACCAGCCGTCGCTGACGCCGCGCCACAGCGGCTCGCTGTGGGTCAAGCACGATCTGCCCAACGGCTTCTACGTGGCCGGCGGCCTCCGTGCCGAAGGCGCGCGCTTTGCCTCGCAGTACAACGTCACCACGCTGCCCGGCTACATGACCGTCGACCTGGGCGCCGGCTATCGCAGCAAGCATGTCGACGTGACGCTGAACCTGCAGAACCTGTTCAACCGCGCATACTACGTCTCGGCCCACGGCGGCGCGGAGAACTACAACCTGCCGGGCGCGCCGCGCATGGCGCTACTGGGCGTGCGGTACAAGATGTAAGACGCTGCGGCGCGCCGGCACACGCAGACCGGCGCGCTGCGCATGCACGTCAGGGTGCGCCGGCCGAGGGCGTACCCGCCGGCTGCGGAAAGCGCCAGGCCAGGAACAGCGCGCGTGCGCCCGGGTCGGTGGCGAGCTTGTGCACGGTCCCAGCACTGTTGGCGTACCGTTCAGCGCTGTGGAAGATGTCGTCCGGGTCGTCCGTCAGATTGAGGGATGCCACCACCGAATCGCCAACCATGCCGAACCACGGCGCTTCCTTGGCGTGCCTGACGAGGTCCGGATAGGCGGCTTCGAATTCCGCCACGGCAGCACGCAATGCCGCGGCCTCCGTCGGATAGCGGCTGCAGAACGCCCGCAGGTGATCGCCGTGTGCAAACAGCGCGACGCCCGCATCAATGCCGTCATACCGTGCCATGCTGGCCTGTGCCTCCTCCACCGTCGCGGCATGGACCGCCGGCACGCAGACAAGCGCCCACGCCGCCAGCACGCGCCGCAGCCCCGCCGTCATTGGAACAGCGACGACACGCCAAACGCCACCACCAGCAGCGCCGTCCACTGCAGGGGAATCCAGAACAGCGTGTGCCTCGCCTTCAGCTCGACCTGCTGCCCCGTCTTCGGATCGACCAGCACCCGGCCCGGCCGGCTGTTGAGCACCTGCCCAGATGCCAGACAGCCGCGGCGCTGAGCACCATCAGCGTGGCAAACACGGAATGGTGCGCGGTGTAGTAGCCCTTGCCGAACAGCGCATCGGCCGCAAGCTGGCCGACGAGCGAAACGCACAGGGGAATCAGTACGGCGAGAAAGCCGAGGCCTTGCCAGATCAGGATCACGATGGTTCTTCGGAAACAGTCGGTGGATTCGAAAACGGTGCCGTCGCAAAGCACGCGCGTCAGTCGCAGCGTGGCACCCAGGCCTGCTTTTTCAGAGCGTCGGCCAGCTTGGCGTTCTCGCCGGCAATCCAGTCCAGCCGCTCGAAGCGGCCCTTCGGGGAGGCATCCGCGGCCGGCTCGTACTTGACCGCCACCTGGTAGATCACCAGCCCATCGCAGGCACCGACATGGTAGGAACGGTGCGCATCGGACTCGTAGGTCGGCGCCTTCGCCGTCGGCTCGTAGAGGATCCGCGCGTAACCGCTCGGCCCATCGACGGACAACTGGTAATGCGGGCGCGGCGTGGCCCGGTCCAGGGCATGCTTGGTGGCGACGACCCACGCCGTGGGGTCCTGCTGAATGTTCTTGCCGTAGCGCAAGGTCAACAACGTCGTCCAGGCGTCGACGGACTCGCCGTTGGTCGTGTACTCATAGAAGCGCTGGCCATCGGGCAGGGCGTTCTGATAGGCGAGCTGGTAGGTACGGTCTTGCCAGACCAGGGTGTCCGGCGCGTGAAATTCGCCGGCGTGGCTCAGCGACGCCATCAGCGGGAGCAGCAGCGCTGCCAGGTGTTTCTTCTGCATGGTTTGTTTTCTTTACAGCGGCCGATGCTCGGTCAGTCGATTCGTCGGGCTGCTGTCTGCCGATTCCTGCGGGGTAGTTTGGCAGGAAGAAGCCGGTGCGGGTGTGGAGATTTGTGTCGCTGCGCGGGAATCCACCAAACTCTGCCGGGCGTCTCAATTGACTCTGAATGCCTACGGCCGCTCAAAAATTTGAAAGAACAGTCAACCCTGCCCGATCTCTAATCGCATAAACCTTCTCGTTCTCAAATGCAACGATGAAGTATGCAGGACTTACGTCAATCAGCCTTGAGATGAATTCATGCATCTCTGAACTGCACGCAGCATAGCGGCTCATAACATAATAAAACTCTGCCCTAATCCCAATGATCCAGTCCTTCGCAAAATCCGCCCCCTCTGTAAGGGGATGCATGCGATCCGGATCCGTCACGACCTTTGCGACAACACACATATTTGAAGCCGGAAGACCACCCCGAATTTCGCCGTCATCTTCCTGCGTCACGAACAGTCCCATCGCGAGCAAGATATTTTTCATTTCCTGCCAAGTTAAGCGATTTTCCACCTCTACACAGATGGCAATAGACAAATCACCCTCTTAAATTCAGTGAATTTCGTGAAGTTCTCACCCTAAAGAACATCATCGGCACGAGCCACCGCTACAACTTCCCAAACAAGCGGGACAGCCAGCCGGACCGTTTCACAACATCGGCTGTCCCACCGGCTTCCCCGCTGCCGCCTCCTTCTGGCGCGGGACGCGAAGGATGCGTGGTCGGCGCATCGGCATGCAGCAAATCCCCTGGATAATTCGGATGCCCCAAACAAAGGCTGTCGTCAATACCAAATACTCTCACTGCCGCGACGGCTTCCACACACCAGCGCCCAAAATAAGCGCCTCCTTCGAAATTCTGGTCGCCGTATCGATGCCAATAGGGCCTGTCATACATCGCTGTCTGCTCAGACAACCCTTGCTTGGGCGGCCAGTCCAGTTCGACATACCAATTGTTGACGAACGCGAAAAGCGGTTCAGCTTGTTCGTCACGCGGCGCATTCACTGCGTCCAATAACCGTCGATACGGTTGCGGGTGGCACAACCGTGTGCCGATCTGGCGCCCCGCCTGCCGAGAAGCAATGACGCGGTCCAGCAGTTCGTCCTCCCCTTCGTTTCCGATCAATTGGAGAAGACGATTCCACAGGTCATCTGGAATATCCAGTACCAGAGCAAGGCCCACCAGCCAGAAACACACAATGTAGTGGTCCAGATTCACAGCCCACGCATGACGGGTGTACTGCTGCTTCTCCGTCCAAACTGACTTCCCGAGACGCTCCGCCTCTTCCCACGCGTCCAGCAGCGGGGGGAAATACCGAGTGATCTGCGAAACAGCGTCACCTCGCGAGTAGCGACGCAACATCTGATGCCAGTACCCCTTTGCAAGATTGAAGAGATATTGGGGCTCGTAGCTCGCATCTCCCGCCGCAGTCTTCAGGGAATCGTGGACCGCTTGGAAGCGATCCTCTGCGTACTCAACCCATTCGTCCCAATATGCTTGGTCTCCACACGCCGAACGAATCAACCGCCACCTCCAATAATCTTCGAAGCCTGTGCTGGGTTAGGAATGAACTTGCCGCTCTTATCCAAGACACCGACGGTGACCTGACCAAAGGGATCCGTATGCACGAACCACTTTTCAACTCTTCCAGAGCGCAAAGTAGTCGACGCTGTCTGCCACCTGTTGGTTACCGCTCACGGATTCCAATATTCGATCATAGCCAGTATCGTCATACTGACCGAATAGGTCGATCGAGTAGTGTTTCAGGCTGAGTTCACGTGGCGACATGGGCGACGCGGGTAGCGGCTTGCCTGTGCGCGTATCCGGCTGTCAAGGTGCGCCGCACCCTGGCGAGGATTGGCTATAGCACGTTCCCATGTAGCGATAGCCCTTCCCGAGCATGCAGCGTTGCCATCTGTGATGAAGGCGGGAATATGCAGCATTCTCCTTTTCGCCGGAACGCTGTTCTGCCTTGATCTCAGCAGCAGTAAAAAGAGGAGCGTGGTTACTGTCTCCTCCCCCGCAGCTTTCCGAATCCCGGCGCCGCATCTCAGATGTCACACTGGGCTTCTCCCATTCCTCTATGTAAGGCTTCAGGTCTTTTCCAGCGGAGGGATCACCATTCATCCAGAATCCGCCAATTCCACAGCCGTTTAGCAATAACGTTGCGCAGAAAATCGCGGCGACAGAATTCGGATTCTTCATTTTTCAGCCTTAAGTAGGATAGAGATTGCATTCCACACAGGAGAGGGCAACTGCTCTGACATGGCAAACGACGCTGATTCGACGCCTGCCCGATCCAATCCTTCGTGGAGTTCCCCCCCCAAAGACCATCATCGGCATGAACAACCGCTACGACTTCCCAAACAAGCGGGATAGCCAGCCGGACCTTTTCACAACATCGGCTGTCCCACCGGCTTCCCCACTGCCGATTCCTTCCGGCGCGGGACGCGAAGGATGCGTGGTCGGCGCATCGGCATGCAGCAAATCCCCTGGATAATTCGGATGTCCCAGACAAAGGCTGTCGTCAATACCAAATGCTTTCACCGCCGCGACGGCTTCCACACACCAGCGCCCAAAATAAGCGCCTCCTTCGAAATTCTGGTCGCCGTATCGATGCCAATAGGGCCTGTCATACATCGCTGTCTGCTCAGACAACCCTTTCTTGGGCGGCCTGTCCAGTTCGGCATACCATTTTTCGACAAAGGCAAACAATGATTTCCCCTGTTCAGTTTTCGGTGCATTGACTGCATCCAATAACCGCTGATATGGCTTCGGATGACAAAGCTTCTCACCGACCCGCCTACCAGACTGGCGAGACGCAATAATACGATCCAGCAATACATCCTCGCCTTCATTTCCGATCAATGCAATCAAGCGCCTCCATTGGCCATCCGGAATATTTAGCGCTAGCGCCAACCCCACAAGCCAGAAACAAACTATATAGTGATCTAAATTAACGCCCCATGCATGGCGGGTATATTGTTGCTCTTCCGTCCAAACATCTTTTCCAAGGAGCTCGGATTTCTCCCATGCATCAATTAGCGTGAGAAAATAGTTTTCCAACTCCAAAACAGAGTCACCTCGCGAGTATCTTCGCAGCATCTGCTCATAATTCTCCCTGGCGATCTCATAGACGTATTGAGGCCGATAGCCTGGATTACGGGATGGCTCCTTTGCGCGATTGATCATCTCCGCAATACGAGCGTCGCCGTAGTCGACCCACTTGTTCCAGTAAGCCACATCGCCCAGATTTTCTCTGACCATCATTTTGATCCTAGAATTTTCGATGCCTTGACGGGATCGGGGAGAAATTTCCCGTTCTTATCCAGCACACCTACGGTGACGTTTCCGAAGGGATCTGTATGGACCAGCCACTTCTCAACTCGCCCGGCATCAAATGCATCCATAAATTTTCCTGCCTCAACCCTATCACCACTCAATGAATCGAGAACACGACTCTTGCCTGTTTTCGCTCCTGCAATCCAATCATCACTCATCTGCAAACCATCTGCTGGATTACCCAGCTTAGATGAGCCAAATTTGTATTCTACGACTACGTAATCCACACCCGGCTTATTGACCTTGTAGAGATCATCAATGCCGGCTTCACCAACGCCTGGGGTTCGACCAATTTTCTGAGCATCCGGCAGTAGCTGCTTAACCTTTTCGCCACCCAGCATGTCACCCACAATACTCTTCTGCGGATTGCTAAGGCTCCGGAAGTCCATCAGAGGCTTGCCGTCTGCGGCGAACAAGCCGCCGTTCGCAAGCAGGCGATCGAACTTCGCAGCACCGGACAGCGTTTCCATCATGTCGGTGCCAAGACGGACACCCACTGATGCCAGCTTGGTCGCCCCCTTTGCAACCCCGCCCACGCCAGTCACAACACTACCCACCTGCCACAGCAGCCCACCCAGGTCCTTGCCCAGCTGTTCCGCATTCGCATCCCCACCCTCATTGAGGGCCTTGCTCATGCGGTCGATCTTCGCATCCAGCTCCGTGAACAACGCATCGCCCAGTTGCTGCCGGGCATCCGGGCTGCTGATCAGTTGCTTCAGCCCCTTCAGCCCCTCAATCGGGTGCGCCAGGAATTCCGCCACGCCCTTGACGTCGTTCCAGCCCGACTCCGCCAGCCCCTTGCCGATGCCCGTGGTGGTCAGCACATCCTGCTTGGTCGAGATATAGGCCCACTTGCTGGCCACCTTCAACTGCTCCAGCGTCGACTTCGCGTTGGACAGCTCCTTCTTCATCTGCACGATCTGCTGCGTCGCCAGCCAGTTGTTATCAACCGCAGCGATGGCGCCGTTGGTGGCCGTGGTGGCATCCGCGCCGCTCATGGCGGCGATGCCGGTCACCAGGCTGGTGATGAGATTGCGCTTGCCCTCGCGCTGCGTGGCCGTCTCGTCCGGGCTGGTTTCGCTGAACAGGCCGGTCAACAAGCTGCTCGCCGCCGCACCCAGCGCACCTGAGCCGCAACTTTGACTGCTCGCCGCCGCACCCGCGCAAGCGACGATCGCATGCAACGCGGCGTGGGCCGGGCTGCCTTCGACCAGCGTGCCGTCCGCGACCAGCTTGCCGATGTAGCTCGCCCCCTGCTGCTGCACATAGTTGACCACCATGTTCTGGGCGAACTGTGCCGTGCTGCCCGTCACGTTGCCGCCAACGCCGGCCATCAGCGCCGAGGTGATCTGGCGATAGGTGCCACCCGCGCCCCACTTGTCATTGATCGCTTGCGCTTCCGAGCGCAGCGCCGAGGCCTGGTCGCGCAGTGCAAGACGCTGCTCGTCGGTCAGGCCATTGCTGGGGTCGGCTGCCTTTGCGTCCGCATCCTTGGCCTGAGCGTTCTTCTGGTCGACTTCCTTGGCGCGGTTGCTCAGGAACGTTCCAGCCTCCCGCTGCAACGCGCCAACGATCTCGAACCCCGCCTGAATCTCCTTCTCATTAAAGATCGGCTTGAGCGCATTGCTGCTATCCCGCTCGGTGCTGACGTTCCGGTTGACGCTCGCCACCGTCTGCTCGCCGTCCTTGCCCGTCAGCGCCTGCTGCTTCGCATCGTCCGTGATGTGGATCGCGCCGCCGCTGATGCCGCTGCCCGTCACGCTGCTGCCGCTGCCCGAGGCGCCCATCACGACCGGTGGCGTGGCGCTCCAGTTGCCGCTGGTCGGCACGTTGCTGCCCGGCACCTTGTCGCCGCCCGTTGTGGCCTGGCCCTGCTGGTTGGTGCCCACGCCACCGGCCGTGGTGTTGCCACCGCCACCGCTGCCGCCACCGACCGGCATCATGCCGCCGCCACCGTAGCTGTAGCCCCCGCCGATGCCGATGCTGCTCGCGCTGTACTCCGCCCGGTTGTGGATCTCGCTCTGCGTCAGCGTCGCCGTCGTCAGGCTGTTGACCCCGTCCTGCACCGCCTTGTCTGTGCTGGCGATCACCGCGCCCTTCAGGTCGGTGTTGCCGTGCACATTGACCTGGAAGCCGCGATCGCCCGCCTTGATGCCCGACTGCTCGGTCACGCTGGCGAAGTCGCTGTCGATCTTCTGCTGACTGAAGTTGGCGCTGCCCGAGAAGCCAAAGCCCACCGTCACGCTACCGCCGATCGACTGGTCCTTGGTGTGGTACGTGCTCGTGTCTTGCAGGCTTTCGATGTTCAGGTCGCCGCCCACGTTGGCCACTACCTGCTTGCCGGTGGCGACCGCGCCCTTCAGGTTCGTGTTGCCGCCCGATTCCAGTGTCAGCGTGTTGCCGGCCGATACGTGCGTGTTGGTCCAGCTCACGTCCGAGCCCTCGCCCTTGCCGCGCGAGGCGCTCGCGTTGGCCGTCACGCCGAAGGCCGCGCCGTTGGAGTTCAAGCTGATCGCCACGCCGAACCCGCCGCTCATGCTGCTAGACGCGCCCCTTCAGATCGGTGTTGTTAGGGTGCTCCGCACGCTGGTGACGACTGGCTATAGCACTCTCCGGTGTACCGATAGCCCTTCTTGAGCATGCAGCGTTGCCATTCATGATGCAATCGGGAATACGTAACGTTGTCTTTTTCTCCCGGGCGCTGTGCGGCCTTGACTTTTTCCTGGCTGAAACCTGGCGCGTATTTACCATAACCGCCACCACAACTCTCCGAGTCCCGATCACGCATTTCTGATGTCGCTCCTTGCTTCTCCCATTTCTCAATGTAGGGCTTGGGATGCATCAATTTCTCGTACGCCTCACGATCACAATAGAACGCAGGTGTCTGCGGTCCACAGATGTGCCCGTTACCAATGGTGCAGCCCGATGTAATCAATACAACTGCCATCATTGCTAGTTTCAGCCTCATAGCTACTACCTCGCGGCTTTCAAAAAAACAGAAATCGCATTCCACACCGAAGGCGGAAGATATTCCGCCATCGCAAACGGACTGGATGTCACGATCGCGCCAGTAGCGCTCCACGTATCTTGTGCCTTAACCACGGAGGCGGGTCGCCCTCGGGTCGCATTGCCTTGGTCATCATACAAACCACTGAGCTTGCCGCCGATCAGATCGTGTGTACCGGCAAACGATTCGATCAGCTTGTCTTGCCAGCTTCCAGCTTCGTATGGAACGCCGAATAGCGTGCCCTTCACGCCTTGAATACCGCCCGTTGTACCCCCGAGCTTCTTACCCTCATCAGTTTGCAAGAATGCGTCTAGTGTCATCTTGGCTGCTTTGGGATCAAACTGCACCTGCCCTTTTTCGTTGAGAGCCAGTTGTGTCTTGCCATTGGCGTCCAAGATCGGTTGTTCATTCGTGTCTCGCAACACCTTGCACCGAGCATTATCGGCTCCGCAAAGACCATCCAAATCCCACCGCGTCCCGCCCACCTTGTGGCCATCCCCGCGCACGCCAGCACTCTCCGCCGACAGATTGTCGTAAGTCGTCGTGCCATCCGTCACGCCCGCAAACTTGGCGGAGTCCTTGATCATCAAGCTGCGCATCTCATCTGCAGCGGCAGAGAGACCTTCCTTGGTGACCGCGGCAGTCCCCACGCCAGTGACCGCGCCGACAAGGATGTTCATGACACGCTCTTGCAACTTGAGATCATCGAGCTTGCCTTGCACGGCGCTGCGCTCTTCCTCCGTGGTGGCTTTCTTCATCTGCGCGATCAGTTCGCCGCGATTTTTCTCAACATAGTTGCTCACGGCTTGGCCCGCCTGCTGGCTGAAGGCTAGGGTGATCTGCATCTGGGCGTTGATTTCCTTCTGCACCTTGTCGGCATCAAAAATCTTGGCGATACCAGTTTCCGCGTCTCCCGTGCGCACAGCGGTGTTGCCCGCAATGCCGGAGATGCCGGATGTCGTTGTGCTGCTCGCGCTGCCGCTGTCCTGCCCCACGCCCGCTCCGGTTGGCGAGATGCGGCCACCCTTGACATCCTTGCCGCCGCTGAGCGTCATACCGATGCTGCTCGCGCTGTACTCCGCCCGGTTGTGAATCTCGCTCTGCGTCAGCGTCGCCGTCGTCAGGCTGTTGACCCCGTCCTGCACCGCCTTGTCGGTGCTGGCGATCACCGCGCCCTTCAGGTCGGTGTTGCCGTGCACATTGACCTGGAAGCCGCGATCGCCCGCCTTGATGCCCGACTGCTCGGTCACGCTGGCGAAATCGCTGTCGATCTTCTGCTGACTGAAGTTCGCGCTGCCCGAGAAGCCAAAGCCCACCGTCACGCTACCGCCGATCGACTGGTCCTTGGTGTGGTACGTGCTCGTGTCTTGCAGGCTTTCGATGTTCAGGTCGCCGCCCACGTTGGCCACCACCTGCTTGCCGGTGGCAACCGCCCCCTTCAGGTTCGTGCTGCCGCCCGATTCCAGCGTCAGCGTGTTGCCCGCCGACACGTGCGTGTTGGTCCAGCTCACGTCCGAGCCCTCGCCCTTGCCGCGCGAGGCGCTCGCGTTGGCCGTCACGCCGAAGGCCGCGCCGTTGGAACCCAGGCTCACCGCCACGCCCACCCCGCCGCTCACGCTGCTGCTCGAGCGGTGCATCTCGCTCGCGTTGCGCGCGGCCAGCAGGTCGATGTCGCCATCGGCCTTCAGGCTCACGTCCCCGCCGCCCTTGATGTCGCTGCCCTGCACCGTCAGCGTCGAATCCTGCCCCGCGCCCGTGGCCTGGATGCTGACATTGCCGCCCGCCGCCACCTGCGAGCCCGCCGCCTGCGTCGCGTCCTGCGTCGTCTTGCTCTGGCTCTTGCTCCCTCCCACCGTGATCGAGATGCTCACCCCGCCGCCCGACTTCGGATCGGCCGCCACCGCATCCGCCGCGTTCTTGCCGGCCAATGCGGTCGTCGCACCGGCCAGCACCTTCATCCGCCCGTCCGACGTCTGCCCTGCCGCACGGCCCATCTGCTGCGCCGTCTGGATCGCCGCGATCACCGGCGCCGTCACCGCCACCGTCAGGCCCGACTGCTTGAACTGCGTCTCCTGCGTGCTATGCGTGGTCTCCTGCGCTTCCAGGATGTCGACCTTCTTGGCCTGGATGGTGATGTCGCCCTGCGGCGCTACCACGTTGCTGCCCACCTGCTGGTAGTGGTTGCCCGCCCCGATCGCCACATTGCCGTTGGTCGAACCCACCGTGGACGCCGCCGCCGTGGTGCGCGCGTCCTGGTTGTCCTGGCTCTGCTGCTGGGTGCCGATCGTGAAGCCGATGCCGCCCGAGCTGAACAGCCCCGACTTCTTCTCCTCCCGGAAATGCCGCTCCGTGGTCGAATTGGTCGCCGCATCAATGTTGACGTCGTGCTTGGCGATCAGCGTCGTCCCATCGGTCGACACCACGTTGCTGCCCTTCACGTTGATGTCGTTGCCCGCCTGCACGTACGTCGTGTTGCCCGAGAACGTCGTGCCCTGCGTCGTGGTCTCCGACAGCGTGTTGCGCGTCGTGATCGTCTTCTTCGAGAACCAGCTGCTGCTGCCCTTGAACTGGTGCGCCTCGTCCACCTCGCGCGTGGTCTGCGCCGCGCCCAGGTTGACGTTGTTGCCCGCCGTCGCCACCAGCGCGCCCTGCTCGCTCGTCACCGAGGCGCCCCGCGCGTTCAGGTCGTTGCCCGCCGAGAGCCGCAAGTCACCAGTGGTCTGGATCGATGAGCCGACCTCCTGCTGCGTGCTGTCCTTGCGCCAGTTCTTGCTGTTCCACGCCAGCGACGCGAATCAGCACTCCCGAGCCTAGACCTGCTAGCCGATCATCTCTCCCTCAAGGAGCAAATGAATATCTCAACTCCACTCCAGAAGCTTCCAGAATACGCTTTGCTGCAACGAAAAAATCTTTCGCACTCTCGTTATTCATCTCATATTTTGCAATTATTTCGATTACAAATCGCCTCCCTCTCGCAGAGGGAAACGCATCATATATCTCCCCACTCTCCACAAATCTCAGATAGCAGTTTATCTTTTCCTGCAACAGAAGCAGGTGTTCCTGCGCGCCACTTCCCCAATCGAGATGATCTGAGATACCCATAACGACAAGAGACAAGTCGTCGGAAGGCACTCCAATCATGTCAACCACATTTGAATCAACGATAGACATAAAACCTCAATTCTTAGGAGGCGTATTTGGCCTAACAATATCAATCTTCGTAGGTGGTATTACCGTACCACCAGGAAATCCTGGTTTCCCCTTACCTACAACAACAGCCCCTCCAGTTTCAATTTCAGGAAAGGCTATCTGTTGATTTTTCGTCAAGGGCGCAGTAGCCGAAGCCTTGCATTCTTGACACTCAATCTTTCCATTGTCGTCTCGCCCGATTATATCTATGCGAGTCTTTGTCCCACTCTGAGTCCGAACCGTAACCTGCTGTGCAGACTCTACCATTCTGCTTTGAAACTGCTGGTACTTCTCTGCCTCAAACGCGTCCCCGACGAATTTATTCTTCACAACTTGACTGACTGGTGGGACAGGAACGAATTCACTTTGCGTCGTCGCCAACCTTGGACCGCTCCCGCTCCCCGACGACCTGATCGCAGAACTACCTCCCCCACTAAACGCCATCGAACCAATCGCCGCTCGCATGAACTCCTTGGTCCCCACGATCTCCTGCGGGGTCATCAGGTTTTCCAACGCGGCCCGCTCAGCAACGGACATCCACAGCGAATTGAAATTGAGCGCCTCCTGATTGGACAAGTTGCCGGCCGAGGCCGCCTCCTTCAACTTCGCCAATGCGGCTTCAATATCCTTCCGTGTGACCTGGCCTTTCGGCTTGCGAAGGATTTCGCCAACGCTGATCGAAGCCTGCTGGACACGCTCCGTCGTACCCTTCACAAAGTTCGCAGCGTTATTCTCGGTCTCTATCTCAGCCGCCACCGTTGCTGCCACGGCGTTTCCGCCAAGCGCTGTGGTTGCCCCGCCCACGATCGTCGCGATGATGTTCTCACGGGCTTGCTTCTTCTCCGGCGTCAACGTCGCCGCCTGCTCTCCATTCAGGCTATCCAACAGATTATTGAGGACGACGCTCGCGGCGGCCCCTGCGGCACCTGCCCCACAACTTTGACTTTGAGCCGCAGCGCCGGCGCACGCAACAAGCCCTTGCAGCGCTGCGCGAGCCGGTTCGCTATCAAGAAGGTCCGCGATCCCCTTGACCTCCTGTGCTGCCAAGCCTTGCAAGTAGTATGCGGCGGCGCTCTGGAGCATGGCTCCGGACGAACCTGTCACGTTCCCGCCGGCCCCAGCCGTGATCGCGGTCAATACCAGCCGGCCGGTACCGCCCATCTCCCACGTTTCATTGTTACGCAAGGTCTGGGTCAACTGCGCAATCTTGGTCGCGTCCTGCTGGTCCGCCGGCTTCGCCTTCTCTGCATCGAGTGCCTTCTGCGCTTCCGTCGACTCCTTCGCCCGATTGCTCAGGAACGTCCCCGTCTCCCGCTGCAATGCACCTACGATCTCGAACCCGGCCTTGATCTCCTGCTCATTGAAGATCGGCTTGAGCGCATTGCTGCTATCCCGCTCGCTCGACACCCCCCGGTTGATACTCGCCACCGTCTGCTCAGCATCCTTTCCCGTCAGCGCCTGCTGCTTCGCGTCGTCCGTGATGTGGATCGCGCCGCCGCTGATGCCGCTGCCCGTCACGCTGCTGCCGCTGCCCGAGGCACCCATCACGATCGGCGGCGTGGCGCTCCAGCCGCCACTGCTCGGCAGGTTGCTGCCCGGCACTTTGTCGCCGCCCGTCGTGGCCTGGCCTTGCTGGTTGGTGCCCACGCCGCCCGCACTGGCGCCCTTGCCACCGCTGTCGTCGCTCTTGCCGCTGCCACCGCCAGAACTGTAGCCCCCGCCGATGCCGATACTGCTCGCGCTGTACTCCGCCCGGTTGTGAATCTCGCTCTGCGTCAGCGTCGCCGTCGTCAGGCTGTTGACCCCGTCCTGCACCGCCTTGTCGGTGCTGGCGATCACCGCGCCCTTCAGGTCGGTGTTGCCGCGCACGTTGACCTGGAAGCCCTTGTCGCCCGCCTTGATGCCCGACTGCTCCGTCACGCTGGCGAAGTCGCTGTCGATCTTCTGCTGACTGAAGTTGGCGCTGCCCGAGAAGCCAAAGCCCACCGTCACGCTGCCGCCGATCGACTGGTCCTTGGTGTGGTACGTGCTCGTGTCCTGCAGGCTTTCGATGTTCAGGTCGCCGCCCACGTTGGCCACCACCTGCTTGCCGGTGGCGACCGCGCCCTTCAGGTTCGTGTTGCCGCCCGATTCCAGTGTCAGCGTGTTGCCGGCCGATACGTGCGTGTTGGTCCAGCTCACGTCCGAGCCCTCGCCCTTGCCGCGCGAGGCGCTTGCGTTGGCCGTCACGCCGAAGGCCGCGCCGTTGGAGCCCAGGCTCACCGCCACGCCCACCCCGCCGCTCACGCTGCTGCTCGAGCGGTGCATCTCGCTCGCATTGCGCGCGGCCAGCAGGTCGATGTCGCCATCGGCCTTCAGGCTCACGTCCCCGCCGCCCTTGATGTCGCTGCCCTGCACCGTCAGCGTCGAATCCTGCCCCGCGCCCGTGGCCTGGATGCTGACGTTGCCGCCCGCCGCCACCTGCGAGCCCGCCGCCTGCGTCGCGTCCTGCGTCGTCTTGCTCTGGCTCTTGCTCCCACCCACCGTGATCGAGATGCTCACCCCGCCGCCCGACTTCGGATCGGCCGCCACCGCATCCGCCGCGTTCTTGCCAGCCAATGCCGTCGTCGCACCGGCCAGCACCTTCATCCGCCCGTCCGACGTCTGCCCTGCCGCACGGCCCATCTGCTGCGCCGTCTGGATCGCCGCGATCACCGGCGCCGTCACCGCCACCGTCAGGCCCGACTGCTTGAACTGCGTCTCCTGCGTGCTATGCGTGGTCTCCTGCGCTTCCAGGATGTCGACCTTCTTGGCCTGGATGGTGATGTCGCCCTGCGGCGCTACCACGTTGCTGCCCACCTGCTGGTAGTGGTTGCCCGCCCCGATCGCCACATTGCCGTTGGTCGAGCCCACCGTGGACGCCGCCGCCGTGGTGCGCGCGTCCTGGTTGTCCTGGCTCTGCTGCTGCGTGCCGATCGTGAAGCCGATGCCGCCCGAGCTGAACAGCCCCGACTTCTTCTCCTCCCGGAAATGCCGCTCGGTAGTCGAATTGGTCGCCGCATCAATGTTGACGTCGTGCTTGGCGATCAGCGTCGTCCCATCGGTCGACACCACGTTGCTGCCCTTCACGTTGATGTCGTTGCCCGCCTGCACGTACGTCGTGTTGCCCGAGAACGTCGTGCCCTGCGTCGTGGTCTCCGACAGCGTGTTGCGCGTCGTGATCGTCTTCTTCGAGAACCAGCTGCTGCTGCCCTTGAACTGGTGCGCCTCGTCCACCTCGCGCGTGGTCTGCGCCGCGTTCAGGTTGACGTTGTTGCCGGCGGTCGCCACCAGCGCGCCCTGCTCGCTCGTCACCGAGGCGCCGCGCGCGTTCAGGTCATTGCCCGCCGAGAGCCGCAAGTCACCAGTGGTCTGGATCGATGAGCCGACCTCCTGCTGCGTGCTGTCCTTGCGCCAGTTCTTGCTGTCCCACGCCAGCGACTGCGCGCTCGACGTGCCGACCGTGCCCAGGTTCAGGTCCCGCGCCGCGGCCACCACGGTCTGGCCGCCCGTGCTCGCGTTGCCGATCTGCGCGCCGGACAGCGTCAGATCGCGCCCGGCGGAAGCCACCAGCGTGCCGCCCGACGGCGCCGTCACATACAGGCCCGCAATGCGGCTGACGTTCGTGATGCTGCCCTGCGCGTTGCTGTTGCTGCGCGTGGTGCTGGCAACGTTCAGGTCGCGCCCGGCCATCGCGCTCAGGCTGTTGTTGGCATCGATGATGCCGCCCAGGTTGTCGAGGTCGGTGCGCGCGCGCACCGCCACGTCGCCGCCCGTGATGCGCCCGCCCAGGTTCTTCACGTTCTCCGCCGTGATCGACACCACGTCGCGCCCGGCGATGCTGCCCTGGTTCACCATGTCGCCCGACACGTTCAGGTTCACGCTCTGCCCCGCGATCAGCGCGCCCGAGCCGTCCAGGTCGCCCGGCTTCACGTGCACGTACACCTGCGGCACCAGCGCGCGCGTGGTCTGGCCGTTGGGCAGCGTCACCTCCTGCTCGACCAGCCAGACGATGTCGCTGGTCAGCTGCGCCATCTGCGCGGCCGTCAGCGCCACGCCCGGACGCAGGCCCCACGCCTTGGCATAGGTGACGCCGTTGTCAATCAGCGCGCGGTATTGCGCCTCATCGCTCGAATAGCCATCCAGGAAGCGCCGACCCGTCAGCTGCGCCACCTGCTCGCGCACCAGCATCTGCTCGTAGAAGCCATCCCCCAGGCGCTTCTGCGTCAGGGCCGGATCGACGCTCAGCTGCGTCAGCATGGTGTCCGACGACAGCCACGTGCGGTAGCTCGCGAAGCGCGGGTCCGTCTCGACCAGGTAACTGCCCCCCGGGTTCGGGTTCAGGCGGAACAGGCTGTTGTTGGGCAGCGTGGTGTTGACCCCGCCCGTGCGCACCACCAGCGACTGGCCGCCCGCGGCCGGCGTGACGGCCGCCACTTCCGTGATGGCGCTCACCGTCCGCCCGCCGCCGACGCTGCCGATGCCCGGCATCCCCTGCGTCACGGCGCCCACGGTCCGGCCCGCGCCGATGGATACGCTGGCCACCGCCGCGCTTTGCGCCCCCTGCGTCACGCTTCCCACAGTCAGGGTGCCGACCTGGGTCCCGCTGCCGCCGGGCGCGGTGTTGTCCTTGTAGACGGTGGGCGTGAGCCGGATGTCGCTGATCGCGTCGGGCGGGTTGTAGGCCGTGCTGCTGCTGCCGGTGTCGTCTCGCCCCTTCTTCTGGTGGCGCCAGTACGACGTGGCCGTGCCCGCGTCGGTCACGGTCTGCTGCCCCGTCACCTCGGTGTTCTGCAGCGAGCCGACATTGGCCGACAGCGTGCCGCCGGCGATGATCTGGCTCTTGTCGTTGAACAGCGTCCCCGCGTCGATCCGCATCGCGCCGGCCGAGGTGATCTTGCCGGGGTCGGAGCCGGTGATGACGGTCGCGCTGGTCGAGCGGTCGTACTCGTACTTGTGCCAGCTCTCGTAGTTGCCCTCGGGCGTGTGCAGGTGGTCCGACTCGTCGTTGTAGATGTAGACGTCAGGGTCCCCCGGCTTGTAGCGGTTGGCCGCCCCGTCGCCCTGGTACTCCACGATGTGCTGCGTGCCCTGCGACTGCACCCCCGTGCTGAAGTGCTCGTTGGTGTTGTTGATCCGGTTGGCCGCCAGCGCCAGGCTGCCGAGCGATTCGATCGACGCGCTGTTGTTGTTGACCGTGGCCGCCGCGCCCGTCGCGACCCGGTTGCTGTCCAGCGCACCGCCGATCGCCATGTCGCCGCCGCTGAAGATCAGCGCATGCTCGCGGTTGTTCAGGGTCTGCGCGCCGAGGTCGAGCCGGTTGCGCGCGGCGATGGTCGCCGCCGTGCCGTTCTCGACATCGTTGTTGACGGTGCCCGCCTGGATCGCCACGTGGTCGCCATAGATGCGGCCGGTGCCGAGGTTGTTGAGCGTGCCGGCGTCGATGTTGGTGTTGCCGCCGTCGATCAGCCCCCGGTTGGTGAGCGTGCCGGTGGCGGTGAGGTTGGTCGTGCCGGCGCTGATCTCGCCGCTGGCGGTGTTGTCGATGTTGCCCGCGGACACGGTGAGCGTGTTCCCGGCCTTCAGCCCCGACTGGTTGGTCAGCGTGCCGCTGGTCTTCACGGTGGCGTTGCCGTTGGCCTGCAGTTCGCCGGTGTTGGTGAAATCGCCGGCCAGGTTCAGGCTCAGGTCGCCTTGCGACAGGATGCGCCCATCGCCCGACAGGCCGGCGCTGTCCACGCCCAGCGATTTGCCGGCGATGAGCGTGCCGCCCGTGTTGGTGACACTTTGCGTCTTGTTGCCCGGATTGCGGTCCTGCACCTGCACGCTCTGGGCCGAGGAGATCAGGCCCTGGGCGTTGTTGAGCGCGCCGGAGCCGGTCAGCGTCAGCGCCTTGTCCGCGCGGATGGCGCCGCCCTGGTTGCTGATCTGGTCGGCCGTCAGCGCAACGTTCTGGCCCTCCAGCCCCTGGTTGGCGCCCTGGGTGCCGGTGTTGATCACCGACCCGGCGCGCACGTCGAGCGTGGCGCCCGAGCGCATCAGGCTACCGCTGTTGTCGACCACGCCCGAGCCGGCATCGGCCGTCACGTTGCCCATCGCCTGGATGGTGCCGCCCCGGTTGTCCAGACCCGTGCTGGTGAGCGCGATCGCCTTCGCGCCGCTGATCTGGCCGCCCTGCGCGTTGGTGATCTGCGCGGCGGTGGCGCTCAGGTCGCCGTTCGCGCCGATGAAGCCGGCGCTGTTGTCCAGGTTGCCGCTATGCAGCGTCACCTTGTCCTGGCCGAGAATGCCGCCCGTGGTGCCGGAATGCGTGTTGAGCAGCGTCTGGCCGTGGGTGTCGATCGTCAGCGCGCCGGCCGCCTGCAGCATGCCGGCGTCGTTGGTGAGCTGGCCGCTCTGCACATCCAGCAGGCCACGCGCGGCCACGGTGCCGCGGGTGTTGTCGAAGGCCTGCGCCCGGCTGTCGAGCCGCACGTCCTGGCCCGCCACCACGCCATCGGTATTGGCGATGCCGTTGCCGCTGAGGGTCAGCGCCTGCGCGGCCTCCACGCGGCCGCCCGCGTTGCTGACGCCGCCCTGGCTGGCCACAACGGCCGTACTGCCCTGCACCGAGCCGATGCGACCGCCCGCGTTGGCCACCGATGCCGCGTTGACCGATACGTCCCGGTTGGCCGCCAGCACCCCTTGCGTGTTGTCCACCGCGCCGCTCGCCTGCACTTGCAGCGCGTCGCCGGCGGTAAGCGTGCCGCCAGCGTTCGACAGCGAGGCCGCCGCGATCGTCGCCGCGCCGCCCGCGCCGATCTTGCCCTGGGCGCTGTTATCGATCTGGCCCGTCGCCGCGATGGCCAGGCCGGACGCGCCGGCCGCCTGCAGCGTGCCGCCCTGGTTGACCAGGCGCCCCGCCGCGATGGCCAGGTCGCCGTTGCCCGCGAGCGTGCCGCCGGTGTTGTCGAGCAGCGTCGTGGCCCGTACCGACGCCGCGCCGCCGCCGGTCTGCACCAGCTGGCCCGATCGATTGGACAGCACCGCCGTATCGACCTGCAGGCGCTCGGCCGTGGTCTGTGCGCCGTCGAGCGTGGCCGTCTGCGCGCGCAGCGCCAGCGTGCCATTGCTGGCGATCGTGCCGCGCGCGCCGTCGAGGGTCGTGGCGGTGATGGCCAGTGCCCCGGTGCCCGCGTGCTCGATGCGGCCGTCCACGTTGGTGAGTGTTGCCGCGCCAAGCGTCAGGTCCGAGCCGTTCGTCGCCAGGCGGCCGCCCGTGTTGTCGAAGCGCTCGGTGGCCTGGACGGACGCCGCGCCCGTGCCGGTCTGCAACAGCTGGCCCGAGCGGTTCGACAGCGTGGCCGCGTCGATCGTCAGGTTGCCGGCCGTGGTCTGCCCGCCATCGAGCGTGACGGACTGGGCGTTCAGCGTCAGCGCGCCGTTGCCCGAGATCGTGCCGCGCGCGCCATCGACGGTCGTGCCGGTGATGGCCAGCGTGCCGGTGCCCGCATGCGCGACCCGCCCGTCGGTGTTGACGAGCGTCGGCGCCTCGAGCGTGAGGTTCGGGCCGTTGGCGGTGATGAGGCCACCGGTGTTGTCGAGCGACGCGCTTGCCTGGATCGATGCGCCGCCCATGCCGGTCTGGCTGATCTGGCCGCTCCGGTTCGACAGCGTGCCGGCACGGATCTGCAGCGTGTCGGCCGAGGTCTGCCCCCCGTCGAGCGTGGCCGATTGCGCCGTCAGCTGCAGCGCGCCGTTGGTGCCGATGACGCCGCGCGCGCCGCTCAGGGTGCCCACGTTCATCGCCAGCGTGCCGGTGCCCGCATGCTCGATGCGGCCGCCGGTGTTGACCAGCGTTTGCGCGCCGAGCGACAGGTTGGCGCTGTTGGTCGCGATGCGCCCGCCGGTGTTGTCCAGCTGGCCGGGCAGTTGGATCGACAGGTCCGATGCGCCGGTCTGGACCAGTTGGCCCTGCGCGTTGGAGAGATCGTGCGCCGTCAGCGCCAGCCGATCGGCCGATGCGTTCGCGCCGTCGGTGCGCAGCGTGCCGGCCGCGTTCGCCGTCCAGGCCTGCGACGCCGAGAGCGTCGCGCGGCTCGCATCGAGATCGCCGCCGCTGGCCGTCAGCGTGATATTGCGCGCGGCGGTCCGGCTGTCGGCCAGGCGGATCGACGCGGCGCCCGCCGTCAGGTCCGCCCCCGCGAAGTTCTGGCCCTGGGCCTGGAGCTGCCCCGTCGCCGACAGCTGCAGCGCGCCGCTGCCGCTCACGGTGCCGTCACTGAGCAGGCCCGCGCCGAGCACGGAGCCGGCCTGGCTGTCGATCGTGCTCGCCGCGCCGGTTGCGGCGAGCGTCGTATTGCCCTGCGCCGCGATCACGCCGGTATTGACGACGTTGCCGCGCGTGGCGAGTTGCGTATCGCCCTGTGCGTAGACCGTGCCCGCGTTCGTGACGCCACCGTTGGTGTCAGCATGCACATTGCCGCTGGCCGTGATGCGGCCGCTGTTCTCCAGCCGGCCGTCGGCGGTGACGGTCACGTCGCCGGCCGAGGCGCCGATCTGCCCGGCATTGCGCACGCCCACGCCGGCCTCGGTGCCGACCAGCGTGATCTTGCCCGCGTACATGCCGCCCAGGCTCGCGACGTCGATGCCGTACGACGGCGCGGGGCCGGTCGCGGCAATGGCGGTGGTCTGGGCATGGTCGGCGCTGACCTCGTTGGCGCCCGCGCTGACCTTGAGCGTATTGGCCCAGATGCCGGCATTGACCTGAACCGAGCGCGCGATGATGTCGGTGTAGTCCGCGCGGCTGGTGTCCAGGCCGCCGCCCGTGATGCTGACGGTGCCGTTCTGCACGCGGTAGCCGTCGAGGTTGCCGCCGTTGAGGATCGGCGTGCCGGTCGTCAGCGTGACGCGGTTGGAGTTGATGAAGCCGCAGCCGTCGCAGCTGATGCCCGCCGGGTTGGCGATCACCACCTGCGCGCGGTCGCCGGCGACTTCCACGTAGCCCCGCAGCCGGCTCGGGTTGCTCGAGTTGACTTCGTTCAGGATCACCCGCGCCGTGCCGGTGGCCAGCCACGGGTTGCCCTGCACCCAGCCGCCGAGCTGCGTCTGCGTACTGGTGCGGGCGTTGTTGAGAACGGCGCCCTGCTGGTTGACGTCGAACTGGCCGTAGGTGTTGCGCGACACGCCGCCCGCGCTGGGCGTCTGAATGTTGACCAGCGGCACGCCGTTGGCGGCATTGAGCACGGTCGGCTGCTGGCCGCGCGGCGCGCCGGGGTCCGCCACGATCTGCGCCTGCGCCAGGCTGCCGACCAGCCCGAACGCCAGCAGGATCGAGAAGCACAGCGGCCGCACCGTGGCCAGCACGCTGCCGGCGCGCGGCGCATCGCTGGTGCCGGTCTGCTTGCCGTCGCCGGCGACGTTCTCCGCCACCGCCATCAGCAGGCCGCGCGTCTTGTTGAATACGATCCGGTAGAGGTGCTTGTTCATGATTGGGATTCCGGGAGATGCGACGTGCCGGCAGCGTGGGCGGCCAGGGGCAGGAGAGGAGGGTTGAGCGCGGACCACGCGCGGGCTTCTTCGGCCATCACGCCGATGCCGTGGAAGTCCATGACCCGCAGGCCGCGGTCATTGCCGCGGTGGTAAAGCGCGCGCACGCAGCGCGTGGCGAACAGGCGCGCCATCAGCTGGCGGGCGCACCGCGTATGTCCGAACGGCGCGATCCAGTCGAGGATCCAGGTGCGCTCGCCGCTGGCCCAATCGGCCTCGGGCATGGTGATGGGCGGATTGGCCAGATAGCGGCGCTCGGCCTCCGGGCTCAGGCCCGCCCAGATCAGGAAGAACACCGGCTTGCCATGCTCGGTCGCCAGCACGAACTGCCGCTGCTTGATGGCCGGCAGCAGCAGCGCCGACAAGGCATGCAGCGGCACGTCGCGGTGCGAGGCCGAATGCATCCACAGCCAGACCGCCGAGCCCAGCACCTCTGCCTCGTTGCAGGGTGTCTCAAGCAGGCCGGGCGCGATGACATCGAGGGTGTCGAATCGCATGCGGCCTCCTAGTACGACCAGCTGACGTTGAAACCCGCCGTGGTATGCGCGGTCCGGAAGCCCTCGGGCTTGCTGAGCGGCGTGCCGATGAAGACGTCCCAGAACAGCCCTTTGTAGCCGCCGCGCAGGCCCAGCACGGCACCGGCCAGGTGCTGCCCGATCAGCACGCGCGCGGATTGCCCGCCGACCTCGCCGTAATCCACGCCCACATAGAGCTCCTGACCGCTATTGCCGAGCGTCCAGCCGAGGTCGTTGCGCACCAGCCAGCCGCGATCGCCGATCAGCGTGTTCTCGCCGTCGAAGCCGCGCACGGTGTAGCGCCCGCCGATGGAGAAGCGGTCTTGCGGCACCAGCGGCGTGCGGTTCCACTGGCCGCGCCACGCGGTCGTGTAGCGCAGCCGCTGCGACGCGACGGCGAACGGCACCGTCAGTTGCGCATCCGCCGTGATCAGCGACGGGCGGGCGGTGCCCTCGTCGAACGACTCCTCCGGCGCCGGCAGCGACGACAGCATCCCCGTGCCCTTGCGGTACGCCACGTTCGCGTCGAGCGTGGCGGCGCCGATGAACTCGCGGTGGTTCAGGCCGATTTCCCAGCCGGCCATGCGGCGGCGCTGCACCTCGACCTCGGTGTCGTCGATGAAGTTGGCGGAACTGCGCACCCAGCCGCGCACATAGGCGCTGGTCTTGCGCACGGCGTCGCGGTAGAACAGCCGCGACAGGCGCACCTCGCTGTTCTCGCTGGTGCCGCTGTAGATGTAGGTCTGGTTGGCCCCGACGACCGACTGGTAGTAGTCGTAGCTGCTGGTGGTGAAGCCGAGCAGCCAGTAGTCGTACGGCACCTCGTAGTGGACGGTGTAGCCGCGCGTGCCCTTGCTGCCGCTGTAGCCGCCGCCCAGGTCATGATTGAAGCTGGCGTAGAACAGGTCGTTGAGCGTCCACCAGTGGTCGTACGACACCGTGACGCTGCCCTGGTATTTGCCGGTGTACTTGCTGCCGGAATCGTCGGCGGCCACGTTCAGGCGGAACGGCAGGCCCTGCTTCCAGGCGATCACCAGATCGCTCTCGCCGGGCGTGGCGCCAGGGCCGTCGGCGGGGGCGATCTGGATGTCGGCATCGGCCGTGGGCACGCGCTTGAAGTTCTCCAGCCCCTGCTCGATATCGCGCAGGTTGAGGATGTCGCCGGGCGCGGCCGGCAGCGCATTCCACCGGGTGGCGCGCGGACTGCTGTCGTCCGAGAAGCGGATGGCGCGGATGCGCCCCGGCACCAGCGTCAGGGCAAGCGTGCCCTGCTTCAGGTCCTGTGGCGCGGCCAGGACGCGCGTGGTCACGTAACCGCGCGCGACGATGGCGTTCTGCACGCGCTTCATCACCAGGTTGATGCCGGCGGTGCCCAGGCACCGGCCGGTGGCCGGATCGTCCGACGGATCGGCCGCAGGCAGCGCCCACTGGAAGCGCTCGGCGGCGTCCCCCGTCAGCGTGATGCGGTCGATGCGGAAGCACGGCGACTCGTCCGCCGGGAGGCGGCCGGTCTCGGCGGCCACCCCGCGCTCCAGCCGCACGTCCGGCTTGGACTCCTGCCGCTGGCGCAGCGCGCGTTCACGTTCCTGCTGCCGCAACAGTTCCTGCGTGGCATCTTCGGCCGGCGCGATCTGCGCCAAGGCCATGGACATCGGCAGCAGGCAAGCGCCGAGCCATACGAAACGTTTGCCGCCCCCCAGGCGGCAAACCGAACTTCCCCTTCCCATTACAGCGCATCCTCTTTTTTCACTGCGTGCGAACAGGCGCCGGCCGCGCGATACCGGATCGCGTGGCTCCACAGTGTGTATTGGATTGAATGGACAAGCGTCTCGGACCAGAGCGGCAATCTGCCTGGCCGGCCGCGCCGTCATTGGACGCAGCAGCGCTTTTGGGGGCGGATTTTAGCGACGCATGCGCCGCATGACTATGTAGAGATTTTGAAGTGTGACTTCAACAGCTCTCATGTCTTATCTGAGAGACATGAAGATCGCGCTACCCGGATACCCGCCAAGCCCGCAGCCCGGCCAGCCCCGCCTCCGTCAGCGTCCGGGAATGCTGTTGCCGCACCCGCCAGCCCAGCGCCAGGCAACGCTCTGCCGGCACCGCGCCGAGCGCGCCTGAGCCGTTGCCCCGGCACGAAGTGATGCCAGCGGGGTGCCGGGCACCGCCTTTGCTACCTCCCTACTACCACGGCGCGCAGCGACGGGCCGGCCACCTCCGGCCGGCGTTCGCACGCGCGGATTGCAAAGGAATTGTCATGTCTACCGCGTCACACGAAGCCGAGCTCACGCCGCAAGCGACACCGGGGCCCACCGCGCAGCACCCGGTCCGCTACGCCGTCGTCGGTGCCGGCTGGATCTCGCAGGCCGCTGTCCTGCCGGGCGTCGCGCACAGCGGCAACGCCGTCGTCACCGCACTGGTGACCGGCGATGCGGCCAAGGCCGGCGCGCTGGCGCAGCGCTACCGCATCGGCCACGTCTGCGGCTATGCCGACTACGAGCGCCTGCTCGCCTCCGGCGACATTGACGCGATCTATCTGGCGCTGCCCGCCGACATGCATCGGCAATACGCACTGCCCGCGCTGCAGCGCGGCATCCACGTATTGCTGGAGAAGCCCATGGCGACCAGCGAAGCGGATTGCGAAGCGATGATCGCCGCGGCCCGCCAAGGGCATGCCAAGCTGATGATCGCCTACCGGCTGCACTTCGAGCCCGCCACGCTGGCGGCGATCGAACTGGTGCGCGCCGGCGGGCTGGGGCCCGTGCGGGCATTCTCGGCCGTCTTCAGCCAGCCCGTGGCGCCGTCCAGCCACCGGGCGCACCACGGCTACTGGGCAGGGCCCGTGGCGGACATGGGACCTTACCCGATCAACACGGTACGCCACCTGTTCGACGCGGAGCCCGTGGAAGTGTCGGCCGTGGGCGTGCGCGATCCGGCCTCGCCGTTCCACTTCGATGACACCGTCGGCGTGACGCTGCGCTTTGCCGACCACCGGCTCGCGCAGTTCACCGTCAGCTACAGCAGCGCCGGCGTGGACCAGTACCGCGTGATCGGCACCCGGGGCGATCTCGAAGTGTCGCCCGGCTTCACCTTTGGCGCTGCGCTGCGGCACCGGCTGACCCTGGACGGCCGCATGCGCGAGCAGCCGTTCGAGGCCACCGACCAGGTCGGCGGCGCGCTGCAGTACTTCTCGGATTGCATCCTGAACGACCTGGAGCCGGAACCCGGCGGCGAGGAAGGCCTGGCTGACGTGCGCATCCTGGCCGCCATCGAGCGCGCGCTGGAATCCGGCCAGCCGCAAAACCTGGGGCCGTTCCAGCGTCGGGGGCGGATCGAAGCCTCGCAGGTCAGGATGCTGCCGGCCGTCGCCGCGCCGGATCTGATCCAGGCGGCCGAACTGGGCGAAGGCTAGGGAAAGCCGGCGCGCGCCCGGCACACGATGCCGGCAGGCGCGCGCGGCGAGGTCACAGCTTGTGGTACAGGGTGTCCCGCATGCGCACGCGCGTGGAGACGTCGGAGCCGCCGCCGGCATTGCCAACGCTACCGCCATCGGTCTCCATGGCGTTGTCGCAGCGCAGCTCGGTCGCCTCGCCGCGGTCGGTCAGCGCGCACACGCGGTGGCGCCAGCGGTCCCAGACAAACACATCGCTGCCGGCTTCGCCGGACAGCAGGGGCTCGAACCGGTACATCCACAAATACCCGGCGCCCACCAGCGCAAACACCAGGATTGCGGTCCAGGACGCTTTGATTCGGCGTCGCATTGTCATTTCTCCTCGCGGGGCCGCCGCGCCGGACGCATCAGAGCGTGCGTCTCCTGGCCATGAGCTCGGTGCTCCGAGGGGGGCATCGTAACATGGGGCCTGCCCGCGCTGCCCCGGCAATCTTGGCGGTGCAGCGATGCAACACCGCCGGTTGCAGGCCTGCCGCCGGCCGCGCCCGGGCGGTCCCCCAGCCGTCCCTCAATGCACATCGGGCGACCCGCAGGCCGCCCGATCGTGTCGCGTGTCGCCAGGAGGGGCCCGCTCAATGAGCGCGGGTGCCGCCGAACGGAGCGTTGACCTGCGCCTCCAGCGAGCGGATCTGGCGCTGCAGCTCGTCCAGGCGGGCGCGGGCGGCACGCCGGTCGGTGTCGAGCGTGTCGGCCTCGGTGCGGGCCACCTTCTGGCGTGCCTGCACCTGGGCCTGCTGCTGGCGCTGGAGGTCGAGATCGGCGCGCAGGCCACGCAGGCGGCCTTCCTGCTCGGCGATCTGGCGCTCGGCGCGCTCCTTCTGGGCCTCCAGGCGGATGCGCTGCAGGTCCAGGTCGGACAGCGAGCGCGTCTGGCGGGAGAAATCGGCGTAGATCCGCTCGGCGTGCGCTTCGTTGGTGGTCTTGATGACGCGCCACAGATCTTTCTGCTGGAACAGCGTCACGTAATACGTCAGATCGCGCTGGGCGAACAGCAGGCTGGCGCCGTATGCGCCGTTGTAGGTCGTGCGCAGCTCGGCCAGCTCGCGCGCCTGCATGCGGCGCTGCAGCTCCAGCACGGCGCTGTTGGCGGCCGGGGTGTCGGCGCGGGCGGCGCTGTCGGAGGCGGAAGGCGCGGCGGCGGCCGGGGCGGAACCGGTCTGCCCGACCGTGGCCGTCAGCGCCGGAACCGGCGCGGCCGGCGCCACCGCGTCGATCGCCGTGGGCGGCGCGGCCGGGCTCTGCGCCACGGCCGATGTGCAGGCCGTGCCGCCTGCCACTGCGGCCGCCGCGGCCGCGATGGCCAGTCCCCTCTTGAACACCCGGTGTACTGCCATCCCGCGCTGTGTTGTTGTTCTCATGTCGCCCCTGTGGTTCTGCTCGATGCAACCGAAAACTATACGCGATCCGGGCCCGCCGTGGCACTTCCGGCCCCCTGCATGGCGTGGGGTGTTGTTCCGTGTCACTCCAGCTCGCGCAGTTCGGCCTCACCGTCGGCGATCTGGTACTTGCGCATCTTCTCCCACAGCACCTTGCGGCTGATGCCCAGCGTGGCCGCGGTGTCCTGGCGGCGCCAGTTGTTGGCGTCCAGCGCGGCAAGGATGCGGCGGCGCTCCTCGCCGTTGTCGACGCCGCGCTCGCCGTTGCCATGACCGTTGCCATGACCGTTGCCGGCCTCGCGGTCGAAGGCATCCCGCTGCAGGCCGGCGAACAGCGGCAGGATGCGCGCCTCGTCCCAGCGGCCAAACTGGCGCAGCGTGATGCCGATGCGCTCGGCCAGGTTGCGCAGCTCGCGCACATTGCCCGTGAAATACGCCCGGCCGACCGACGCCCGCACCCATTCCGGCACCGGCGGCAGGCTGTCGAAGCCCTTGTCGCCCAGCAGATGGCGCAGGAACGACAGCAGCAGGGCCACCTTGTCTTCGGCGCCGCGCTGCTCCAGGCTGGGAATCCGCAGCTCGATCACCGCCAGCCGGAAATACAGGTCGGCGCGGAACTTGCCCGTCGCCACCATCTCGCGCAGGTGCTTGTTGGTGGCCGCCACCAGCCGGAAATCCAGCTTCACCGGCACCGTCGAGCCCAGCCGCGTGCACTCGCTGTCTTCCAGCACGCGCAGCAGCTTCACCTGCTGATACAACGGCAGATCGCCCAGCTCGTCGAGAAACAGCGTGCCGCCGTTGGCCTGCTCGAAGTAGCCCCGGTGCGCATACATGGCGCCGGTGAACGCCCCCTTGGCATGGCCGAAGAACTGCGATTCGAACAGGCCGTCGGGAATCGCCCCGCAGTTGACGGCCACGAACGGACCGCGTCCGTAGACGGTGTTCCGGTCGTGCAGCAGGCGCGCGATGCGCTCCTTGCCGGCGCCAGTCTCGCCGTAGAGCATGACGTTGCTGGCGCAGTCGGCGAAGGTATCGACATGCTCGAGCAGCGACTGCATCGCCGGCGACGCGGCCACCAGGTCGCTCTGGTCCGGCGCCTTGCTCTGCGCCGGCGCCAGCGCGGGCAGCAGCTTGCCGATCTGCGCGCGCAGCTCGGTCGCGCCGAAGTCCGGCCCCAGCACGTGGGTGTACTCCGGCGGGAAGCGCGACGGATCGTGCTGCGCGTCCGCCGCCACCCAGATCACGGGCATGCCCTGCGCCGCCTGCCAGTCGAGCACGGTGAAGCCACCGCTTTCCACCACCGACGCGCTGATCACGGCGATGCTCGGCTTGCTGCGCGGCTCCGACGGCTGGAAGTCGATGCCCCCGGCACGGATCACCTCCGCCCCGAACGGCGCCATGAAGCGCGTGACGCGATCCGCGATGTCCTGGCGGCCTTCCCAGACGAAGATTTCAAGCGTCTCGTATGCCCAGCGATCGGTTTTCATATCGTCGCGCCCCTGTCAGAACACCAGTTCGACTGCATCGCAGTTCACCGAAAGCACTTTGATGTCGGCGTAGCCGAGCTGCACGCCGAGCAGTTCCAGCACCGGGGTCAGCGAACTGTCCAGAATCGAGCCGACCGTCGACAGCTCGGCTGAAACTGCGGAAATGGGCACGGCAAGCAAAAGCGCATTGAGCACCGTCACTTTCAGATTGCTATTGCTCGACAAGAGTGAGCTGAAGAAACCGCCGGTCGCCGTCACGCGCTGGGTCTGCCCCACCGCGATCTGCAGGCCGCGGTAGGGCGTGTCGCTGCCGAAGGACACGCTCGACGAGGCCGGCGGATTGCTGTAGATCGACACCACGGGAATCCCCAGCGCGCTCAACAACGGCGCAGCGCTTGCCGACCCGCAGTTCAAGGTGCCGGACGCGACCGAGTCCGCCCCGGCCGCAATGCACGACGAGACCGGCGAGATCGTCCCCGCGATATCCGCCGACAGGTTCACCCGGGGCACCGGACAATAGGCATCGACAGCGTGCGCGCTGGCGCCTGCCACGACGACACCGATCGGCACGTTGATCGTCGCCAGGCCCAGCACGCTCGCGCTGACGTTGAGGCCCAGCCGCACCTGGCCGGCCGAGGCCTGCGTCATCCAGTTGCCCGACGTATCCTTGCCGGGCGGCCCGATGGCGATGACCGGCGGCTGGATCACCTTGAGATTCAGGGTCGTCCCCAGCAGGCCGGGCAGCGTCAGGCCGGTGGAGATCGCCACCGCGTTCTTGTTGTTGGCGATCTGCGCGGCCGTCGTCACCAGGTCCAGCACGTTGAGCTGCGCATTCAGCACAGACTGGTCGTTGCCCGCCTGCGCCAGGAACTGCAGGACACCGGGGGTGCCGGTGCTGTTGCCGACGTTGATCAGCGTATTGCGCAGCAGCGCCCCGAGCACGAGCGTGTTCGGCGCCACCACGGTGCCGACCGACACGCCGGTGAGCCCGTTCTGCCCGCCCGCCGACACCACCGCGCTGACGAGTTGGCTGAGCGAGACCTGCGCAGCGATCAACTGCTGCACGGTGCCCACGTTCAGCGCGGCCATCAGGTCGGACACGCGGATCGTCGTGTTCGCCAGCCCCTGGTAGGACACTAGGTCCAGGTTGAGCGCGCTGTTGCCGTTGCCCAGCAGCGCACCCAGCACCGAGTTGAGCAGCCCGGTATTGGTCGAGGCCAGCCCCGACCCGAGCGAGAACGACACGATCGCGGTGTTCTTGGCGATGGCCGTGGCGGTCAGGGTACGCTGGCCGACCGAGAAGAAATACGGCACGTTCTGCGTCAGCGTGACCTGCGCCGCGTTGACGGTGCCGATGCAGCCGGTGCTGCCGCTGGCGCAGAAATAGGAGGGCGCCGCCGCCGTGTTCGTCGCGTTCCAGACGCCCGGCACCACGGTGGGCGTGACGCTCAGGCCGTTCTGCGTCACGCTCTGCTGGGCGACCTGGGTCGGGATGTCCAGCCGCTGCGCCGCCGCCATCGCCGCCATGTCCGCCGCGCGCTGCAGTGCGCGCTGCGTGAAGAACACGTTGCCGATATCGACGCTCACCAGCAGCGTCAGGCCGAGGGTCGCGACGAAGACCGTGGTGAGGAGGCTGACCACGCCCCGCGCTGTCCGGCGCAGGCGGTCTGTCGGCATGGAGGGCGCAGTGGAACGTGTCACGATGGTCGCGTGCGGGAGCGGGCTAGCGCGACGACGTGCCGGCGGGCGCGGTGGGCGCGGCGCCGCGCTGGCCTGCGCTCCCCTGCGACAGGCCGGGCATCGGCCGGCTGAAGCTATCGAGATAGCGCTGGTAGGCCAGCGCCGCCTGTTCGCCGCGCAGCGGCACGGCGTCGCCGGCATAAACGCCGTCGCGCTGGGCGGACATCAGCGCACGCGTCGAATCGTTGACGCGGGGGCTGGCCTGCCGCGCCGCCTGCGTGGCGTCCGCCGCGCCGGAAAACCCCTGCGCGCCGGCCAGCCCGCTCCACGCCAGCGAGGCGGCGCACAGCAGGTACACGATCTTGGATGTCATTGGGCTGCCTCCAGGTTGTCGAGCAGGCGTCCGCGCTGGAAAGCCAGCGGCGCCGAAGACCGCGGCGCAGCGGCCGCCGGCATCACCGCCGGGTTGGCCACCACCGCGCGCTGCACCGGCTGCGGTGCCGTGTCGCGGGCCACGCGCCGGTCGCGCCAGGCGCTGCGCACGCGGGCGGCATCCTCGTCGATGGCCTTGCGCGCGGCCTCGCTCAGGCGTGCGTGCGCCGTCAGCGCGGCCGCGGCCTCCTTGCGGTCGTTGACGTCCAGCCAGATCGCCAGGTTGCCGGCGATCTTCGGGTTGGCCGCGTCCAGCTGCGCGGCCTGCATCAGCGGCACGCGCGCCTGCTCGACCTCACCGGCACGCATGAGCGCGTAGCCGAGGTCGCTCTCGGTGCTGGCATCGGTCGGGTTGCCCCGGGCGGCCAGTTGCAGGCGGCGCACCGCTTCCGCGAACCGGCCCTGGCGGCCGGCCGTGATGCCCAGCCCGCGCCACGCATTGGCGTTGAGCAGCGCACCCTGCGTGCCCGCGCCCAGGGCCGAGGTGGCCTCGACCACCGCGCGGTAATCCGCTTCGGCCGCCGCCGGCTGGTCGGTCTCGCGCAGCGCGTCGGCCCGCAGCAGCAGCACGTCCGGCGTCCGGCCGAAGCGCTGCACGTAGGCGTCGATATGCGCCAGCGACGCGTAGTACATGCCCTGCTCCTGCATGCGGCGGATCAGCGACAGATAGGTACCGGGGCTGGTGAGCTCGGCCTTCTCGTCAGCCTGGCGCTGGCGCGCCACCTCGATGTCCGCATCGGTGCGGCGGCTCATCTCGGAACCCGACAGCGAGCCGCAGCCCGCCAGCAGCGCGGCCAGGGCCAGCATGCCGGCCGCGCCGACGCGCATCGCAAATGGAAACTTCCGCACGTTCAACGTCCTCCGCTAGGCTGGGAATGGTGAAGACTGCGCGTCACGCTCATGAAGCCGGGCCCGGCCGTGATGATGAGCAGCGCCGGCAGCAGCGTCAGCACCATCACGACGGTCATCTTGACGGTCAGTTTGCCCACGCGCTCCTTGAGCCGGGAGCGGCGGTTCTCCTGCAGGCGCAAGCCGAACTGGCGCAGCGGCTCCTGCACGGCGCCGCCGAACCGGTCGACCTGGGTCAGCAGCGTGATCAACCCCTTCAGATCTTCGTTGTCGAACAGCCGGGCGATGCGCAGCAAGGTCTGCTCGCGGGACCGGCCCGACGCGAACTGCTGGTTGGCCCGGCCGAACTCGTCGGCCAGCACGGGCAGCATGCCGTGGAACTCGTTGGCGATGACCTGCAGGCTCTGGTCGATCGACAACCCCACGCCCTGCAACAGCCGCAGCATGTCGACCATCACCGGCAGCTCGTCGTCAAGGCGGCGCCGGCGGCTTTCCTTGCGCCGTGCCAGCAGCCATTTGGGCGCCAGGTAGCCGAGCGCGAACCCGGCGAACCCCCACAGCAGCGCTTCCCGGAACGACGCCGCATACAGCGCGCCCACCACGCAGAGGAACGGCGGCAGCAGGATACGCGTGCCGCCGAAGACCGTCCGTGCCTGCTCGCCGTAGTAGCCGCACTCCTCCAGCAGCTTGCGGTCTTCCTCGGTGACGATGCGGTGCCCGAGGCCCGTGTCGATCCACCGCTGGCCCACCTTCGCGACCTGCTGCTGAAGCTGCTGCGCCTGCGGCCGCGGCTTGGGCGCCGACACCGGCACGCCCGCCGGCGCCACGGCCTGCGTGCCGGCCGCCCGCACGTCGGACAGCGCCGTATCGAGCTTGCGCACGCTGCGATGGCGCATCAGCACGGCATGCACCGCAATGCCGCCGAACACCAGCAGCCCCGCCATCGCGGCCGTCAGGCTCAGGGTCAGGAGCGAGTCGTCCATCGCGCTCTCCGGTCTCCTACACGGCCTTGGCCAGCCGGGCAAGCATCAGCGACCCCATCACTTCCAGCCCGAACGCCGCCATCATCAGCATCTTCCCGGACGGATCGCGCCACATCGACATGACGTATGCCGCGTTGAACATGATGATGATGCCGCCCACCACCACTGGCAGCAGGCCGAGAATCCACGCCGACATGCGCGTCTCGGCGGACAGGGCCAGCAGTTCCTTCTGGGCCTGTTGGCGGTCTCGCATGAACGCCGCCGTGCGCTCCATCACGATGTCGGCCCGCCCGCCGTAGCGCAGCGCCAGGCGCAGCACCGACGACAGCAGGATCAGCTCGTTGACGCGATACAGCTGCCCCACGGCCAGCACCGCGGCGTCGAGGTCTTTGCCGGCGCGCTGCAGTTGCGTGACCGACGTCAGGCAGGTGCGCAGGGGCGGCTCGGTATTGGCGCTGGCCGCCTGGAAGGCCGCCGGCACGGCACTGCCGATGCTCATCAGCCGGACCACGCCGTCGAGAAAGCCGGGCAGTTGCTGCATCAGACGCTCGTTCATGCGGCGGGTGCGGTTCCAGAACAGGAACGCGGCCACCAGCACATACAGCGCAACCGCCATCGCGGCCGATAGCAGGCTCGACACCACCCAGGCCAGCAGCGCAATCGCCACGAGGGGGCCGAACAGCAGGATGTACAAGCGCCGGCCCGGCTCGAGATCGGCGCGCCGCAGCGCGTCGTGCCAGGCCCGGTGCAGACTGTCCGGCGCGCCGGCGGGCACGCTCTCCGTGTTGGCCTGGTAGCGTGCGTTGATCTGCTCGGTCTGCGCGCGCACGAAATTGCGCGACGCCTCCCGCTCGCGCCGGCGCACGGCCTCCGCCCACAGCATCAGCGCGGCGCCCACCAGCAGCAGCGCCAGGCAGCCGGCCCAGAGCGCGCCCTCAGACATGGAAGCGTCCTCCGCCGCCGAAGCCGGCACCCAGGCCGCC
Source organism: Ralstonia nicotianae (assembly GCF_018243235.1). NCBI lineage: Bacteria > Pseudomonadati > Pseudomonadota > Betaproteobacteria > Burkholderiales > Burkholderiaceae > Ralstonia > Ralstonia nicotianae. Next base: position 731,292 of record NZ_CP046675.1, read on the forward strand.
GCCATCCGCCGCCGTGTTGCGCATGCGCGCCAGCTTGGGCGAATGCGGCTGCAGGCCGAGCGACGTCCAGCGGTCCAGCTCTTCGCCGTCGGGGCCGATATAGGGTTCGTAGCGGTACAGCTCCTGCGTGGAGACGATGTTGTCGCCCAGCCCGGTGATCTCCGTCACCGACAGGATGCGCCGCTTGCCGTTGGACAGCCGCCCGATCTGGACGATGAAGTCGATGGCATTGGTGATCTGCCGCCGCAGACTCACCTCGCTGCCCTGGAAGCCGGCAAAGCCCGCCAGCATCTCCAGCCGGTACAGGCACTCGCGCGGGCTGCTGGAGTGGATCGTGCCCATCGACCCGTCGTGGCCGGTGCTCATGGCCTGCAGCATCTCCAGCACCTCGCCGCCGCGCACTTCACCCACGATGATGCGGTCGGGCCGCATCCGCAGGCTGTTGCGCAGCAGCTCGCGGATGGTGACCACGCCCGTGCCCTCGAAGCCGCCGGGCCGGCTTTCCAGCCGCACCACGTGCGGGTGGTTGAGCGAAAGCTCCGCCGTGTCTTCGATGGTGATGACCCGCTCGGTGGTCGGGATGTGATACGCCAGCGCATTGAGCAGCGAGGTCTTGCCCGAGCTGGTCCCGCCGCTGACGAGGATGTTGCAGCGCGCCCGCACCGCCGCGCGCAGCAGCTCCCCGATCTCTTCGTTCATGGTGCCCAGGCCGAGCAGGTCTTCGGGCTTGAGCGGATCCTTGCGGAACTTGCGGATCGACACCACCGGCCCTTCCAGCGCCAGCGGCGGAATCACCACGTTGATGCGGCCGCCGTCCGGCAGGCGGGCATCGACCATCGGGTTCGACTCGTCCAGCCGGCGCCCGATCGGCGCGAGGATGCGGCGCACGATGCGCAGCAGGTGGTTGTTGTCGGCAAAGCGCACCGGAATGCGCTCCAGCACGCCATGCCGCGACACATACACGTCCAGGTGGCCGTTGACCAGGATGTCTTCCACCGCCGGGTCAGCCAGCAGGTCTTCGATCGGTCCGAAGCCGGCCAGCTCCTTGGTCAGCGCCTCGGCGATCTCCCGCACCTCGGTCTCGTTGACGGGAATGCGGCGCATGCGGGTGAAGCCCTCGACCTCCAGGTCCACGAAGCGCTGGATGGCGCTGCGCGACCACCGGCCGAACTCGGCGCCAAGCTCCTCGATGCGGGTCAGCAGGTGCTCGTGCGCGGCTTCCTTGATGTCCTGGAAGGCCTGCGAGACGGCAAACGCGCCGTTGCCCGCGTCGGTCTGGTTGGAGAACTCGATGGGTTGTGTCATGTCGCGTTCCGCTCCGTGGTGCGCAGATCCAGTTCAGCCGGCTCCGTCGGTTTGCGCCTGAAACGCTCGCCCAGCCGCGCGCGCATGCCCGCCATCCAGCCCGCCACGCCGGGCGCGCGCTCGCCGGGCTGGGTGTAGCCCAGCGTCTGCACGATGCCGGCGATCGCCCGAACGTAGGGATCGATCGGGTGGGTCTCCGCCAGCATCGCGCCCTGGTTGGAGGCCACGACCAGCGCCCGGCGTCGGCTCGGCACCGTCAGCACCGAGGGAATCTCCAGCCGCGCCCCGATCTGCTCGGCATCGAGCGACAGGCGCGCATCGAACTTGGAGAGAATCAGGTGCAGGCGCTCGCGATCGATCTCGCGCTTCTTCAGTTCCTGCATCAGCTCGGCGGCGGAGACGATGGCGCCCACGCTCTGCTCCGTCACCAGCATCACGTCGTCGGCCGACTTGACCAGCTGCGCGATGAAGTCGATGTTGTTGAAGCCGCCCAGGTCGACCACCTGCAAATCGAAGAAGGTGCGCAGGCGGTTGAGCAGCCCCAGCGCCTCGGAGAACGAGATGTCGCGCATCTCCGCCAGCGAGACCGGCAGCGGCAGCACGGCCAGCCCGTTCGGGTGGCGCGACAGCGCGGTCTGCACGAACACCTGATCGAAGCGGCGCAGGTTGCGCACCGCCTCCACGAAATGGAAATTGGCCGGAACGTTCAGGTACAGCGCACCGTCGCGCAACGGCTGGCCAAGGTCGAGCAGCATCACGTCGCCGCCAGAGGTGCGCCGCACCAGCGTCGCCAGGTTGGACGCCAGCGTGGTGGTGCCCACACCGGGCCGGGCCCCCAGGATGGCCAGCACGCGGCCCCGGCGCGTCGGCTCGGCGGAGGCGCGCTCGGCCAGCAGCCTGCGCACCACGCGCACCGCCTCGGCAGGCGCGCCATCGACGTCGATGAAATCCTTCACACCCGCCCGCAGCGCCGCCAGCATCGCCCGGCCGTCCGACGCCGAGCCGACCGCCACCAGCGGCAGGCCCGGGAACAGCCGCGTCAACTGGGCAACCAGCTGCGTCGCCTCGCCGATGGCATCCGTGCCTTCGCCCAGCTTCTGGTCATGCTCGGGTACGTCGATCCGGGCGGGCGACGACGCAAAGCGCACGAACACCACCTCCGGATGCACCGCGCCGATCTGCTCGAGGAAGGCATCGTGCCCGCTGGTCTCGGCCACCAGCATGCCCAGCTCGCGGATCGCTCCGGCCAGCCAGCGGTGCACGCCGCCCGATTGCCTGTCGGCATTGCCGCCGCCATGCAGGAGAAAGTAGTCCATGTCTGCCCCGCCCCGGTCTTACCGCGAGAAACCCGGCATGGCCGCCGAGTCCGTCACGCCAAGGACGAACGGCTGCCACACCGGCAGTCCCGCCTTGTCCCGGTCCTGCCCCCCGGTCTGGCCCGGCAGCATCTTGTCGATCGGCGCGTTGCGCGCCATCGGCCGCACCAGACGCGGCGTCACGATGATGACGAGCTCGCGCTCCTCCTGGTTGTAGTTCAGCCGCTTGAAGAACGTGCCGATGATCGGCACGTCGCCGAGGAACGGCACCTTGTCGACGTTCGACAGCGTGGTCCGGCTGACCAGCCCGCCGATGACGAAGCTCTCGCCATCGCCGAGCTCGACCGTGGTGTCGGCGCGGCGCGTGACGATGGCCGGCACGGTGGCGCCGTTGAGCGTGACGCCCCGGCTGAAATCGAGATCGCTGGCCTCCGGCGCCACCTTCAGCGCGATGCGGTTCTCCGACAGGATGGTCGGCGAGACCGTCAGCCCGATGCCGAACGGCTTGTACTCGATGGTGGTGGTGCCCAGCGCCTGCGGCACCGGGATCGGGATCTCGCCGCCGGCCAGGAAGTTGGCGCTCTGGCCGGACAGCGCCACCAGGCTGGGTTCGGCCAGCACGCGCGCCAGGCCGTTCGATTCGATCAGGCTCAGGTCGGCGAAGATGCCCTTGCTGAACGATGAGATCAGCAGGTTGAACGCGGTGCCGATCGGCGTGGTGGATTGCGTCGTCAGGCTGCTGGGGGTCACCGTGTATTGCGTCAGCGACGACGGCGAGAAGCTGCCGAAGGTGAAGCCGCCGCGCGTGCGCGTGAAGATGAAGCCGGCCTCCTTGAGCACCGTCTTGCTGAACTCCACCACGCGCACATCCACCTGCACCGTGCCCGGCACGGCCATGGTGGTGTTGTCGATCACGCTGCCGCCCTTCGGCGGCTCCGCGCCGCCCGCGACCGCCGCCGACTTGCGGGCCCGCGCCAGCGAGTAGACATCCTTGACCTGGCCGGTCAGCACGGCCGTGCTGCCCTGCACCGCCAGGTCGGGACTGCCGGCACCGCGCGGCTCGGCATCCACCTGTACGTTGTAGGTGAGGGCCGTGCCGCCCTGCGTCCAGACCATGATGTTGGCCGCGCCGGGCTTCTTGGCAATGATCAGCAGACTGCCGGCCGCACCGTGCCCCTTGAGCAGCAGCGCATCGGCCACCTCCGGATTGCCGATGGCGATGCGCTCCAGCGGCTTGCCGAGGCGGATCTCGCGCTGGCTGCCGCTCAGCAGATGCAGCGCCTGGTCGGCCGGCATGCCCTGCGCATGCGCCGCCGGCGCCAGGGCGGCACAGCCCAGCGCGAGCGCGCCCATCCAACCGCGAACGACGGCGGCTTCAGTCATGTTGCTCCTCTCGTTTGCCCGCACGGATGATCTCGACACCGGTCGCCGCCGCCGCGCTGCGCACGACCGTCTGCGCGGCCGCCACGGCAGGCAGCGCCGCGGACGATGGGGCCGCCGTGCGGCGCGTCCCGCCCGTCACGCTGACGAGCGACACGCCCGCCTGCGCCGCATCGAGCGGATTGCGGTTGGCCACCGCGAGCGCCTGCGCATCCTGCGGCCGCACGGTCGGCTCGGCCTCGTCGGACGGATTGCGCAGCGCCATCAGCAGCCGGCCCGATTGCTGCGCGATCGCCAGTTGGCTCACGGATTCCACCGGCACCGCCAGCACCGCCGTCTTGGCCTGGTCGACCCTGCGCGTCGCCGCCGTGCCGGCATCGGCCGGCTTCTGCTCCCCCTCGTTGACCGCCAGCGGACCGAATGCCAGCACGCGCAGATGCGGCAGCAGCAGGTGCGCCTTGCTGTCGTCGATCTCCTGGCCGTCCTTGCGCAGCACCAGGAATACATCGACGTAGTCGCCCGGCATCACGCGGTTGCCCACGCCGACCACCTCATCGACGGTGATCGCCACCGCGCGCTGCCCGAGCGCGACCTGCAGCGCCAGCCCCGACGACAGCTGCGAACCGATCAGCGGCACACCGATGCCGATCGGCACGATCGGCTCGCGGCCCACCACCTTGTTCACCTCGGAGAAGGCATCGGCCGGATTGATCGGCAACGATTCGACGCCGACCTGGTCCGCCGTGATGGGCTTGCCCGCCTCCAGCGGCTTGACGGTCACCACCACCGGGTACAGCGTCTTGCCGTTCTCGTTCTGCTGCGCCGCGGCGGGCACCGGCTGGCGATGCGCGTTCTTCCACGCCACCACGCCGAGCACGACGGCGAGCAGCAGCAACGCGGCGGCGATGATCTGGAGATGTTTGCTGGTCATCTGGGCGACCCGTAGGGCAGTCGTGAAAGAGGTGTCAGCCGGCCACGCGCATCACGATCCGGAGACCAGTTGCACGACGGCCGAGCCCGTCAGCGTGGACGGAACCGGCAAGAGCGGAATGGCGGGCAGCAGCGGATTGTTGCCGGTGGTCAGCGGCATGGTCAGGACCACGCTCAGGCATTGCATCCCGGCCACGTTCTGGCAAGCGACCAGGGGCGTGCTGCCCTGGTTGGTCTGGACCCGCCCGTTGAGAACGGTCGGCAGCACGGAAGAGACCGCGGTATACGCCGCGGCCACGCGCTGGGCATTGGTGGACTGGTACCGGAGCGCCGCGCGCGCGCCTTCTTCCGCGGCCAGCGTCAGCGCCTGCTGCATGGCGAAGATCACGCCGTAATAGACGATGCCGAGCATCAACAGCAGCAGCACCGGCACCACCACGGCAAACTCGACCGCGGCCACGCCCCGGCAGCCACGCCGCGCTGCCGCGCGCAATCCCACCCGCCCCCGATGTGCACTGACCCATTCCCGTTGCAATGTCGGCATGGCCGACTCCTTTTCTAGGCGTGCTGGTCCGCTCGAGCGGCTCTCGTTCAAGACGGTCTGTGGTCTGTGCTGTGCGCCTACATGCCCGGCAGCCACGGCACCCGCATCACGTCGGGCAGCCACGGCAGGCTCAGCAGCCCGATTGCCATGTAGGCGGCGTACGGAATGCCGCGCCGGCCGGCCTGTCCGGCGTCCCAGCGCGCCAGCGCCGGGCAGACACGCATCAGCATCCAGCCGGCCGGCGCTGAAGCATCGGCCCTGCGCAGCAGCAGGATCGCCAGCGCATGCACCCCGGCGAGCACGCTGGAGACCAGCCATATCGCCACCAGGCCATGCCAGCCGGCCAGCAACCCAGCAACCGCGAAGAACTTGACGTCACCCGCCCCCATCCAGCCCAGTGCGTAGAGCGGCAGGAAACCCGCAAGCGCAATCGCGCCGCCCAGCCACACGTCGCGCCAGTCGTAGGCGAGCGCCACCACCGACCCGAACTTGACGAGCACGATGGACAGCACCAGCCCGACGGCGACGAGCCAATTCGGCACGCGCCGTGACCGGAGATCCGACGTAATGACGAGAACCGCGAGAACGACTACGCTTGCCCAGCCTGCGATGTCCGCGTGGCTATACAAGGCGGCTGGCTAGCAGGCGCTGCCCTTGATCGCGGTGCAGACGTTCCCGAACGCAGTCTTGATTTCAGTGCCCAGAGTGGTCACGGTGCCCGCGATCACCGCGGCAATCAGGCCGGCGAGCAGGCCATACTCGATGGCCGTTGCGCCTTGCTCGTCGCGAAGGAACTGAAGAATGGCGTGTTTCATGCTGTCTCTCCTGTGCGTGCACTCGCCCTGCGGATGTTGTTGGTCATGACCGGCCTATGACGCTCCATCGTGGCCGGTTCAGTTATGGAATCGCAAAAACCGAGGAGGGGTGGATTCGACCGCTGGCAGCCGGACTGACCGGCAACCCGTTTCCGTGACATCGAAAACCGAAACCGATATTCGCAATCGTTTTCGCCTCTTATGAAAAAAATCACGAATGGCCTGCGACCACCCCACCGTTACTACATTGACTACAAGTTGTTACCGGCATGTCACGCGTGTCACGTAACGTACCGTAACGGTTTTATAGGCGTGCCGCAGCGCAAACGGAATAACTCAAACAAGGTACTTGCGTTGAATTAGAGTGAATTCTCAATTCAAACCAAATAAGGGCGAGTCAACACATTGAAAAACAATGTAAATCCCGCACGAAAACCGCCTCCACCAGATTATGTGCGAGGGTTTTCCATTATTCCCTGAACACAAAAACGCTCCCCTCTCCGCCTGGCTGAAAAAAGGATGCGCGGACGACGGGAACACGCCCGCGCACCTTCAAGAGCACAGACAGGTACTGCTCAGTGCGCCAGGCTGCTCACGCCGCCCAGCAGATTGGTGATGGGCGACAGGGGATTGCCGGAACTGCCGGTCCCGCTCACCACGCCCGTGACCGGCGCCAACGCCGTGCTCCCGCCCGAGACACCGCCCAGCAGGCCGGTGACGGGCGCCAGCGGATTGCTGCTGCCCGAAACGCCGCCGACGCCACCCAGCAGGCCGCCAAGCGGATTGCTGCCGGAGCTGCCGCTGCCCGCCGTTCCCACACCGCCCAGCGCCGCCACGGTCGTGCCGGCCGCCGTCACCACCGGCCCGACACTGGACACCACCGGCACGCCGGTATTCGTGATGGTGGCGCCCGCGCCGGCAATCCCGTTGCCGACCGTGCCGAGCAAGGCGCTGAACGGACCGCCCAGGCCGGTTGCATCGCCGGTCATCTGGGTGCCGCCGGTGACTTGCGTGGTCACCGGCACAACGGCGGAACTGGCCTGCTGCGTGGCCTGCTGGGCCGCCCCGGACGACAGCGCACCGCCCAGCAGCGTTCCGCCGCCGATCACCGCCTGCCCCACCTGCGAAACCGCCCCACCGACCGGCGTGGTGACCGGCGCCAGCGGCGTGCCGGACCCCTGCCCCAGCCCCTGCACGGCCGAGCCGGCATTGACCGTGGCCTGTCCGAGCTGGGTGACGACATTGCCGCTGCTGGCCGCCGTGGTGCCGATCGGATTCGCGTTCTGGCCCGTCCGGCCCAGGCCGGCGCTGACGCCGTCTCCCAGCGCGCTGATCGCGCCGCCCGTGCTGGTGATCGTCCCGGCCAGCCCCGTCTTGGTCTGGTCGGATACGCCCGGAATATTCGCGTTCTGCACGGTCGTGCCGAGGCCGCTGACCGCATTGCCCGTGGCCGTCACAACGTTGCCCGTGCCGCCAGCGACCTTGCCGACCGGCGTCACGCCGCTCTGATCGCTCGGGTTGAGCGGAGCGCTGCTCCCGGAACCCGAACCGCCCGATGAACAGGCCGCCAGCGCGGCGGCGGCAGCGATGGCGCACGCCAGCGGCGCGACGCGGATGGATGACTGAACCCGTTGCATGACCTGTCTCCTCATATTTGTGTGTTTCTGGAATCCGTACTGCGTGCCGGATTCTGCAATTGCTATGCCAGAGGAATCAGGTCGGATTTTCGATTTTTCACAATTGGCGCCGCTGCAAGATTTGATGTTTGCGAGCGGCATTCCCCCTAGCAGGCGAGGCGCGCGTTACGGCCGAAAATCCGCGCTTCGGACGTTACGGCGTAACGTGACACGGAACATTCGCTGTTACGGGTTATCCCTTACGCAAACGATATAACACCCCCGACTCATAATGAAACCTCGTACCTAAAACACATTAATTTCACGATAAAAAATCATGCGATCGACCAAAAAACAGGGAAACAACATAACCGATTACGCATCGCGCAAAAATCAGAACATGGCATAGCGCTTGCAGATATCCGCTCACCCAAAACGACATTGGGACCATTTTCCAGCTGGCAACAGCGGATTTTTTTGCAACGGGAGAAGATCATGAAGACCATCAAGCGCCTGACGATGATTTCCACCGCAGTGGCCGGCCTGCTGATCCTGGGCGGCTGCGCCAGCTCGGGCTCCGGCGATACGAGCGGCACGCTTGGCAGCTCGGGTTCCTCCGGCAATGGTGCAAGCGGGAGCGCGGGCGGGGGAAGCTCCGGCTCCGATGGCACCAGCGCCGGCACCAGCGGAACGAACGGCAGCGGCACGACGCCCACCCTGACGACCGCCGGTACGGTCCTCAACAACTCCGGCGGCGTGGTCACGACCGCGGGGTCGACCCTCTCCGGCATCGGCACCAGCCTCAAGAATGCCAACCTGCCCCTCGTGCCCAGCAGCGCGCAGAGCGGCCTGGGCGGCGTGGTGGAAAACCTCGGCGCGACGGTCTCGGCATTGGGCGCGGGCGTGCAGGACGGCCTGGGCAGCATCGGCAGCAATCCCAACCCGATCGGCACCACCGTCGCCAGCACCGGCAACGTGGTGACCGGTGTCGGCAACACGGTGACCAGCGCCGGCACGCTCGTGGGCGGCCTGGGCACAGGCCAGTTGTCGCCGATCGCGCCCCTCACCACGCCGCTGGCTGGTGCCCTCACCCAGGTCGGCCAGGCCGTCGCCGGCGCCGGCACGACACTGGGGACGACCCTGTCGACCGGGCCGGTGGAACAGCTCACGCAGCAATTGAGCACGGCCATCGTGCCGCTCACCTCGCAGATCATTGGCGGCACCCAGACCGTCGGCGCCACCACCGGCACGGGCACGCCGGCCAACTCGCTGCTGGGCACGCTCGGCGGCGCCATCGCCAACGGCGGCAGCACGCTCACGAACGCCAACGTGCCCGTGGTCAGCAACGTGGGCGGGGTGGTTGGCGCGGTAGGCAACACGGTTGCCTCGCTGGGCGGAGTCGCTTACTCGCCGAGCGCATCGTCGGCCAATCCGCTCGCGCCCGTTACCGGCGCGCTTGGCGGCGGCAACCCGCTGGGCGCCGTGACGAGCGTGTTGGGCGGCCTGGGCGGCTCGACCGGGAGCGGCAGTCCGCTGGCGCCGGTCACCGGCGTGCTGAGCAGCATCGGCGGAGCAACGGGCGGCAGCAGTCCGCTCGCAGCGGTCACCAGCACACTGGGCAGTCTCGGCGGCGCGGCCGGCAGCGGCAGCCCCCTGGCGCCGGTCACCAGTGCGCTGGGCAGCGTCGGCGGGACAACGGGCGGCGGCACGCTCGCACCGGTCGCGTCCATCACCGCGCCCGTCGGCACCGTCGTCGCGACCGTGGGCAGCACCCTGACCTCGACGGGCGCCACGACCCCGCTGGCACCGGTGACCGGCTCGGCGGGTGGCCTGCTGGGGACAGTCGGCGGCATCCTGGGCGGCACGCACCGTTGAGCGAAGCCTGCCGGCTGCGCCGACACAGTGAACGCATCACCGTCCTGCTTGAAACGCATCGGAGCCGCTTCATGCGAGGCTCCGATGCACCTACGGTTGGCGGCCGCCGGAAGTCATCGGCATGCACCGCGTTGCGTTGCGCTGGGTGGACGCTCCTTTAACATTGTTGTGTTGTAAAGCACCATGTCTCGCGGTTATCGTTCCATCCGGCGCGGCGGCCGGCACCGGGTCGCCCCGCTCGCCGCTTGCCTCCCGGCACAGCCCGGCTGCCGAACGTATAGCGAGAAGGAGACAGGTTTGCGGACCACCACCATGCGGTTGGCCCTGGCCACAGGCGTCGCACTGGCCGGCCCCTTATCGAGCTGGGCACAAAGCAGCCCCGCACAGGGCAACCCGATCGACACGCTGCCGCGCGTCGACACCTCCCGCCCGCCCGAACAGAAGATTCACGTGCAGGTCCAGCGCCCCAACCCCGCGCTCGAAAACCTGCTGGCCACGCACCTCACACCGAGCAAGTTCCAGATCGAAGGCGTCAAGGCCCTGCCGTTTCCGGAGATTGCCGCCCACTTCGCGCCGATGGCCGGCCACGACGTCACGGTCGCGCAACTGCTGCAGGCCGCCAGCGAGGTCACCAAGCTGTATGCCGACCGCGGCTATCCGCTGTCGTTCGCCTTCGTGCCGGCGCAGACCTTCGAGGGCGGCGTGGTGCGCATCACCGTGGTCGAAGGCTATGTGGCGCGCATGCGCATCGAGGGCAAGCCCGGTCCGCTGGAAGAACGGCTGCGCGCCATCTCGAAGCACATGATGGATGAGCGCCCGCTGCGCCGCGAGACCTTCGAGCGCGTGACCGGCGTACTGGCATTGCAGCCCGGCGTGCAGATCACGGCGACCGTGCAGCCGCCCACCACGACCGACGGCGCCAGCGAACTGGTGCTCGATGTCAAGCGCCAGCCCTACACCATCGGCACCGGCATCGAGTATCGCTCGCCGGGCGTGCGCGCCGTCGTCACGGGCACCCTCAATGGTCTGACGCCGCTGGGCGAGCAGATCAGTGTCTCGACGCTGCAGCCGCGCGGCCGCGATGACGAGAAGTACTACTCCGCCACGTGGGCGCAGCCGATCGGCACCGATGGCCTGCTCGCCAAGCTCACGTGGTCGCACTATCGCGGCAGACCGGAAAACCTGCCGCTCGAGCAACTCGGCTACCAGTCGCGCTACCTCACCGATGCGCAACGCCTCGGCCTGTCGCTGAGCTATCCGCTGCTGTTGTCGAACACGCGCAGCCTCACCCTCACCGGCACCTTCTACGCCAACGAGGACATGCAGCGCTACAGCCCGCAGAACCTGGCCATCGCTCCCGTCGATATTGCCTCCAAGGTGCGCGTGGTCGGCGCCGAAGCGCTCTATACGGAAGTGCGTCCGGGTGAGACCCGAAGGGCATCGCTCGGAATCTATCAGGGCATCGATGGCGTGGGTGCGAGCAAATCGTTCAGCAACAATATCGACCTCGGCTTCCTGCGCACGCGCATCACCGCGAGCGAAGCGCATGACCTGCCGTTCGGCTTCGGCATGGCGATCTCGGGCGCGGCACAGTACAGTGGCGCCGTGCTGCCTTCCTCGGAGCAGATCAGTTTCGGCGGACGTTTCTTCGGTTTAGCGTATCCTGCCGGCGAAGTGGCGGGCGACCGCGGCTGGGGCATGTCGTTCGAAATCAACCGACTGTTCCAGGCCTCGATGACCTACCTCAAGACCGTGCAGCCCTACGTGCTGTTCGACACCGCGAAGGTGTACTCGAACTTCGCTACGATCATGCACGACCAACTGGGGTCCATCGCGCTGGGTATCCGCTTCTCCGACCGCAAGTACTACACGCTGGATCTGGCGCTGGCCCGCCCGGTGGGCGACAAGCCCATCAACGCCAACGCCCGCAGCCTGCGCTTCAATGCGGCGTATACGTATCAGTTTCCGTGACGGGCGACCGGCACGGATTTGAAATTTATGAATTTTTGATTTTCAGCGCTGAAAGTTGATCGCACACCCCTCTAAAGGGGGGGATACAGCACTGAGGGAATTTGGGAGCATCGACCGAGCAATGTTAAGTTTTGCCAAAGAATTGCCGATCACGACGGAAGTCGCGCAAGAAAAGACACAAAAGCATAGCGACAGCGGCACCACGCCGCACATAAGCGATGGAGCGGCTGCGCAACCGCAACCGTCGCAACAGTACGCACCGGGGGCCATCATGCTGCAACGTCTGTCGGATGACGCAGAGTTCCACCGACTCGTGGACACCATCTACGAATCGGTACTGGATCCAGCGCAAATGCCGATCGCGCTCGCCCTGCTGTCGGTCTACGCCGGCGCAGAAAGCGCGCACTACTTCGTCTGGGACAAGCACGCCGATGCGCCGCGCAACGGGGCGTCGTCCGGCTGGTGCCACAACTGCCCCCAGGCCGGCCACTGCCACGAATTCTGCCGGGATCCGCAACTGCTGCGCAGCGACGCCGCCAGCTGCTGTACCGATACCCCCGTCGACATGGGCGCCGACGGCACGCATCCGATCGCCGGCATGACCCTGATGGACACCCCGGACCTGTGCGTCACCATGCGCCTGCGCACGCGCGACGACACCTCCGAAGTGAGCGCACTGGAGCGCAAGCAGCGGCTGGAGCGCGTGCTGCCGCACCTGCAGCGCGCCGCACGCATGCAGCAGCGCAACCAGGAACTCAATGAACTGGCCGCGCTGGGCATGGCCGGACTCGATACGCTGGACTTCGGCGTAATGGTCATCGAGCGCGGCATGCGCGTGAAGTATGCGAATGCCTGGGTGCGCGCCATGGTCACCGAAGACGACCGCCTGTCGCTCGACGGCGGCATCCTCCGCTCCGCCGACCACAGCCACGATGCGGCCTTGCAGAAACTGATCGACCAGGCATCCGGCTCCATCGGCGTGCAGGGCGCGGCCGGCTCGTGGATGTACCTGGCGCGCGACGGGCGGCCCGTGCCGTTCATCGCCACCCCGCTGGCGCCTTCCGATGCCGTGCGTCCGGCCTGGAAATCGCCGCTGGCCCTGGTGCTGGTCGGCAACTCGGAAACCCGCTCGGTGATGGACGCGGGCGTGCTCGCCTCGCTGTTCGGGCTGACCAACAAGGAATGCATCGTCGCCGCACGGCTGGCGGCCGGCGAAACGCTGCAGGAAATCGCCGACCGCGAGTTCCTGTCGCTGCACACGGTGCGCGTGCACATCCGCGATATCCTGCGCAAGACGGGTACGCATCGTCAGTCGGAGCTGGTACGGCTGCTCCATCTGCTGCCCAGCGTCGATCTCGAGCGCGCCGGCGCCGCCACCCCGGCCTCGCGCAAGCGGCCCCGCCTCCACGCGTAGCCTCGCCATCCGCGTATACCCGCAGCAAGTTCAGCGCCGTTCCGCCGATTTCCAAAAGAGGCGCGCGGAACGAGCGCCGCGGAATGACATAGCGCAACAACGGCAGACAAACCGACGCACTTTGTGAGCGGCACGCAACAAATGCGTCTTTTCTTTGCCTGAAGTGACTGCCTTTTGCGCTATCCTCGCCGCAAAAATACAGTCAGGCGTGGAATCGGGGCCACGCCGAATGCGCTTGCATGCATAACAATTTCCATATTGCGCTACTGCTGTTTGCGTGGACCAGTGTCGGGCTGACCACGTTTGCGGCGTTGGATGCCGCGACACGCCTGCCAGGGGGGGCGTCCATTGCGAAACGCCGGGTCTGGCGTCTCGCCTGCGGCGTCATACTCGGCGCCGGGCTCTGGTCGGGGCTGTGGCTGGCTGAGGCGGGCCTGCACCGGCTACCGGCCGCATCGGCCACAGGACCGCTCACCGCGTCCCTGGCGGTGATGCTGGCCGCCTCGCTGATCGTCTTCGTCGCCGTCCTGCCCCGGGCATCGTTTGCGGCCGCCGCCCAGCCGCTCGGGCGCCGGCGCATTGCTCTGGCCGCGGCCGCGCTCGGCATGGGGCTCGTCGCGGCCGAACTGATGCTGACGCGCCCCTGGCTGTACGCGCCCCGATCGCTCCTGCAAACGGTGACCAGCTGCGGCGGCGGCACGCTGATCCTGCTGGCGGGCGCCAGCCTGGCGATCTGCATGGCGTTCTGGCCGCCTGCCAGCCAGCGTCGCGCGGCGGTCGGCGTACGGGCGCGCGCCGCAGGGGTGCTGGCCACCTCCGCCGTGCTGTCGTTGATCGTGTGGCCGTGCGCAGGCGCCCAGGGAGCCGATGACACGCTGCTGCACGCCATCCCCATCATTGTGCTGAGCGCTGGAGGCATACTGCTTGCGCTGGGCCTGCATGCGGCATTGATGATGTTCGAGGCGCGCATCGATTCCGCACAGGCGCACCTCGCGGCCTCGCTGGAGCGCGTGACGCGCCAATCGGCGACCCCCGAGCCCCACGACACCCTGACCGGCCTGCCGACCCGCCTGCAGCTGCAGCAGGCGCTCGACAGCGCAATCCTGTCGTCGTCACGGCGCGGGCGCCCCTTCGCCCTCTTCTATCTCGACCTGGACGGCCTGGGGCGGATCAACGAGCAGTACGGCCGGGCCACCGGCGACCGCGTGCTGGAGATCATCGCCGAACGGCTGCGCCAGACCATGCGTGACGAAGACACGGTTGCACGGCTGGGCAGCGACGAATTCGGCCTCCTCGTCGAGGGCCTGCCGCTACCGGAAGCCGCCGCCCCCATCGGTGACAAGCTGCTGTTCCGCCTGCGCGAAGCGGTCGAAGTCGACGGGCGCCGCCTGCGCGTGGCCGCCAGCATCGGCGTGGCGATCCATCCCTACAACGGTGCAACCGCCGACGCGCTGCTCGCACACGCCGACGCGGCCATGTTCGAATGCAAGCAGGCCGGCGGCAACGCCTACCGGTTCTATGAGCCTCGCCTGAACACCACCGCCCACCGGGTGCTGCAGATTCAGCGGGCGCTGTCGCACGCTGCGCTCAACGGGCAGCTCTTCCTGTATTACCAGCCCAAGTTCGATGCCCACACGCAATCCATGACGGGCGCCGAAGCGCTGCTGCGCTGGAATCACCCGGAGCTCGGCCCCGTCTCGCCGGCGGAATTCCTGCCCCTGGCCGAACGCACCGGCACGATCGTCGAACTGGGCGATTGGGTCATCGAAGAGGTGTGCCGGCAGATCATGCACTGGGACGCGGCCGGCATGGCGCCCCTGAAGATCGCCATCAACCTGTCGCCACGCCAGTTCCTGCAGCCCGACCTGGTGCAGCGGCTGTCGCAGATCCTGTATCGCTATCAGGTGGCGCCGGACCGACTGATGTTCGAGATCACGGAAACGGCCGCCATGCGCGATGCCGGGCAAAGCATTGCCGCGATCCGGCAGATCCAGTCGCTCGGTTTTGAAGTGGCCATCGACGATTTCGGCACCGGGTATTCCAGCCTCAGTTATCTGCAGCGTTTTCGCGCCCAGCAGATCAAGATCGACCGCGCCTTCATCGGCGCGCTCGATGACAGCCCGTCGGACGCCTACGCCATCATCCGCGCGATTTGCGCGATGGCCCATTCGCTCGATATGACGGTGGTGGCCGAAGGCGTGGAAACCGGCACGCAAATGCAGGCACTGGTGAATCTGCGCTGCGATCAGGTCCAGGGCTATCTGCTGGGCCGTCCGCTTCCCGCCCGGGATTTCCAAACACTGATCGACCACAGGCAGGTGGCTTGAAAGCCGTTACGAATGCAATTTTTCTTTGCATTTGAGGCTTTCTTTCATCCAGCTTTCAACTCCTTAAACGCAATTCCGCAGATGTCGGGATCGGTGATTGCCAAAGCAATGAAGTGGTCACATAAAAGCGCCATTTCGGTGCGCGCGTGCTGCCGCTTGCCGCAAAGCCAATGCCGGTGCGGCTAGTCGACTCATTCACATGTTCATGATGTCAAGCCCGAGCTAAATCGGCATGACACCGATTTGTAACAGCTAATGCACGACGAAACCCCCGTGTCGAACATGATTTCTTTACGAATATCGGAGCGGTTGAAACAAAGCCGTTATAATGGCTTGGGCGCACGGGGAGCGTGCCCATGTTTCAATTGCAAAAGTTGAGGAATCCATAATGTCGACATACAAGGAAATCGTTCAGAAGATCTCTGAACTGCAGCGCCAGGCCGATGAACTCCGTGCAAGCGAACAAGCCACGGTGATCGCCGAAATCAAGCAGAAGATCGTTGATTACGGCCTGAGCGCCGACGATCTCGGTTTTGGCGCCAAGGGTGGTCCGGCGTCCAAAAAAGCCGGCCGCAAGGTGCCGGTGCGTTATCGCGACGGCCAGGGCAACACCTGGACCGGCCGCGGCAAGCGCCCGGGCTGGCTGGTCAAGGAACTGTCGGCCGGCAAGAAGGTGGAAGATTTTCTGGTTGCCTGACGTTTGAACCGCGTCTTCCGAGAAGCCCCAGAAATCTTCCGGAAAACCACATGAACAAGGCCGGCGATATTTGCCGGCCTTGTTCTTTTTCCGTCACCCACAGCCTTACATCTGGAAGCGGCCCACTGCCGTACGCAACACCTGCGCCTGCTCTTCCAGCGACAATGCGGCGGCCGCTGCCTGCTCCACCAGGGCCGCGTTCTGCTGCGTCACCTGATCCATCTGGTTCACGGCCTGATTGACCTGCTCGATGCCCGAGCTCTGCTCGGCCGATGCGGCGCTGATCTCACCCATGATGTCCGTCACGCGCTTGACGGCCACGACGACCTCATCGATCACAGCCCCGGCCTCCTCCACCAGCGCAGTGCCGTTCCGGACACGGCCGACCGAGTCGCCGATCAGTTCCTTGATCTCCTTGGCCGCCCCCGCCGAGCGCTGCGCCAGGCTGCGCACCTCGCCCGCCACCACCGCGAAGCCGCGACCCTGCTCGCCGGCCCGGGCCGCTTCCACCGCCGCGTTCAGCGCCAGGATGTTGGTCTGGAATGCAATCCCTTCGATCACGCCGATGATGTCGGCGATCTTCTTGCTGCTGTCGTTGATGCCGGCCATGGTCTCGACCACGCGGCCGACCACTTCGCCACCCTTGACCGCGACGTCCGAGGCATTGACCGCCAGCGTGCTCGCCTGGCGTGCGTTGTCCGCGTTCTGCTTCACGATCGAGGTCAGCTCCTCCATGCTGGAGGCCGTTTCCTCCAGCGACGAAGCCTGCTGTTCGGTGCGCTGCGACAGGTCGGCGTTGCCGGCGGCGATCTGCTGGGTGGCGCTGGCGATCGAATCCGCCGAATGCTTGATGTGGCTGATGGTGCCCGTCAGTTCCCGCTGCATCTGCGCCATGGCGAACAGGACGCTGTCGCGATCCCCCGGACGGGTTTCGACGCGCATGGCCAGATCGCCCGCGGCAATCCGCGCCGCGATATCGGCGGCATAGGCCGGATCCCCGCCCAGCTGGCGCTGCAGGCCCCGCGCGAGCGTCGCCACCACGAGCGTCATCAGCAGGCCGACGCCCAGCAGCAGCCCCAACGACTGCAGCAGTGAGGCGCGGAACGCCGCGTCGACGTCGTCGATATACAGGCCGGTCGTCATGGACCAGTCCCAGGGCTGGTAGTACGCGACGTAGGTCAGCTTGGGCTCCGGGGTGCTGCTGCCGGGCTTCGGCCACAGATAGCGCACGAACCCGCCGCCGGCCTTGGCGGTGCGGGCGATGTCGGTGAACAGGTGATTGCCGGCCGGATCGGTGACGGCGGACATGTTCTTGCCGACCATTTCCGGCTTGATCGGATGCATGACCGAGACCGCATCCGTGGTCGACAGCGAGAAATAGCCGTCGGCGCCATAGCGCATGGTTTTCAAGCGGGCCATCGTCTGCGCCTTGGCCTCTTCCACCGTCATCTTGCCTTCCCGCGCGAGCTGGCCGTATTCCTTGATGACGCTGAATGCCGTGGCGCTCACATTCTGCAGGTCGCGCTGCCGCTCTTCCATGCGCAGCGTGCGTGCGCTCCAGGCACTCCATAGCGTGATCGCCAGCAATCCCAGCCAGCTCAGGACGAGCGGAAGCCACAGCTTCTGCCGAAGCGTGAGTCGGTTCATGCTTTCCTCCAAGGTGTCTTGTATGCCACGCGATGCTGCGCGGCGCTCCCCGGCGCGATTCCACGCGCTCTACGGGGGCTATCGGGATGGAGGCAATGAAACTTGAGCCGGGGCCACCGTATGGCATGCCCCCGCGACTCAGTGCAATGCGGAAGGATCGATGGTCGGGAACACGCCGTCGGTGGCGGGTACCGGGCCGGGGGCGGGGCTCGATGCCTGGGCAGGCATGGCGGGCTCGGTATTGGCTGCGGCAGGCGTGTTGTCGAGCGGCGACCACGACTCCCACAGGCCCTGGCGCCGGAGCGGCACGTCCGGCGCGGCCTGGGCGGGGGCGTAGGCGGACGGCGGCTGCGCCGCGGCCACGGCAGTGGCCTGCTGCGTGATGTCGGTATGCGAGCCCGCCATGCGCGTGGCCCGGCCGCCGGCATCGCGCAACGCGACGCCGCTCGCCTGGATGCGACGGTAGCCGCCGTCCTTGTGGCGCATGCGGAATTCGGCCGCGTAGGACGGCGCATCGCCATCGACATGGACCTGGATGCGGTTGAGCACCAGCGGCAGGTCGTCCGGATGGACCAGCCGCAAGTATTCGCTGGTGCTCGGACCGATTTCCTTGAGCGTATAGCCGAGCATGGCGGCAAACCGCTCGGAGAAATGCGCGCCGCGCGTGATGAGGTCGAACTCCCACAGTCCGACGTGGGCGCCGTCCAGCAGCAGCTGGTGCCGCGCGCTGAGCTCGGCTTCGCGCTGGCGATAGCTCTGCTCCAGGTCGTTCAGCGCCTGCGTGGTTTCCTTGCGGCGACGGATCTCGCGCGCGACCACCGCCGCCGACCGATCGCCGGCTGCGCGGTCGCGAAAGCCGAGCAGGAGCACCGCGAGCACGGCGACGACCGGACCGGCCACCAGGGCCAGGCGTGCCCCTTCCGGCGCCCCGGTGGCGGCCGATGCTTGCTGCGCGCCGAGAATCGGCCCGGCAAGCACCGCGCCCAGCGTCAGCCCGAAGCCCAGCAGCAGGCAGACGAACACGCTCATGGCCGGACGCCGACCCGTTTCCGCGGGCAGCAGCGCAAACTGCAGCACGGCCGCGCAGGCCGTGGCCGCCAGGACCACCACGACGGCGAGCACGCCCGCATCCGACAGCGCGACCGTCTCCACGGTCTGCGCGCCGGCCTGGATCAGCTGCATCATCGGACCGCAGGCGCCCAGCAGCAGGCCCATCAGCAGCGTGCGGACCAGTCCGACGCCCGGCCGCGCACCCAGCATGCACCACAGCGCGGTGACCGCCAGGCTCCAGCCGAACGCCGCCAGCGTAAGCACCATGCCGTGCGTGCCGGACGCCGCTTCGTGCGATGGCCAATGCGCCAGCAGGGGCAGCAGCGAAACCGTCCACAGGCCGATGGCGGCAGCCAGCGCCGTCAGCAGCAGCGGCAGGCGCGCGGGACCGGCCGGTTGCCGGTGCAGGTCATCGAGCAAGCGCAGCAACAGGCAACCCGTGCCGCACGCCGTGACGAACGGCAGCAGCGCGGGCGACACCGCGCTCGCGAACTGCCCGATCAACTGGACAAGCGCGTCATCCACCGCAAAGCCTCCCCTCTTTCCGGACTACGCAAAACAGTGAGGGTAATGGATCAGCCCCGTGTCTGAAAGCCGTCCGGATTCATGCTTTGCCAGCGCCACGAGTCCTCGCACATGCGTTCGATGCCGTACTGGGCCCGCCAGCCCAGCTGCGATGCGGCCAGAGACGGATCGGCGTAGCAGGCGGCGATGTCGCCGGGGCGGCGCGCGACGATCTCATAGGGGATCGGACGGCCGCTGGCGCGTTGGTAAGCCGCAACGACTTCCAGCACCGAATAGCCGCGGCCGGTGCCGAGGTTGACGGTAAAGCCGCGTCCGTCGCGGCGCAGCACGTCCAGGGCGCTCAGGTGGCCGCGCGCCAGGTCCACCACGTGGATGTAGTCGCGCACACCGGTGCCGTCCGGCGTCGGCCAGTCGCCGCCGAAGACGGACAGCTGCTCGCGCCGGCCCGCCGCCACCTGGGCGACGTAGGGCATCAGGTTGTTGGGGATGCCGCGCGGGTCTTCGCCGATCAGGCCGCTGTGGTGCGCGCCCACCGGGTTGAAATAGCGCAGGTAGGCGATCCGCCAGGCGCCGTTGGAGACTTCCAGGTCGCGCAGCACCTGCTCGCCCATCAGTTTGGTCTGGCCGTAGGGGTTGGTGGCCGACAGCGGGAACGACTCGGTGATGGGCACGGTATGCGGATTGCCGTACACCGTGGCCGACGAGCTGAACACCAGCTGCCGCACGTTGGCATGCGCCATGGCCGCGCACAGCGTGACCAGCCCGCCCATGTTGTTGTCGTAATAGGCCAGCGGCTTCTGGACCGATTCCCCCACCGACTTCAGCGCGGCGAAGTGGATGACGGCCGAGATGCGCGTGCTGGCGAACAGGTCATCGAGCAGCCGGCGGTCGCGGACATCGCCCTGCACGAACTTCGGCGTCTTGGCGGTGATCTGCTCGATGCGGGCCAGCACGGCGGCGCTGCTGTTGCACAGATTGTCCAGGCCGATCACCTGGTAGCCGGCGTCCAGCAGTTCAACCCAGGTGTGCGAGGCGATATAGCCGGTGGCGCCGGTCAGCAGGATGGTTTCGTTCATCGGGTGAAGGGTTCGAGGAGGAGAAGGTTCGTGCCGCGCTTGTGTCAGGCCTGCGCGCGGCATCGAACGCCTGCGGAACAGCGCGCGCCAGCCCGCAGGACAGCGCGATCATAGCAAAGCCTTGCAACGGATTGCGGGCAAGCCGGCGAAACCACCGCGCTACGCAGCGGTGCCCGGGTGGTCTGCGGCAAGCCAGTCAGTGTAGGCCGCGCGCAGGCGCCAGGCGGAAGCCGGATCGCGCAGGCCCAGCGCGTGGCCGACTTCGGCGGGACCGGCGCCGGCATCGAACAGCGCGGCGGCATAGCCGTTGCGCAGGGTCTGCGGCGACAGGCGCTCATTGCGGTGGACCAGGGCCGGCAGCTCGCCCAGCCAGGACTCGACGCGCCGGTAGATGGACGCGGCATGCATCGCGCGCCCGCCGGCATCGGCGACGAAGATGCGTTCGCCGGGCACCTCGGCCTGGGCGCGCACCGCCAGCCACGCCGACAGCGCGGGGCGCGCCGTTTCCAGCAGCGGGGCATCGTACGGCTTGCCGCGTGCCGGCTCGACGCTGATGGTGGCCTGGTCCGCCGCCACCTGGCGCAAGCGCAGCGACTGGACCTGCGCCACCTTGAGCCCCGCGCCATGGCACACGGCCACGATGGCGCGGTCGCGGGCGAGCTTGAAGGCACTGGCATTGGCTGCCTCGCCCGCCGCTGCCGTCACGGCCAGCGATGCATCGATGGCGATGCGCTCGGCCCGCGAGAGGAATGCGGTGGGGTCGTTCTCGCCCTCGGCCAGCTTCTGCCGCACGGCGATGCTGGCCGGGTTGTGCGTGCCCGCGCGCAGCAGCGCGAGCTGATGGAAGACGCGCTCGATCAGGCGCGCGTAGCGGTAGCGGTGCAGCTTGGTCAGGCCCGCCTCATCGAGGAAGGCGGCGATGTCGGCGGCGCTCCAATCGGCCAGCGCGCGGCGGTGGGCCTCGGTCCAGCGCAGCCACTTGCGCCACATCGCGCGGTACACCGTGGCCGACGAGGCACGGTAGCCGCGCGCGGCCAGCCAGTGCTCGAAGGCCTGGGCGGGCTGGTCGGTCCAGTCCTGCAGATTCGGCTGGAAGAGATCGGGGGAAGGCGCGGCCGGATCGACGGACATGCGGCAAAAAACAGGCAGGCGCGGGCGTTTCGCGTATCCTCGCGAGCGTATCACGCCGTCGACAGGATTCCACCGTGAAAAAAACCGATCTCGAAAAACTCAAAGGCCTCAAGCTGAACAACGAACGCAAGCGCCAGGAACAGCGTACCGGCAAGGGGGGCCAGCCGGGCGCCGGCAAGGCCGTCCCGCGCAGCAAGCTGCTGACGGCGCTGCTCGACAAGCCGGCGCCGGACGACAAGCGCTGAGCCCGCCCCGCCCGGAACCCGGCTGCGCTGTGCCAACAGTTGCCGGGGTACCGGGCGGTCCGGCGCGGCTGTCCATCCGCACGCGCCGGCCATCACCTCCTCCCCTCGCCCCTGCCCGCCCCGTGCATCATCCACGCACACCGGGCACAGAAACAGCGGCCGCTTCAATCGCCTGAAGCCCGACGGCACGACATCCCGCCCACCGCCAGCAGCCCGATCCACAAGAACAAGCGCGCACGAACGACACGCGCGGCGCGTTGGGCGATCGACTGCACTCTCCCTGCATCCTGATCCGCGAGCTGCGACTGGCGACCACGCCCTCGGCGTGCAAGAACGATGCGCGCCGCCGCCAACGGCGCCTTCCGGCGCTGATCGCCTGAACCCGCACGCCACCGCGAATGTGGAGGATTTGCAACTTTGCCGCCGCTTTTACATACGGCGGCGGCGACAAATCGTTCGTGGATGCCGAGTCGATCACGCTTGCGCGCAGCGGCCCGCTTCTTGCGTGAACCGGCGTATCACGCACACATTCATGGATCGCCTTGTCTCGGATCGCATCACCCGCCTCCTCTGCCCGCGCGGCGCCGCTGCCGCCCATCGACCCGGCGCGCACGGCCTTTCTGCTCGACTTCGACGGCACGCTCGTTGACATCGCGCCGCAGCCGGAAGCCGTTCACGTCGCGCCGGACCTGCGCGCCACCCTCGCCGCCCTGCAGCGCGCAAGCGGCGGCGCGCTGGCGGTCATCAGCGGCCGCACGGTGGCCGACCTCGAAACGCGGCTCGACCTGCCCGGCCTGGTGATCGCCGGCGTGCATGGCGCCGAGCGCCGGCACGCCGACGGCAGCTTCCATCGCTTGCAGACCGACAGCGAGGCACTGGCCGCGCTCGAACGCGAACTGCGCGCGCAGCTGCCCAGCGTGCCGGGCGTGGTGCTCGAGTCCAAGGGCATCGCCTTTGCCCTGCACTACCGCCATCTGCCGCAGGCCGCCGACGCCGTGTGCGCGCTCGCCCGGCGCCTGGCCGACCGGTATGCCGACCACGTGCGGCTGCAGGCCGGCAAGATGGTGGTCGAGCTCAAGCCGCGCGGGGCCAGCAAGGGGGCGGTGGTCGGCCACCTGATGCGCGCCGCGCCGTTTGCCGGCCGCATCGCGCTCTTCGCCGGCGACGACCTGACCGACGAGAGCGCCTTCGAGGCGGTCAACACCCTGGGCGGCTGGTCGATCAAGGTCGGCATGGGGCCCAGCCAGGCGCATTGGCGCGTGCCCGATCCGGCCGCATTGCGCGACTGGCTCGCGGCGCTGGCCCGGCGCGCGGGAGGGCGTGCGGCATGAGCCGGCTGATCGTGGTCTCCAACCGCGTGGCGCCCATCGCCGAAGGCCAGGCGAGCGCCGGCGGGCTGGCGGTCGGCGTGTACGACGCGCTGCGCGATACCGGCGGCGTGTGGTTCGGCTGGAGCGGCGAGATCGCGCCGGGCGCGTCGGGCGAGCCGTCCATCGCCGCCAAGGGCGCCATCACCTTCGCCACCGTGGGCCTGAGCCGCCGCGACTACGACCAGTACTACCGCGGCTTCGCCAATGCCACGCTGTGGCCGGTGTTCCACTACCGCGTCGATCTGGCGCGCTACGAGCGCCAGGAGTACCACGGCTACCGGCGCGTCAACACGCAGTTCGCGCATCAGCTCAAGGCGCTGGTGCAGCCCGACGACATCCTGTGGGTGCACGACTATCACCTGATCCCGTTCGCAGCCGAATGCCGGGCGCTGGGGCTGCGCAACCGCATCGGTTTCTTCCTGCACATTCCGTTTCCGTCGCCGGAGATCCTGACGACGATCCCGCCGCACGAAGAGCTGATGCGCGCGCTGTGCGCCTACGACCTGCTCGGCTTCCAGACCGAGACCGATCGCGTCGCCTTCTACGACTACATCGAACGCGAGGCGCGCGGCTACATCGAGAACAAGGAGCACAACGGTCCGGTGCACGCCTACGGCAACACGCTGCGCGCCGAGGTCTACCCGATCGGCGTGCATCCGGACGAGATCGCGCGGCAGGCGGTGTCGTCGCTGGCGCGGCGCAATCCGTTCGCGCGCGAGGCCGATGCGAGCGGCGGCCGCCCGCTCAAGCTCATCATGAGCGTGGACCGGCTGGACTATTCCAAGGGCCTGCCCGAACGCTTCCGCGCGTTCGAGCAGTTGCTGGACGATTTTCCCGACCACCGGCGGCACGTGACCTTCGTTCAGATCGCGCCGACCTCGCGGCAGGATGTGCAGAGCTACCAGCAGATCCGCCAGCGGCTGGAGGCCGAATCGGGCCGCATCAACGGCAAGCATTCGGAACTGGACTGGACACCGATCCGCTACATCAACAAGCAGTACGACCGGCGCATGTTGATGGCGCTGTTCCGCGCCTCGCACATCGGCTATGTCACGCCGCTGCGCGACGGCATGAACCTGGTGGCCAAGGAATACGTGGCGGCGCAGGACCCGGAGGCGCCGGGCGTGCTGGTGCTGTCGCGCTTCGCGGGCGCGGCGCGCGAGCTCGATGCCGCGCTGATCGTCAATCCGTACGACACGCGCGGCATGGCCGAGGCGCTCAACCGCGCGCTGACGATGCCGCTCGAAGAGCGCAAGGCACGCCACGCCCACATGATGGACCGGCTGCGCGCGGCCGACCTCACGGCATGGCGCGAACGCTTTCTGGCCGATCTGCGCGGCGCATCGGCCCGCTAGCCCCGGAGACCCATCGCAGAAAAATAGCTTGCTATTAGGTAGCACGCGACATAATATCCGGGCCATGGACACACGCAAGACCGCCTCTCCGTACCCGAACCTGGCGCTGGACCAGCAGCTGTGCTTTGCGCTGTACTCGACCATGATCGGCCTGAACAAGGTGTATCGCGGCCTGCTCAAGCCGCTGGGCCTCACGTACCCGCAATACCTGGTGATGCTGGTGCTGTGGGAGCGCGACGCGCTGACGGTGTCGGAGATCGGCGAGCGGCTGTTTCTCGATTCGCCCACGCTCACGCCCATGCTCAAGCGGCTGGAGGCGGCGGGCCTGATCGGTCGCCAGCGCTCGGATGCCGATGAGCGGCAGGTGATCGTTTCGCTGACGGCCGAAGGCCAGCGCCTGAAGCATCGCGCCAAGGACGTGCCCGGCTGCGTGGCCGCCGCCATGGAATGCGTGCCGGCCGAGCTGGAAGCCTTGCGTACGCAGTTGACCGGCATGAGGACGCGGCTCTTCAAGAACGCGGCCTGATGCCGGAACGGGCGGGTGCCGCAAGCACCCGCATTTTTTAACCCAAATATATTGCACGCTATTTAATAGCGAACAATATTTCAGCGCCTGCGCCCGGCCCAAGACATCCGTGCGCAGGCATCCCACCCCTCTACAGGAGAACCGCCATGTCGATCGAAACCATCCTCTATCGTGCCCACGTCAATGCCACCGGCGGCCGCGACGGCCGCGCCGCCACCGATGACGGCCGGCTGGATGTCCGCCTCGCCACGCCCCGCGAGCTGGGCGGCGCCGGCGGCGAAGGCACCAACCCCGAGCAGCTGTTCGCAGCCGGCTACAGCGCCTGCTTCCTGGGCGCGATGAAGTTCGTCGCCGCGCGCGACAAGCTGCGCCTGCCCGCCGACACGAGCGTGCAGGGCTCGGTGGGCATCGGCGCGATTCCGAACGGTTTCGGCATCGAGGTGGACCTGGCGATCAGCCTGCCCGGCATGGACCGCGCCGAAGCCCAGGCGCTGATCGAGCGCGCCCACATCGTGTGCCCGTACTCCAACGCCACGCGCGGCAACATCGACGTGCGCCTGAGCCTGGTCTGATCCGGCCACCCCGACACCGCTCATCCACCTCTCTGGAGATTTCGCCGTGAACCGCATTGCCAAGTTCGTTGCCGGCTCGCTGCTGGCCGTCGCCACCGGTGCCGCCCTTGCCGCGGGCAGCCCGGGCGTGGAACGCAACACCCAGGCGTTCCTGGACGCGCTCGCCGCCGGCGGCGGCAAGCCGCTCGAAACGCTGTCGCCTGCCGAGGCGCGCGCCGTGCTGGTCGGCGCACAGGCCGCGCCCAAGGTGCCGCTGCCGCCGGCCGACGTCAGCGAGAAGACCATCAACGTGGACGGCAAGCCGATCCGCCTGACCATCGTGCGGCCGGCGGGCGCCAAAGGCGAGCTGCCCGCCTTCATGTTCTTCCACGGCGGCGGCTGGATCCTGGGCGACTTCCCCACGCACGAGCGCTTCGTGCGCGACCTCGTGGCCGACTCCGGCGCGGTGGCCGTGTTCGTGAACTACACGCCCTCGCCCGAGGCGCGCTATCCGGTCGCCATCAATGAAGCCTACGCAGCCACCCGGTGGGTCGCGGAAAACGGGGCGCAGATCAACGTGGACGGCACGCGGCTGGCGGTGGTGGGCAACAGCGTGGGCGGCAACATGGCAGCCGTGGTGGCGCTGATGGCCAAGACGCGCGGCGCGCCCGCCCTGCGCGCGCAGGTGCTGTTCTGGCCGGTCACCAACGCCAGCTTCGAGAACGCGTCGTACGACGCATTCGCCGAAGGCCATTTCCTGACCCGGCCGATGATGAAGTGGTTCTGGGATGCCTACACCGCCAATCCGGCGCAGCGCCAGGAGATCACCGCCTCGCCGCTGCTGGCGACGCCCGGGCAGTTGAAGGGCCTGCCGCCCGCGCTGGTGCAGACCGCCGAGAAGGACGTGCTGCGTGACGAAGGCGAAGCCTATGCGCGCAAGCTCGATGCCGCCGGCGTGACCGTGGTGGCGACGCGCTACAACGGCATGATCCACGACTTCGGCCTGCTCAACGCGCTGAGCGGTTTGCCGGCGACGCGCGCCGCCCTGCATCAGGCCAGCGAAACACTGAAGCTGCGTCTCAAGTGAGGTGAATCGGGAAGCGGCAAGCCCGCCGCCTCCCGGTGCTGCGGCCGCCGCGCGCTTGCGCGGCGGTTTGCCATGGCGCGCCGGCGCGGCTTACAGGCGGACACCGCCATGCCGCAGCGGCCCCTGCACCGCGTCGGCTTCGGCCGCGCCATCGGGATGCGGCGCGAGCATGCGGGCCAGCGAGGTATTCATGCGCGCCCAGTGCGAACCGGGCCAGTACACGCGCCGGCACACGTCGCACGTGCTGAACAGATGCTGACGCTCGCGCACGCGCGGCGGCACGCTGGCGGCCGCTTCTTCGGCGGACAGCAGCCGCAGCGGCGCATTGCATTCCAGGCAGCGCGAAAACGGCCGCGCCGCTTCGGCCAGCCTGAAGCGCGCCACGATCTCGCGCATCTGCGCCTGCGGCTCGCGCGCGCGGATGAAGGCGCCGCGCCGGATGCCGCGCCGCTTGAGCAGCTCCCGGTCGCGACTGAGCACGATCCAGTCTTCGGTATCGGCCAGCGCTTCGATGGTGGCATCGGCGTAGTTGTTGTCGTACGCGGTGTCGAAGCCGGCCATGCGCAGCAGGCGCGCCGTGGCGCCCAGGTGGGCGTCGCACAGGAAGTGCAGCGGCGCGTCCGGCAAGGCGGCCCGCACGCCGGCCACCGCCACCGCGCCGCGCGCGGGGAGCAGCGCATCGAGCAGCGCCGCATGGCCATCCACCTGGACCGCGCCGACCTCGGTATGCGGCACGCCGAAGGTCTCGATGGCGTGTTTGAGCGTGGCCCCCTCGGGCCATGCGCGCGCAGCGGGCCGCTCGCGCTGGGCGACCGGCAGAAGCGGCGTCAGACTCGCATCGAACGTGAACAGGAGGGTCGGCATGCTTCCCACGATACGCCGACCGGCGCCGGGGCGGAAATGGAAATGACAAGGGCGGCGCGGCCGGAAAGGACCACGCCGCCCCCGGGGATGCCGCCGCGACCGGTTCAGGCGGCGTCGGCCACCCGCCGCAGCGGCAGCGGCTCCTTCAGCCGCAGGCACGGGTGATCGGCGAACAGCATCGCCACCCAGTCCACGAACACCCGCACCTTGGGCGACAGGTGGCGGTTGTGCGGGTAGATGACCGACACCGGCAGCGGCTCGGAGATGTGATCGGGCAGCACCTCCACCAGTTGCCCCGATTGCAGGTGCTCATAGGCCAGGAGCCGCGCCGTCTGCAGCAGGCCCAGCCCGTGCAGCGCGCAGGCCATGGCCGATTCCGCGTCGTTGACCGACACCAGGCTGCGCACCTTGTGGATCTGCTTCTGGCCATCGATGACGAAATCCCAGTCCATGCGGCGGCCGTTGCGCGGCGAGAAGTAGTTCACCGCGATGTGGTCCTGCAGATCCTCCAGCGAACGGGGCGTGCCGTATCGCTCGAGGTAGTCCGGCGAGGCGCAGTTGACCATCGACAGCTGGCCGATGCGGCGCGCGACCAGGGTGGAGTCCTGCAGCTCGCCGACGCGCACGGCGCAGTCCACGCCTTCCTGGACCAGGTCGACGGTGCGGTCGCTCATGCCGATCTCCAGCTGCAGGCCGGGATAGGCGTCGTGGAAGTCGCGGATGCGCGGCACCAGCAGCCGTTTGCCGATCGAGCCGGGCACGTCGATGCGCAGCGTGCCCCGCGCCCCCGACGCGCTCTGCGAGAAGGCGGCCTCGGTCTCTTCGAGGTCGCCCAGGATGCGCACGCAGCGCTCGTAGTAGGCGGCGCCATCGGCGGTGACGTTGACGCGCCGGGTGGTCCGGTGCAGCAGGCGCACGCCGAGATGGGCCTCGAGGCTCTGCACGAGATTGGTGACGGTGGCGCGCGGCAACTGCAGGTTATCCGCAGCCTTGGTGAAACTGCTGGCTTCCACCACGCGCGTGAAAACCTGCATGGCTTGCAAGCGATCCATCTGCGGCTCCTGAAGATGGCCCGATCGGCGCAAGACCGCCTGCGCGAATCGATTCCTGGAAAGAGAGGTCCGGCGCGCGCGATCCGGCGCCGCGGATGATCGCGGCGCAGCAGACGGGCAAAAGGACGAGGCTTATTTTTAGCACAACCGGAAAACCTTGATTGTTCGGTTGCCGCTAATAGTGATGTCCGATTATAGGCATTTATCCGCGTGCGACGCGTCGCCAGAATTCAGCCCATCGATCACCGGGTACGCCGCCAAGGCATGCCCCGCTTGCCATCATGGGTTCTTCGCCACCTCGCCTCGTTGTTTCGGAGCATGCGCCGGCCGCCGCCGCGGACACCGGCACGCGCGCCGCACCACGGCGCCCGCTTGCCGGCGTGCCGGACGTCGTGCCCGCCGGCGCATTGCGCGTCGCGGCAGCCGATCAGCCCGGCCCCGGGACCGGCGCCCCGGCAACCGCAGAGGCGAACACGCCGCCGCGTGCCGTCAGCGCGGCGGACTACTGGACGCAGGGCTACGCCAGCCGCATCCGCCTGCGCGTCTTCCGCCCCGAGCGCCGCGCCGATGACGGTGCCGTGCCGCTGCGCCAGCCGGGCGTGCTCTACCTGCATGGCGGCGGATTCGTCGGCGGCTGCATCGACGATGCCGACGTGTCGGCCCGGCATCTGGCCGCCACGCTGCCGGCGGTGGTGGTGACGGTCGGCTATTCGCTTGCGCCGGCGGCGCCCTTTCCCGCCGCGCCGGAAGACGTCTACGCCGCGCTGTGCTGCATGGCCGAGCACGCCGCCACCTGGGGCATCGACCGCCGCCGGCTGGCGGTGGCCGGGCACGATGCGGGCGGCAACCTGTCCGCCGCGCTGGCCATGATCGCGCGCGACCGCGGCGGCCCCGGCCTGCGCGCGCAGGTGCTGATCGCGCCGATGCTCGACCCGACCATGGCGCGCGTGCGCCCGGACCGGCTGGCCGACGCGGACAACTCGGCCGAGGCCTGCGCCGCCTGCTACCGGCAGTACCTGCCGCGCCCCACCGAGCGCGTGCACCCGTACGCCGCGCCGGTGGAATCACGCCGCCTGCATGGCCTGCCGCCCGCCCTGCTGCTGACCGCGCCGCAAGACCTGCTGCGCACCGAAGCCGAACGCTACGCCAGCGCCCTGATCGAGGCAGGCGTGGCCACCCAGGTCCTGCGCGTGGCCGATGCCTGCCACGACTCCATCGCCACCGACCGGGCGGCGCTGGACGAGATCACCTGTTTCCTGCGCTGGCACCTGGGCCTGACCCGCCCGGCCGGCCCGCGCAAGCGCCGGAGGCGCCGCGCCGCCACGGCCGGCACGGCCGATGAACTGCCAGGCTGACACGGCGACGAGCGCCCGGCCCCCCGGAACCCGGCCCGGCAAACGCCGGCCTTTGATGAATGGTCCTCAACACGGCATGCGGTTGCGAGCGCTTGATCGACGACTGACGCTGTATTCCAATCCCGGAGCACGGTAGACCTGCGACCCAGGCCGCGCCGCTCCGATCCGGCACGACCTGGGAGACGCCTGGCTGATATCCCCATGACAACAAACGGAGTACGCCGCCGCGCGCATGCCAGCCATGCCGCGGCCGCACGCTGTTCCCGCTTTCTTCTTTGCTGATCCCCAACGAATCGAGAGTCATCATGAGCCTGTCAAAACGCACCCTCGCCTTGTCGGTCGCCGCCGTGGTCGGCGTTGCGGCCGTGGGCATCTACGGTCTCGCCCCCACTGCCGGCGCCTCGCAGCAACCGGCCGCGCCGGCCGCCATGCCGGTGGATGTCGCCCCGGCCATCGCGCGCAACGTCACCGACTGGGACGAGTTCTCCGGCCGCCTGGAAGCCGTCGAGCGCGTCGAGGTGCGCCCGCTGGTGGGCGGCACCATCACCGCGGTCCACTTCAAGGACGGCAGCATCGTCAGGAAGGGCGACCCGCTGTTCACCATCGATCCGCGCCCCTACGCCGCCGAAGTGGCCCGCACGCAAGCCGCGCTGACGGCCGCCAAGTCGCGCGTGGCCTACACCGCGTCGGAGCTGGAGCGCGCGCAGAAGCTGGTGGCCGACAACGCCATCGCCCGCCGCGAGTTCGAAGAGAAGGAAAACGCCGCGCGCGAGGCGCAGGCCAACCTGCAAGGCGCCGCCGCCGCGCTGGATGCGGCCAAGCTGAACCTGGAGTACACGCGCATCGTGGCGCCGATCGCGGGCCGCGTGTCGCGCGCCGAGATCACCGTCGGCAACGTGGTCGCCACGGGCGGCGCCGCGCCGGTGCTGACCACGCTGGTGTCGGTCTCGCCGATGTACGTGGCGTTCGATGCGGACGAGCAGACCTATCTGCGCTTCTCCGCCAACAGCGCCCAGGGCGCCAGGACGCCGGTCTATATCGGCCTGGCCAATGAAGACGGCTACACGCGCGAAGGCACGATCCAGTCGGTCGACAACCGGCTCGACGTGCGCTCGGGCACCATCCGCGTGCGCGCCACGGTGGACAACGCCGACGGCCGCCTCACGCCGGGCCTGTACGCCCGCGTGAAGATGGGCAGCGGCGCGCCGCACGATGCCGTCCTGATCAGCGACAAGGCGATCGGCACCGACCAGGACAAGAAGTTCGTGCTGGTGGTCGACGCCGCCAACAAGACCAGCTACCGCCCCGTCACGCTGGGCGCGTCGGCGGACGGCCTGCGCGTGGTGAAGGCCGGCCTGAAGGTGGGCGAGCGCATCGTCGTCAACGGCATCCAGCGCGTGCGCCCGGGCGACCCCGTGGCCCCCAACGCGGTGACCATGGAAAGCCTGGTGGCCAAGCGCGCGGCACGCCCCGGCACGCCGCCGCAGCCCGATGCCGGCAACACCGCCGAAGCCGCTGCGCCGTCGTCCGCCGCCGCCCCGGCCGCCAAGGCCACGCCGCAGCCCAAGCCCGCGAACGCCAAGACCGCCGCCGCGCAACGCCTCCCGGCCGACCGTGCCTGATCGCGCACGCACGGCCGAACCTCATCGCCCAACGCCATGAACTTCTCCAAATTCTTCGTGGACCGCCCCATCTTCGCCGGGGTGCTTTCCACGCTGATCCTGCTGATCGGGATCATCTCGATCTGGCGATTGCCGATCTCGGAGTACCCCGAGGTCGTGCCGCCTTCGGTGGTGGTGCGCGCGCAGTTTCCGGGCGCCAACCCCAAGGTGATCGCCGAAACCGTCGCCTCGCCGCTCGAAGAGCAGATCAACGGCGTCGAGAACATGCTCTACATGCAGTCGCAGGCCAACAGCGACGGCAACCTGACCGTGACAGTGACCTTCAAGCTGGGCACCGACCCGGACAAGGCCCAGCAGTTGGTGCAGAACCGCGTCTCGCAAGCCATGCCGCGCCTGCCCGACGTGGTGCAGCGCCTGGGCGTGACCACCATCAAGAGCAGCCCCGACCTGACGATGGTGGTCCACCTGCTGTCGCCCAACGACCGCTACGACATGACGTACCTGCGCAACTACGCGGTGCTCAACGTCAAGGACCGCCTGGCACGCATCAACGGCGTGGGCCAGGTGCAGCTGTTCGGCTCGGGCGACTACTCGATGCGCGTGTGGCTCGACCCGAACAAGGTGGCCGAGCGCGGCCTGACCGCCAATGAAGTGGTGCGCGCCATCCGCGACCAGAACGTGCAGGTGGCGGCCGGCGTGATCGGCGGCTCGCCGTCGCTGCCGGGCACGGACCTGCAGTTGTCCGTCAATGCGCAGGGGCGCCTGAAGACCGAGCAGGAATTCGGCGACATCATCCTCAAGAGCTCGCCCAACGGCGCGGTGACCACCCTGCGCGACGTGGCCCGCATCGAGCTGGCCGCATCGGAATACGGCCTGCGCTCGCTGCTGGACAACAAGCAGGCGGTGGCCATTCCGATCTTCCAGGCGCCGGGCTCCAACGCGCTGCAGATCTCGGACGACGTGCGCAAGACGATGGCCGAGCTGAAGGAAGACTTTCCCGAAGGCGTGGACTACCGCATCGTCTATGACCCGACGCAGTTCGTCCGCTCAAGCATCGAGGCGGTCACGCACACGCTGCTCGAAGCGGTGGCGCTGGTGGTGCTGGTGGTGATCCTGTTCCTGCAGACCTGGCGCGCGTCGATCATTCCGCTGCTGGCGGTGCCGGTGTCCATCATCGGCACGTTCGGGCTGATGCTGATGTTCGGCTTCTCGATCAACGCGCTGTCGCTGTTCGGGCTGGTGCTGGCGATCGGGATCGTGGTGGATGACGCCATCGTGGTGGTGGAGAACGTCGAGCGCAACATCGCCGACGGGCTGTCGCCGCGCGAGGCCACCTACAAGGCCATGCGCGAGGTGAGCGGCCCCATCATCGCCATCGCGCTGACGCTGATCGCCGTGTTCGTGCCGCTGGCCTTCATGACGGGCCTGACCGGCCAGTTCTACAAGCAGTTCGCGCTGACGATCTCGATCTCGACGGTCATCTCCGCGTTCAACTCGCTCACGCTGTCGCCGGCGCTGGCCGCGCTGCTGCTCAAGAGCCATGACGCGCCGAAGGACCTGCTGGCGCGTGTGATGGAACGCGGCCTGGGTTGGATCTTCCGCCCGTTCAACCGCGTGTTCGGTGCCGCGTCGGAATCGTATGGCCGCAGCACATCGCGCGTGATCGGCCGCAAGGCCGTCATGCTGGGCATCTATCTGGCGCTGATCGGCCTGACCGCGCTGCTGTTCAACCGCGTGCCGGGCGGCTTCGTGCCGATGCAGGACAAGCAGTACCTGGTGAGCTTCGCGCAGCTGCCCGACGGCGCCTCGCTGGACCGCACCGAGGACGTGATCCGCCGCATGTCGGACATCGCCCTGAAGCACCCCGGCGTGGAAAGCGCCGTGGCCTTCCCGGGCCTGTCGATCAACGGCTTCACCAACAGCCCGAGCGCCGGCATCGTGTTCGTCACGCTCAAGCCGTTCGACCAGCGCAAGACGCCCAACCTGTCGGGCGGCGCCATCGCCGGCCAGCTGAACCAGCAGTACGGCGCCATCAAGGATGCGTTCATCGCCGTGTTCCCGCCGCCGCCGGTGCAGGGCCTCGGCACGGTGGGCGGCTTCAAGATGCAGCTGGAAGACCGCGGCTCGGTCGGCTACGAGCAGCTCTTCGCCGCCTCGCAGGCCTTCATGCAGAAGGCGCGCCAGACGCCGGAGCTGGGCCCGTCGTTCTCGAGCTACCAGATCAACGTGCCGCAGCTCAACGCCGACCTGGACCGCGTCAAGGCCAAGCAGCTGGGCGTGCCGGTCACGGATGTGTTCGACACCATGCAGATCTACCTGGGCTCGCTGTACGTGAACGACTTCAACCGGTTCGGCCGCACCTACCAGGTGAAGGTCCAGGCCGATGCGCCGTTCCGCGCCCACGCCGAAGACATCCTGCAACTCAAGACCCGCAACACCGATGGCGACATGGTGCCCCTGTCCTCCCTGCTGCGCGTGTCGCAAGGCTTCGGGCCCGACATGGTGGTGCGCTACAACGGCTACACCGCCGCCGACATCAACGGCGGCCCGGCGCCGGGCTACTCGTCGGGCCAGGCCCAGGCCGCGGCCGAGCGCATCGCGCGCGAGGTGCTGCCCAAGGGCGTGCGCTTCGAATGGACGGACCTGACGTATCAGCAGATCCTGGCCGGCAACTCCGCCGTGTGGATCTTCCCGCTGTGCGTGCTGCTGGTGTTCCTGGTGCTGGCCGCGCAGTACGAGAGCCTGACACTGCCGCTGGCGGTGATCCTGATCGTGCCGATGAGCCTGTTCGCCGCCATGCTGGGCGTGTGGATCTCGCACGGCGACAACAACATCTTCACGCAGATCGGCCTGGTGGTGCTGGTGGGGCTGGCGTGCAAGAACGCGATCCTGATCGTCGAATTTGCGCGGGAGCTGGAGCTGCAGGGGCGCTCGATCGTGGAAGCCGCCATCGAGGCCTGCCGCCTGCGTCTGCGCCCGATCCTGATGACGTCGATCGCCTTCATCATGGGCGTGGTGCCCCTGGTGATGTCGACCGGCGCCGGCGCGGAGATGCGCCATGCCATGGGCGTGGCCGTGTTCGCGGGGATGCTGGGCGTGACGCTGTTCGGCCTGTTCCTCACGCCGGTGTTCTACGTGGTGCTGCGCACGCTGGCCTCGCGCCGCCGCCAGCGCTCGGAAGACGCCCCCGACCTGGATCCGGACGCCGGCGGCACGGCCCTGCCGCTGCCCTCCGGCCAACACTAATCATGCATCCCGAATCGACATGAACGCGCTCAAACAACAACAGGGCGGGCCCGCGCGGCCGGGCCGCTGGACCCCGCTGGCGCTGGCCGCCGCGCTGTTCCTCGCGGCCTGCTCGCTGGCGCCGACCTACGAAAAACCGGACGTCGGCACCCCGACCGCCTTCAAGGAAGCCGCCCAGGGCGCCGATGCGCCGCTGGCCGCCGGCGAGCAAGGCAAGTGGAAGACTGCCGAGCCCTCCATGCCGACCGACGGCGCGTGGTGGAAGCTGTTCAACGACGCCACGCTCGACAGCCTGGAAGCCCAGGCCGGCGAGGCCAGCCCCACGCTGGCCGCCGCCGCCGCGCGCGTCAGCCAGGCCCGGGCCATCGTGCAATCCAACCGCGCGGCGCTCTTCCCCGAACTGGATGCGGGCTTCGGCCCGACACGCCAGCGCGCCTCCGCGGCATCGGCGGGGCTGCCGGTCGGTGCACCGGTACAGCCGCAGACCTACTGGCGCGCGCAGGCCACCGTCTCGTATGAGGCCGACCTGTTCGGCCGCGTGCGCAACAGCGTGAACGCCGCCGATGCCGACGCCGAGCGCGTGGAAGCGCTCTACCGCGCGGCCCGCCTGTCGCTGCAGGCCGACGTGGCGCAGACCTACTTCAGCCTGCGCACGCTCGACGCCGAAGAAGCCCTGCTCGCCCGCACCGTGGTCGGCCGCGAAGAGGCGCTCAAGCTGGTGCAGCGCCGCTTCAGCACCGGCGACATCGGCGAGCTGGACGTCGCCCGCGCCGATGCCGAACTGGCCACCGCCCGCTCGGACCGCCTCGATGTGGCGCGCCGCCGCGCCTTGCTGGAGCACGCGCTGGCGACCCTGCTGGGCAAGGCGCCCTCGGGCTTCACCTTGGGCGCCGACCCGCTGCAGGCGGCCAACGTGCGCGTGCCGCCCGGCCTGCCCTCCGCCCTGCTGGAGCGCCGCCCCGACGTGGCCGCCGCCGAGCGCGCGATGGCCGCCGCCAATGCGCGCATCGGCGTGGCGCGCGCGGCGTTCTTCCCGCAACTGCAGCTCACGGGCGGCTTCGGCTTCGAGTCGCACGACATCGGCGATCTGCTCAAGTGGAGCAGCCGCACCTGGCTCCTCGGGCCGCTGGTGGGCACCGCGCTGTCGCTGCCGATCTTCGACGGCGGCGCGCGCAGCGCCGGCGTCAAGCAGGCCCGCGCCGCCTACGAGGAAAACGTCGCCAACTACCGCGAGGCCGTGCTGGTGGCCTTCCGCGAGGTGGAAGACAACCTCTCCGACCTGCGCCTGCTGGCCGACCAGTCCAAGGTGCAGGACGACGCCGTGCGCGCCTCCACGCGCGCCGCGCAGCTCTCGCGCACGCGCTACAACGCGGGCTCGGTCAACTACCTCGACGTGATCGATGCCGAACGCAACATGCTGTCGACGCAGCGCGTGGCGGTGCAGCTGGCCGGCGGGCGCGTGAATGCGACGGTGGGGCTGGTGAAGGCACTGGGCGGCGGATGGGGCGACCCGCCGGCGCCGCAGACCACGGTGAGCCAGCGATAGGCGCAACCGGCGAGCCACACCCGGCGCGGCTTCGGCCGCGCTTTTTTTTCTTCGCCGGCGCCGGCCGCGTCGGGCTGCGGTCATCCGGACGCAGTCGTTCGACACCACCGGGCCCCTTCCAGGCGAGCGGCGATATACTGCTTCCCGAAGTCGTCAACGTGCCGCCGCGCCCTTCCCATGGCCGATTCTGTCCAGTACCAGCAAGTCGCCGACGTGCCCGGCCTGGTGCTGAGCGCGGGTCGCTTCTCGCAATTCAGTTTCGAGCGGCATTTCCACCTGGATTTCCATGTCGGGCTGGTCACCGCCGGCGTGCAACGCCAGCGCTTCAAGGGCAAGACCGTCTTGCTCGGCCCCGGGTGTATCTCCCTGATGCCGCCCGGCGAAATCCATGACGGCGTGGCGGAAGGTGACGGCGCATACACACTCAAGACGTTCCGGCTCTCGCAAGCACTCTTGGCGAATCTGGCCCAGGACATCAGCGGCACGGATCATGAGCCGGAACTCGCCGCGACCTTGCTCGAGGATCCGGCACTGGCCGGCCACCTGCTCCGCCTGCACGACGCCATGCAACACAGCGGCGCCAGCACGCTCCAAGTGCAGTCGGAATGGCTGGCCCTGCTGGCATTTTTACTCAAGCAATCGCGCGCGCTCATTCCGGAGCACACCAAGGGCGCGCTCTCGCCGGCGCAATGGCAACGGGTCAGGGACTATTGCTTCGCCCACGCCGGTGAAAGGATCACGCTGGACGATCTGGCATCCCTATGTGCCCTGGGCCGCTTCCAGTTTCTCAAGCAGTTCAAGCAGACCGTGGGGATGACGCCGCACGCGTGGCTAGTCCGCCTGCGCCTGGAGCAGGCCTGTTCGCTGTTGTCGAGTCGCTCCAAGGCGATCGCCGAGGTCGCGCAAGAAGTCGGGTTCTACGACCAAAGCCACTTCAATCGGGCGTTCCGGCAGGCCTTCGGGGTGGCGCCTTCGCACTATCAGTCCTAGGCCGCCCCCCTAGTCCTTTCGTCTCCGGCCCGCACAATCCGCCGCCGGCCTGCGCGCTTCGTACCGGCTTTCCGCGACTGGCGCGACAATGACCGGCCGCCCAAGGCCGGTCAGGGCGATCGGTCAATTTTTTACAAGCGGCATCGCCCCGGGTCCAAATACGATGCGTCGGTCCGGGACAGCAAGTTCCCGGCCCCGATGAGGAAACCACAGTGAACCGCGATCCGATGCCGACCACCCGAACACCCGCCCTGGGCTTTACCAGCGACAACATCGAAGGCGCGTCGCCCGAGGTGCTCGATGCCATCCTTGCCGCCAATTCCGGTCAGGCGGCCCCGTACGGCGCGGATGACTGCACCGCCCGGGTCGAGCAAACGCTGAGCGAGCTGTTCGAGCGCGAAGTCAAAGTC
The DNA here is from genome assembly GCF_018243235.1 of Ralstonia nicotianae. Taxonomy (NCBI): domain Bacteria; kingdom Pseudomonadati; phylum Pseudomonadota; class Betaproteobacteria; order Burkholderiales; family Burkholderiaceae; genus Ralstonia; species Ralstonia nicotianae. The sequence goes on from NZ_CP046675.1 coordinate 769,130, forward strand.
TTCCTGGTCCCGACCGGCACCGCGGCCAATGCACTCTGCCTGGGCGCGATGACGCCGCCCTGGGGCAACGTGTACTGCCACCCGTCAAGCCACATCAACAACGACGAGTGCGGTGCCCCCGAGTTCTATACGAACGGCGCGAAACTGGTCGCAGTGGATGGGCCATCCGCCAAGATCGATGTGGAGAAGCTTCGCGCCGCCACCCGCGTGAAGGTGGGCGACGTGCATTCCACCCAGCCCGCTTGCGTCAGCCTGACGCAAGCGACGGAAGTCGGGAGCCTCTACACGCTGAATGAGATCGAAGCGATCGGACAGCTCTGCAAGGACGCCCGCATCAAGCTGCAGATGGATGGCTCGCGCTTTGCCAACGCGCTGGTTTCCCTGGGCTGCTCGCCCGCCGCCATGACATGGAAAGCGGGCGTCGATGCGCTGTCGTTCGGCGCGACCAAGAATGGCGTCGTCGCGGCGGAAGCCATTGTGCTGTTTGACCTGTCGCTCGCGGCCGAGATGGGCTACCGCCGCAAGCGGGCCGGCCATCTGTTCTCGAAGATGCGTTTTCTGTCGGCCCAGATCGAAGCCTACCTGGCCAACGATCTCTGGTTGCGCAACGCACGCCAGGCAAACGACATGGCCCTGCGCCTGGCCCGTGGCCTTGAAGGGATGCATGGGGCCAGCGTGCTGGGCGCCACGGAAGCCAACATCGTCTTCTGCCGCCTCCCCTCGACCGTCATTGAAAACCTGCTCCAGGCGGGATTCCGCTTTTATCACGATCGCTGGGAGCCGAACGTGGTGCGCTTTGTGACGTCCTTCGCCACCACGGCCGATGATGTCGACAACCTGCTGCGGCATATCAAGGCCGCAGCCGCCGGGCCATCGGCAGACACCCATGCCACCGCGTGAACGCCCGCCATGCGCCGAGGCTGCGTAACAGCGCTCGACGCGCGTTGAAGGGCGGTCTCGCTTGCGCACACCGCTACCAGGCATGACGCGCCACATCCGCATGCCGCGCGTCCAGTCCCAACCCTGTTCGCGCCGGCCCGGCAAGCCGGTCTGGCTGAAGATGGGGGCGGCGCAACCGTCCGCTGCGTCTTGCCCGGTACCGCTAGAACCGGGCCGCTTCGGCCGCAATCGTCCAGACGGGGCCGCTCAAATGATGGCGTGCGAATAATTCAATCGCTTCCCGTACCGACCACTTGGTCCAGTCTGCATCGGCATGGCGTGCATACCATTCAACGGCAAAGTTCCAAACCTGCTCGATAGGACGCACGTCCCCCTTCGGAATGCCTCTGGATGCACACCATTCGTCCACTTGGGCTTCATCGCGGAATAGCAACTGAACCGAGCATGTGTAGATGACGTTATCCCAGGCGTGCTTCATCGGTATCGGAAAATGCACAACATAATCCGTGTCGAGCAGCCTGCCGTTCTCGATCCTGATGATGACGTGGTCGTCGATCGCACCGATTCTTGTCTCGATGGTGGCCGATCCACCGGCCAAATGCACCAAGCCCAAGGCGCACCAGGCGCAGTTCCCCCACCATTTGCGGTTGCCTGACTTCACCACACAGGTCGTGGGCGCTGCCGAAAACGGATGGGCGATCCAGACCTCATCGGAATGGGGATGAAGTACGACGCCGTGATTGTCAGCGAGTGCGCGCAAAGCCTGTCGCACCTGCGCTTCATCCCGGTTGAAACGCTCGGCGATCTCACGAACCGTCGGAGGGCGCTGATGCTCAAGAAAGCACGAGATGATGGCTTCATGCAGGCTTGCATCGTTCATGGCCGTTATTCTTCCTGTAGCTGAGGGCACGTGGTTATCACGCTGGAATCAGGGGTGCATCCGCGCGCCCTTGGTGATCTTGTCAACGATCTTCTTTTCTTCGCGCAATGCGATACCGACGACTCTCGCGCTGTCCGGCCCGTGCTCCGCAAACACGGCCCGGTTCGCGGCGTCATGCCCGGTCGAGAACATGTCTTCGATATAAAGCCCATGCGGGACCTTTCGTTCCAGGGCGCGCCGGTGGACAGCTTTCAACGTTTCCTGGTCGCCCGACAGGACGATGACAGGCTGAACGCACAAGCTGTGGTAGGTGTTATCGGCCGCGTCGCGATAGGCTTCGCCCATGATCTCCGGCGACGCACCGGTGATACCGCTCATCAGGAATGCGGTGACATTGAGTTTCTGCCAGGTCGCCAGATCGTCACGGACGACAATCGCTATCTTCGTATCAAACATCAAGTCCTCTGTTCCAGTGGAAGGCTGCTCCTTTGAGCAGGATGTTGGGATGCGCGCGGGTACGGCATGGCTTGGGATTACGCACCATCGCGGCGGGCCTGCCGCTCCGCTTTGAAACTTGCTCCCAGCGTGACGGTTGCATCCTTTGGCCCGAACGGCTCATCGCATGCGGGGCAGACGAGTTTGAGACCCGTCTCGTGCCCGCACTGCCGATGGGTGATGGTCAAGGCAGGCGCAGTCTTCGCCTTGAAGCCGCCCCATTTCTCGCCCCAGGATTTGAGGCTCAGAAGCAAGGGATAGAAATCCAGGCCCTTGTTTGTCAGCCGGTACTCGTGCCGCGGAGGCCGGTCGCTGTAAAGATGCCGCACCACAATGCCGTCAGCTTCCAGCCGCTTGAGGCGGGTGGAAAGCAGATGCGACGACATGCCCGTCTGTGCCTGGAATTCCTCGAACCGTTTTACGCCCAGAAACAACTCGCGCAGGATCAGGACCGTCCAGCGATCGCCGACCACAGCAAGTGTGCGTGCGATAGGGCACACCGTTTCACCGACTTCCGACCAGCCCATGCTCACTCACTTCAAAAATTGAAGCCACTATAGCCTAGATTGGACGGCAACATCAAGGAGACGGATATGCCAGCGATCACCAGGCACCCGCGGCCGGGAGAGCCCCGCTATCTGGAGGACTTCAAGGTCGGGGATCTGACCGAAACCAGCGGGTTCGCCGTCACGCGAGACATGATCCTGTCCTTTGCCGAACAGTACGATCCGCAGCCGATGCACCTTGATGAGACGGCTGCACGTGACACGGTCTTCGGAGAGCTGGTCGGCAGTGGCTGGCAGACGCTGGCTGTGACGATGCGGCTGCTCCTGGACGCGCGCCTTCTCGGCGGCACGCCCATCGTGGGGGCCGAGCTCAGGGACATCCGGTTTCATGCCCCCATGCGTCCCGGAGACGTTTTGCGGGCGCGCGCCGAGGTCATTGCCATACGTCCCTCCAAGAGCCGTCCAGATCGCGGGTTCATGGACATGCGAGTGACGACGACGAATTCGGAAGGCGTGACACTCGTCACGCAGCGCTGGAGCCTGGTGGTGCCGCGCCGGCCAGATTTCCAGAAAGTCGCGCTTTAGAGCCCGTTTGGAAATTCAAGGATGAGCGATTCTGCGCAGTAGCAAGCCGCTCATTGCGACATGAATCATCTAAGAAGCCTGGCCGAGCATATGTCAAAAAAGGCGTATCAGACGGCGCGGCGCGCGCAGTTCTACCTGATGATGCTCTGCGGCATGAGGACCAACTGCCTGGCTCGCCGGCATATCCGGAACTGCTGCGCAAGCACGCGTAGTGCGTCTCGAAATCGGGCCTCAAACTCAACGACTCCAGCCGAAACTACAATTGCTGGTCCCTTACGTGGCCCCCGGCATGCCAGGTTCCACTGGTAATTGAAATCCCGTCAATCCTGGAGGACAAGCTCCAGCATCGCTATTCTTCAATCGGCCGACTTCACGATGAGAACGGCGCGTCTGCGGTGGCGAGACTATGCTGACCGGGCAACCGTCAGCAAACGGCACTTCGGCCATTGCACGGCAACACTTCCTGGCTGCGCCACTCTTTGACGAGCTGACGTCGGTTTCGCGTGTAGCGGTCGACAAGGACTTCCGCGCTGGCGATGTTGTCCATGCCGATCACACGAAATGCACTATCCACCTCACACCAGGCGGCGATAAACCGCTTGGCGTCAACGAAGCCCAACATGATCGGCCAGATCACCTGCTCCGCGACCGCCGCGTGCACCCCGGACAGCGTGATACGCACCTTGCGCTGCTCGCGCAAGGCGCGCCTGACTTCACTGAGATCGAGCGGCATTGCGGCTTTTGCCGGGTGACCCACGTAGACCGTGTCGTCATCCAGGGCGGACCGCATGTCCGACGGCAGAACCGCATAGATCTTGGCCAGCGCGTTCTTTACGGCAAGGGCGAGGGTATCGTCGGTCTGGCGACTGACCCACTGCGCGCCGATCACCAGTGCCTGAATCTCCTCTTCCGTGAACGAAAGCGGTGGCAGTAGAAAGCCCGGCTGCAAAATGTAGCCGACCCCCGGCTCTGCGTCGATATCGGCGCCCATCCCTTGGAGGGTCGCCACATCACGGCGGATCGTCCGAAGGGACACGCCCAGCTCGCGCGCGAGCGCTTGCCCCGACACTGTCCTCCGGTGTCGGCGAAGCACCTGCATCAGATCAAACAGCCGGTGACTTCTGGACACGTTCACTCCATGGCCACAAGGCCCTTTCCACCGAGCTTTCTTCCGGCCTCAAGCTCTGTGATCAGTTGAATCGCATGGCTCAGCGGTACCGTTTCGCCCACAGGCATCCTGAATCGCTGCTCCGCTGCGGCAGCGGATAGCCTGTCGAGAATCTCCGCGCGTGGCGCACCAATCACCGGCTTCAACCGCCGATCGACGAGCGCGCGCATCAGCTTGGCCGGACCCGGATTCAAATCGAGGAACACTCCGCCGCGCCGCAACATGGCAACGCCCGCAGACACCGGCATCGTCGCCGACGTGTCGTAAACCACATCGAAACGCTCGGCGATCTCCGATACGTTTGTCGTTCGATAGTCGTAGAGACGCTGTACACCGAGAGACCTTGCGCGATCCATGTCGCGCGCACTGCAGCTGCCCCAGACCGCTGCGCCGAAAAGCTGCGCAATCTGTACCGCCGCCTCACCGACTGCACCGGCGCAGCCGTTGATGAAGACGCGTTGCCCGGCCTTGAGCTTCGCCTTGTCGATCAGGCCGTTCCAGGCAGTGACGCCGGGTGTACCAAGACAAGCGGCTTGCTCGAACGAGACGTTGTCCGGCTTTCTGGCGAGAAATGTTTCCTTCGTGACCACAGCCTGCCCCAACGCGCCGCTCTCCTTGAAGCGTGCGAGCCCGAATACGGGGTCTCCTGCCCGAAAGCGGATCACGCCTGGGCCGACAGACATGACGGTTCCAGAGAAGTCCATACCCATTGCCCGCGGGAAAACCCGGCCAGTCACGATCTTCATCTGCCCGTTGCGCAACTTCCAGTCGATGGGATTGACCGCAGCGAATCTGACCCGCACGGCCACCTCTCCCGCGCCCGGCGCAGAGAGCTCGAACTCGTCGACCGCCATCCACTCCGGACCGCCGTACCTGCTGTATTGAATGCGTTTCATACGTGTTGCCACCCGAAGCGTTAAGCCGTGCAAAGGCCCGGTACGGCGACCTTCTCAAAGAGATGCGGGCGGGCAGTCACCGACGGTGGGTGCGCCTTGAGCCTTTCGCGAAATTCGGGATGGTTGAAGGCATCACGCCATGCCACCACGCTCTCAAAGACGGCATAGTTGAAATAGGTCGGGTTGTCGCCGATCGCACGGTGTAACTGCGTGGAAATAAGACCGGGCTGGAGCTTCATGAAGCGCGCGTCCTCGGCCCAAGCGGCCAGGAACGCGTCTTCGTCTGCAGGGACCATGGTGCACAGGTTGATCATCACAATGGGGCCGGCGTCGATATCCACCTGGCGGGCGACCGGAAAGCCTGGATCAAGCGGTTCAAATGTAGGCATGCTCAACTCCTTCTCGGGATTGGCGCGCGAGGGACGTTCGAGATCTCCCTGCGCTGTGAAGCCACTCTACCCACCCGTGGGGACAGCTTTTGTCACCATTGTGAGAAGGACGATGGTGCGGACAGCCCGGTTCCGAATGCGCCGGCATCAGCGCGTACGACGCGTTCCTCGCGGTGACGAAGCGCCGCCAGCCGTCACGCGCTGCGCCTGCCAGCCCGGGCGCACGATGGGGGTCTCCATGCCCCTGACGAGCGGCAGCTTCTCAACGAGCGTGTCGATGGCAAGCCGCACACGCAGAGGCATGTAGTCCGTTGCAGGCCAGATGGCATGGCTATCCATGGAAGCAGCGGGCCGATCCTCCCAAAGCACGGTCAGTGCCCCTGCCCGAATGCGATCGCACACAAGCCAATGCGGCAACCACGTAATGCCCATGCCGGCCACCGCCGCGTCGGCGGTCACCTCCAGATCATCGAACCGCAGGCGAGACGCGAGCCGGACTTCGGTCAGGCGCCCATCGGCGTCGGGCAGCAACCACGGATAGGGGTGGCCCGTGCGCCAGTGAATCAGCACATCATGGGCGGCCAGGGCTTCAATCGTGTCGGGTTCACCGCGCGCCTTGAGGTACGCGGGGGAGGCACACAAGACCTTGGGCTGTGTGGCGAGCGGACGCGCACACAGCCCGGTCGCTTCGCCCAGGGCGCCATTGCGAATGCCGAGGTCAAACCCTTCGGCGATCATGTCGACGGGTCTGTCGCTGAAGCTCAGTTCCAGTTCCAGCTTGGGATGCTGGCGCGCAAAGTCCAGCAGAATCGGCGCCACGCAATAGCGACCGAACAGCACCGGCATCGTGATCCGCAGCCGTCCCGCAACCTCCTGCTTGCCCGACTCCAGCAGCGACTCGGCCGCGCGCAGTTCTTCGATCGCGCGCAAGCAACGCTCGTAGTAGATCTGGCCGTCTTCGGTCAGGTTTTGCGTGCGCGTCGTGCGATGGAACAGCCGAACGCCAAGGCGGGATTCCAGGCGTGCAATCGCCTTGCCGACGGCCGATCGAGATAGCGCCAGGCGCTCGGCCGCTCGCGCGAAACCGCCCGCCTCCACCGCTTCCACGAAGACCGCTACGCCGTCCAACCGGCCTCGCATGTCGGTTTTCATCAGTCCATCCGTCATCAAAAGAGTCACACGCCATCCCGGCCGCGCATGCCAACCATAGCGGCTTGCGCAGCACGCTTGGTAGCCCCCAGTTCTACAAAGGTGGGAAAAACTGTCGCCACTAGCGCCTGCTCTTCCACAGTAGCATCGTTCCCACCCAAGGCAAGCGCACCGTCTGCCACCGCGCCGCGTGCGCCAGCCCTCCGGATCCCCGCATTTTTCGACCCAGGAACCTCTTCCATGAAATTCCTTTGCCTCGACATTCCCCAGCCCGGCGCCAGCCTGGAGAAATACCCGCCGCACATGCACGAGGAAACACGCCATGCCTGGACGCTCTATACGGGCGGCGTCGTGCGCGACTTCTATTTCCGTCAGGACCGCCCGGGCGTCGCTCTCATTGCCGAGGCCGACTCGATTGAGGCTGCCCGAGCAGCACTGAACGAATTTCCGCTTGCCAAGGCCGGGCTCATCGGCTGGGACGTGATCCCGCTCGGCCCCTTCACGGGCTGGCAACTGCTCTTCGCACCGGGCAATACCTGACACCTTCCCCCGGAGTTTCGACCATGAATGCTTCCGGCTACGCTGCGTCATCGGCCGCCGACGCGCTTGCGCCTTTCGCTTTCGAGCGGCGCCAGCCTCGGCCGGATGATGTTGTCATCGACGTCCTGTTCTGCGGGGTGTGCCACACGGATTTGCACCTGGCCCGCAACCACGGCGGCTTCACGACGTATCCCATCGTGCCGGGCCACGAGATCATCGGCAGGGTCCGGCAGGTGGGCGACAAGGTCCGCCGCTTCAAGGCGGGCGACATGGTCGGCGTCGGCTGCATGGTCGATTCGTGCCAGCACTGTCAGCCTTGCCTGAAGGGCTGGGAACAGGATTGCTCCGAAGGCCCCACCTTCACCTACAACGGCATCGATCGGCATGACGGCATGGTGACCTACGGCGGTTATTCGGATTCAATCGTCGTCCGGGACAGGTTTGTGCTGTCCATTCCCAATGGGCTCGATCCCGCCGGCGCGGCGCCGCTGCTGTGCGCGGGCATCACCACGTGGTCGCCGCTGCATCGCTGGAATGTGGGCCCTGGCAGCAAGGTCGCGGTGATTGGCCTGGGCGGGCTTGGCCACATGGCGTTGAAACTGGCGAAGGCCCTCGGCGCCGAGGTGTCGCTGTTCACGCGCTCGCCCGGCAAGGAAGAGGATGCCTTCCGGCTGGGCGCCGATCACGTGGTGCTATCGAACGATCCGGCCCAGATGGCAGCGGTGGCAGGCCGGTTCGACGTGATCATCGACACGGTGCCCTACGACCACGACATCAATCCCTACATGCCGACACTGGCGCTCGAAGGCGTGCTCGTGCTGGTGGGATACCTGGGCCCGCTTGGCACGCCGGTGAACGCCGGGGGCGTTGTGCGCGGACGCCGCGCCATCTCGGGCTCATTCATTGGCGGCGTACCGGAAACCCAGCAAATGCTGGACTTCTGCGGGCAGCACGGCATCGTCTCCGATGTCGAGGTCATTGCCATCCAGCAGATCAACCAAGCCTATGAACGCCTGCTGAAGAGCGACGTGAAGTATCGCTTCGTCATCGACATGGCCTCTCTCAAGACATCAGGAGCACCTGCGTGACCGCAACCATCAAGCCCGTTTTGTGCGTCGTTACGAGCCACCCGATCCGCGGCGACAGCGGTGAGCCCACCGGCTTTGCCATGGTCGAGCTCACACACCCGCTGGAGGTCTTCCGCGAGGCCGGCATCCCTGTCGAAATTGCATCGATCCGTGGCGGCCATCCGCCCATCGACTTCTTCGACCTCACGGACCCGGTCAACAATCGCTTCTGGCGCGACGCCACGTTCCGCGAGGCGCTTGCCCATTCGCTCGTGCTTGGCGATGTGGATCCGTCGTGCTACTCAGCAGTGTTCTTCGCGGGCGGCCACGGCACGATGTGGGACTTCGCCGACAGCGCGGCCGTGCAGCACGTCATTCGCACCATCTACGAAGCCGGCGGCATCGTGTCCGCTGTCTGCCATGGCCCGGCAGCGCTGGTGAATGCGAGGCTTTCCGACGGCAGCCATCTCGTTGCCGGAAAGAAGGTCGCCGCCTTTACCGACGAGGAGGAAGCGGAGGTCAAGTACACGAACGTCGTGCCCTACCTGCTTGCGACGACGCTCAAGCAACGGGGCGCGCTGCATCAGCCCGCGCCCAACTGGACGGCGAACGTGGTAGCGGATGGCCGCCTCATCACCGGTCAGAATCCCGCGTCTGCCCACGGCGTCGGCGAAGCGGTGGTCAAACAGCTCACGACCAAGCCCTGACATGAAGATTGTCGCCATCGAAGAGCACGTTCTGCCCGACGCGGTCAAGCAGGCGTGGAACACCATCCCTGGCGCCGATGATGGAACCCTCGCATTGAATACGGGGGTACTGGGCGAGCGCCTCGCCAACCTGGCCGAGCAACGGCTGGCCCTGATGGACGAAACTGGCGTCGACGTACAAGTGCTCTCGCTGACGACCCCAGGCCTGAACAACCTGGGGCATCACGGTATCGATCTGGCGCGACGTGTGAATGACCTCCTGGCCGAAACCGTCGCTGCCAACCCATCCCGCTTTCAGGCACTGGCGGTCTTGCCCTTCGCAGACGCTGAAAGCGCCGCGCAAGAGCTTCGGCGTTGTGTCGAGCAGCTCGGCTTCAAGGGCGCCATCCTTTACGGACGCGTCGGTGAGAAGCATCTCGACCACGCAATGTTCGAACCGACCTTTGCCTGCGCGGCCGAATTGGGCGCGCCATTGCTCATCCATCCGCAGATTCCGCAGGCGAGCGTTCGCGATGCCTACTACGCAGGCTTTGGTGCACCGGTCGATCTGGCCCTGTCGACCTTCGGGCTCGGATGGCATTACGAGGCCGGTATCCAGTTCGTCCGGATTGTCCTAGCGGGTGTGTTCGATCGGCATCCAAATCTGCAGGTGATCCTGGGCCATTGGGGCGAACTGGTCATGTTCTATCTCGAACGCCTCATCATGCTCGACCGAGTATCGAAGCTGCCCCGCCCCTTTGTTGAGTACGTCCGAAGCCACCTCTATCTGACCGCGAGCGGCATATTCAGCCCCGCGTATCTGCGTCAGGCAATCGAAGTGGTCGGGCCGGATCGGATCCTGTTTTCAACCGATTACCCCTACCAATACCGACCTGGCGCCGATGCCCGCCGCTTCGTTGCAACGCTGGAGTTAAGCGACGACGACAGACGGAAATTCGCGCACGGCAACTGGGAAAGACTCACCAGAGGAGCCAACCTGTGACGCCAATGTTCTCCCCGCGAGCTACGTTACGCAGCATCGTATTGACCTTGCTGGCTTGCCTGGTTGCACAGGCCGGTGCCGCTCAGACAACCCAGCAGCCAGCAGGAAACGCAGCCATGCAAACCTTGGGACTCTGGACTTCAGCGGCCGGTGAGCAACAGCCCACCGCGCCGTACGTGCGTATCGCACAACTCGATGTCGACCCGCAGCGGCTTGCAGAATTCGAGGCGGTGCTTCGAGAGAGCGCCTCCACGTCAGTACGGGTGGAGCCGGGCGTGTACACACTGTATGCGGTTGCGTTCAAGGACAATCCGCATCGATTCCTTGTCTTCGAGATGTACAAGGATGAGGCCGCATACAAAGCGCACCGTGAGACGCCGCACTTCCGGAAGTTCTTCGAAACCACGCAGATGATGGTGACGTCTCGAACGTTCCTGGACGTCAACCCCGTCGTGCTGGGCGCCAAGGCATACTGGGAACGTTCTGGCCAATAGTTCGAATTGGCTCGGACGGCATCGCTGTCAGCGCTGATGGCGAATGCCTCTATTACTGCGCACTCGCCAGCCGGCGACTCTACAGCGTTGCAACGTCCGCGCTTCGTGACATCACAATGACTGACACTCAGGTTGCCGCCACCGTGCGTGACGAAGGCTTAAAACCAGGCGCTTCCGACGGACTGGAATCTGACGTGCTGGGGCGCCTCTATGCAACGGACTACGAACATAACGCGATACATCGGCGCCTCGCCGATGGAGCCTATGAAACGTTAGCTCAGGATTCGCGGCTCTCGTGGCCCGACACGCTTGCGCTGGCTAGCGACGGCTATCTGTTCGTCATTGCAAAGGTCCACAGGCAACCCTGATTCCAGAATGGAAAAGACCGTCGGGTGAAGCCGTATCTCTTGCTGCGGATCAAAACAGACGGAAAACCCGTCTCACTGCGGCGAGAGGATTGGCATCACTCTCTCTTGTGCTCCGCCAAAAAGCTTGGTAAAAGCCGTGTGTCGAAAGAGTGCTGACCGGATGGTAGCCCGGTCGTCGTTCAACCGAACGGCAACTCCTCCCCTCGGGGTATCCGCGACACCCAGCCCGGCTTGCCGGTAGCGAAGGTGTGTCCGTGATACCCCATGTCATCGTCGGCGCACCTTCTCCTTGAAATAGAAGGACGTACGACCATGAAACTCACAGCCAATACAATCCTCGTCACCGGCGGCGCGACCGGCATTGGCCTCGCACTTGCCAAACGACTTTCCGAAAGCAATCAGGTGATCATCTGCGGCCGCAACGAGGCCGCCCTCCAGAAGGCGACGGATGAAGTGCCGGCGTTGGTGACGCGCGTCTGCGACGTCGCCGACACGCTCAGCCGCCGCGAAATGGTTGAATGGCTGAAGGCGGAGCATCCTGCGCTCAACATGGTCATCAACAATGCCGGCATTCAGGCACAGCGCGACTTCACATCCAATCCGTCGATGGAGAGCCTGGACCAGGAGGTGGCGATCAACTTCACGGCCCCAATCCACCTGATCGCCGAGCTGCTGCCCACGCTCAGGCGGCAAGATCAGGCCTATATCGTCAATGTCAGCTCGGGATTGGCCTTCTCGCCGATGGCCGATGTGCCGGTCTACTGCGCCACAAAGGCCGCTATCCACTCCTTCACGCTCAGTCTGCGGCATCAGTTGAAGGCTATCGGCATCCGTGTGATCGAAATCGCCCCGCCCATCGTCGATACGAGCCTGGGTGGCAACACCCGCAGCGCCGGGACGGCCAATCGCATGATGGTCACTGCGGAGGCATTCGCTGCCGAGGCCCTCGCACAACTGGAGTCGGGCAAGGATGAGGTCCTGGTCGGTGTTTCGGCCCAGACACGCCAGTTGGGCGAAGCCATGTTCGAGCGGATGAACAACCGCGCCTGACCTGTTTCGGAGGGGAATTCCATGACCATAGCTTCGCTATTTTCACGGCTAGATGCCCCCCGTTGTTCTAGTTTTCTCAGAGCCCGTTTGAAAATTCCCCGCGGGTGTGATGTAAAGACGGGATGTGGAAAAAGAACATCGAGAACGCGAGGCGAAGCTGGCTGGCAAGACCGAGCGTTACCCCATCGACATGACGGACGTCGAATGGGCCGCTGTGCAGCCGCTGCTGCCACGCGCGGCCGTCGATGGCGCATACGACCGTACAACGCTGACGGACAAGGCCGCAACCCTTCGACTTCATGGTTGAGGTGGTGCGCCGCCACGAGCAGCAAACGGGCTTTGCCGTTCCGCCGCGCCGCTGGGTGGTTGAGCGCACCTTTGGATGGATGGTTCGCTGGCGTCGGCTCGTACGCGACTACGAGCCGCGCGCGGACGTCTCGGAGGCCATGATTCATATCGCGCTGAGCGGCTTGCTACTGCGCAGAATCGCTCATCCTTGAATTTCCAAACGGGCTCTTACGACGCCCCTGACCGCAACAGAAGGCGATGCCGACACGCAACCGCCTACTGCCGAGCGCAAATGACTGCCTCAAATTGGCCGAAGGCGGCTGCCGATCTGCAAAGCACTGAACAACGGCACGAAACGCAAAGCCGACAACACCAGAGGACTAGAGGACAGAACCGGGTGGGGCGCATTCAACCTGGCAGCAATGCATGGCGTTCTCACACCCAACACGCGGCGCGGAAAACATCACCCCCACATCAACACCCCAGCATCGCCCATCCCATCACGCATGCCCCTCGACAGGCATCAACGCTTGCCACCGGTAGTCGCCCCCACCCGCAACCCAGCCACCATCACCTCAACCAACCGCCTCGCCCCCGCCTCCCAGTCAAGCTCAGCTCCAAAACTCGCCACCCCGGCAACAGCACTCAGCAGATCGAGCGGCTCGACCGCCAGCCCGATCGCACCGCTCTGCTTCGCACGTTCGATCAACTGCGCCAAGGTTTCGATGAGCACTTCGCCGGACAACGTGCACAGCCTTTCGCTGCAGTCCGTCATGCAGTTGAGCACGTCCGCCCGGATCTGCTTGTTCGCCAGGTAGCCGACGAACAGCAACAGCCACTGCCGCACGGCTTCCAGCGGCGGCTGGTCCTCTGACAGTTGGCGCGCGGCCTCGGCCAGCCGGCTGCCTTCATCCCGGTAGATCTCGTCGATCAGCGCGTCCCGCGTCGGGAAATGGCGGTACAGCGTGCCGATGCCGACGCCGGCCTCCCGGGCGATGTCTTCCAGGCTGGCGGAGACGCCCTTCTCGGCGAATGCGGTCTTCGCCACGTCCAGCAGGCGTTGCCGATTGCGCTCGGCATCGGCTCTCGGTTTTCTGGTGGTGATCTTTTCGGCCACTGCGTTGCGCTTCGCTTGACAAACGGAGGATACCTCCGCATATTAAACGGAGGCTGCCTCATGTTATGCCCTCCAGCCCGGCGGCGCAATACCGCCTCGTTGCGGAGGACGTCAAACGGAGAACGCCGCGACGTCTGCGGTTTCGCGTCCAGCGCGATCGCACGCCGGGCCGAGTACGCCGCTTTTTCCATTGTCATCGGAGCCCTTTTTCATGCCGCTGTGCAACGCTGCTTCCCCTCTGCCTTTCGCCGCTTCGGAGACGCCCGCCGCTCCCGGGCCGGACGGCAAATTCCGCAACGCGGTCAGCAGGCCCCGGCAAGGCTTCTGGCAAGGGCTCGGCCTGATGTGGACCTTCTTCTTCAAGCGGCCGGCGGATACGGTGCCGGATCGCGCGCTGCCGACGCAGCCCCTGACGCGCGACCAACTGCTGCAGGCGCCCGACCGCACGCTGTTCCGCCTGGGCCACTCGACGGTGCTGCTCAAGCTGCGGGGCCGCTTCTGGCTCACGGACCCGGTCTTCTCGAAGCGCGCCTCGCCGGTGCAGTGGATCGGACCGAAGCGCTTCCACGCGCCGCCCATCGCGCTTGCGGACCTGCCCGACATCGAGGGCGTGATCCTCTCGCATGACCACTACGACCATCTCGACCGCGACACCGTCCGGGCACTCGCGCCCCGGGTGAAGCACTTCCTCACGCCCCTGGGCGTCGGCGATCGGCTCATCGACTGGGGCGTGGCCGCGGACAAGGTGCGGCAGCTCAACTGGTGGCAGACCACCACGGTCGGCGGTCTGCAATTCACGGCGACGCCCGCGCAGCATTTCTCGGGCCGTACGCTGTCCGACGGCAACCGCACGCTGTGGGCGTCGTGGGTGCTGATCGACGATGACCTGCGCCTCTTCTTCAGCGGCGACACCGGCTATTTCCCCGGCTTCAAGGCCATCGGGGATCGCTTCGGCCCCTTCGACCTGACGTTGATGGAGACCGGCGCGTACGACCCGCGCTGGTCCTACGTGCACATGCTGCCGGAGCAGACCCTGCAGGCCCACCTGGATCTGCGCGGACGGCGGCTCGTGCCGATCCACAATGGCACCTTCGATCTGGCGCTCCATCCCTGGCAGGAGCCGTTCGAGCGAATCCTCTCGGCGGCGCGGGCGCATGACGTCGAGGTGGTCACGCCGATGATCGGCGCGGCGCTCGACATTGTCCGGCCGGCCGCGACGCCGGCCTGGTGGCGGCCTCAGCCCGAAACGCCGCGGGGCGCGGTCACGCCGTCCCTGGCCGCAGGCCACGCCGGCGACTGAATCCATGGGCCGGGCGAAGCCTCGCCGCGAATGCAGCCGGCCGCCCCACCCCTTCGTTCACAGACCGAGTCGAACATCACCATGTCCGCGCGGAACGGTTTTACCGAAGCAGACGTGCCGGACCAGTCCGGCAAAGGCTTCATCGTCACCGGCGCCAATACCGGCCTCGGCCTTGAAACGTCGCGCGTGCTGGCGGCACGCGGGGCGCGCGTCCTGCTTGCGTGCCGGGATCGATCGAAGGCCGAGGCGGCGATGGCACACATCCGGCAGACCCACCCGGGCGCCGACCTGGCATTCCTGCCGCTCGATCTGGCGGACCTGGCCAGCGTGCGAGCCGCGGCCGGGCAGGCGATGACGGCGCCGCGCATCGACGCGCTCATCAACAATGCCGGCGTGATGATGCCGCCGCTGATGCGCACCACGCAAGGCTTCGAACTGCAGCTCGGCGTCAACCACCTGGGCGGCTTCGCGCTGACCGCGCTGCTCCTGCCCAAGCTGGCGCAGACGCCGGGATCGCGGGTCGTCGTAACGTCCAGCCTTGCCCATCGCGGGGCGAGCATCGACTGGGATGACCTCAGCACAGCGACGCGCTACAACCGCGTGAAGCGCTACGGCGCCAGCAAGCTCGCCAACGCGCTCTTCTTTTTTGAGCTGGATCGCCGCTTGCGCGCGTCGGGGTCCCCCGTCACCGCGGTCGGCTGCCATCCGGGGGCGGCGGCGACCGACCTGGTGCGCTATATGGGAGCGCTTCAGCTATTGCAGCCGCTGGTCCGGCGCTTCCTCAACACCGCTGCGATGGGCGCGTGGCCCACGCTGCAAGCGGCCACCGGGCCGGTGCAACCCGGCGGCTACTACGGCCCGACGGGCTTGTGCGGAATCCGCGGCCCCTCGGGCCGGGCCACCCGGTCCGCGCAGGCGCAAGACCCGCTGCTTGCACAGCGGCTCTGGGATGTGTCGATCGCCATGACTGGCATCGACCCCGGGCTGCCCGTGGGAAATTAAGGGCACCCGGGCATCGCCCGAAATCATGCCGCGGCCGCCGCCTTCAGCGAAGCCATGTCGATCACGAAGCGGTACTTCACGTCGGCCTTGAGCATGCGCTCGTAGGCCTCGTTGATGTCCTGGATGCGGATGACTTCGATGTCCGACGTGACGCCGTGCGCGCCGCAGAAGTCGAGCATCGCCTGGGTCTCGGCGATGCCGCCGATCAGCGAGCCGGCCAGGGCCTTGCGGCGGTACACCATCGGCCCCGAGTTGAGCGGGGGCTCCAGCGGGCCGAGGTAGCCCACCATCACGATGGTGCCGCCGGTGGCCAGCGTCGGCACGTAGGGGTTGACGTCATGCTGGTAGGGGACGGTGTCGATGATCAGGTCGAAGCGCCCCGCCACCGTGGCCATCTGCGCCGCATCGGTGGAGATCACGATATGGTCGGCGCCCAGGCGGCGCGCGTCGGCTTCCTTGCCGGGCGAGCGGCTGAACAGCGTCACCTCGGCGCCCATGGCCTTGGCCAGCTTCAGCCCCATGTGGCCCAGGCCGCCCAGACCGACGATGGCCACCTGGCTGCCGGCGCCCACATTCCAGTGGCGCAGCGGCGAGTAGGTCGTGATGCCCGCGCACAGCAGCGGCGCGGCGCCGGCCAGATCCAGCCCCTCGGGCATCTTGAGCACGAAATGCTCGGCAACGACGATCTTCTCGCTGTAGCCGCCGTAGGTGCGCGTGCCGTCGATCGGGTCGGTGCCGTTGTAGGTGTAGGTGGCGCCGTTTTCGCAGTACTGTTCCCAGCCCTTTCCGCAGGCGTTGCAGTGGCGGCACGACTCGACCATGCAGCCCACGCCGACAGGGTCGCCGGCCTTGAAGCGCGTGACCTCGGTGCCGACCTCCAGCACGCGGCCCACGATTTCGTGGCCGGGCACCATCGGATACCGCGCGCTGCCCCAGTCGTTGCGGACGTTGTGCACGTCGGAGTGGCAGACCCCGCAGTACAGGATCTCGATGACGACGTCGTCCGGCCGCGGGCTGCGGCGGTCGAACTCGAACAGGCCCAGGCGGCCGGTGGGGGAATGGGCAGCGTAGCTCTTCACGGCATGGGGCATGGTGTTGGTCCTCAAATGCGGATGAACGGGATGGTGGATGGATGTCGGTGGACGACGCGGTCGGCCCTTTGCGCCGCAGCCGGGCGGAAGCACGGGCGGTCGTGAAGCGTCGGCAGGCCGGTCATCATGATCGAGATGGCCGGAACCGTCATCGGCCGGCTCGCGAGAACCGTGCCCGCACGGCCCGGCGATGGCCTGTGTTCCTGGCGGCGGGGATGGCAGTGGACAGAAGCATGCGCGACAGTCTAGGCAGTCATCTGTCAACTCGCTAGATGGCAAATGCTTGCTCTACAATCAAGCAAAACTTGATACCCACCTTGTGCCCCGGAACGCGGAAAGGTCAAGACCATGCCCATCAACGCGTTACGCGCCATCGCCACCTTCGCCAAGGCCGTCGAGCTCGGCAGCATCCGCCGAGCCGCCGCGGCCCAGGGCGTGACCCCTCAGGCCGCAAGCCAAGCGCTGGCGCAGCTGGAGGAGCACCTGGGTGTCCGCCTGCTGCACCGGACCACGCGCAGCCTGGCCCTGACCGACGAGGGCCAGCGCTTCCTGGAGGCCGCGCAGCCCGCCCTGGCCGCGCTCGACCGCGCGCTGAGCCAGGCGCGCGAGTCCAAGGACGAAATCGCCGGCCCGCTGCGGATCGTGGGCCCCAAGTCGTCGTTCGCGCCGATCCTGATGCCGGTAATCGATGCATTCTGCCGCCAGTACCCGCAGGTGCAGCCCGACGTCCAGCTCGACGACGGGAAAAGCAACTGGGTGCTGGATCGGGTGGACGTGGGGTTCAGGATCGGCGCCTCGCCCGACGAAGGGGTGATCGCGCGCCGGCTGTTCCCGGTGCAGTTGATGATCTGCGCGGCGCCGTCTTACCTGGAGCAGCACGGCGCGCCGAAGTCACTGGACGAACTGGCGACGCACCGCTGCAGCGCCTTCCGGCACCCGGCCACGGACCAGGTGCTGCCCTGGTACCTGAACATCGACGGCGAGATCGTGCATCGGCACGTCTCGCCCACGTTCTCCACGAACGACACCGAGCTGGAATTGCAGGCCGTCCTGGCCGGGCAAGTCATCGGTCAGGTCGCCAATCTCGCGGCAGTCACCCACATCCGGGCCGGACGGCTGGTGCCGCTGCTGCTGCAGCACATGAGCGACCACATCGGCGTGCACCTCTACTACGGCAGCCGCACCGCGCAGCCCCGGCGCGTGCGCGCGTTCATCGACCTGGCCATTCAGCAGTTGCTGGACACGCCGACCTACGTGCTCAGCGCGAAGGAACTCGCCCAGGCAGCCGCGCATCGGGCGAAGGGCAAGCGGAGTCGGTGACAGCCTTGACGGGCCATCGCGCTGCCTTGACGTGAAAGCGCGGCGCGGGTGACGTGAACGGCCGCTCTGGCTAGGTCGGTGTCGCGTGATGCGCCGGCTGCCGCTCCATGCGATCGACCGTTGCCGCCCCATGGCGAACGCTCACAACAACGCGAGCGAAGGAGCAAGCTTTTCAGCGATTGCGCCTCGTTGGACGCGGCTCCAGCAGACGATGCAGCATGAGCCCGAGCGCCGCCCCGACACACTGCGAGATGACGAAGGCCGGCACACTGCTCGGCGCGATACCGGCAAAGCTGTTGCTGAGCATGCGCCCAACCGCCGCCGCCGGATTAGCGAACGACGTGGATGCCGTGAACCAGTACGCGGCGCCGATATAGCTCGCCACCATGGGCGCCGCGCGTGCGCTCGGCGCCCGCAAGATCACCAGCAGCAGGCCCGCCGTTGCCACGGCCTCGGCAATCCATTGCCCCGCACCGCCGCGCACCTTGGTGGACCACTGCATGATGGGCAGGTCGAACATGGCATGCGCCAGCCATGCGCCCAGCACCGCTCCCGCCAGCTGGGCACCGATGTACCCGACCAGCACAGCGCCCGGCAACTCGCCCCGCACCGCCATCACCGCGCTCACCACCGGATTGAAATGCCCGCCACTGAGCGGACCAAAAACCTCGATCAGCACATACAGGCCACCGACCGTGGCCGCCGTATTGGCGAGCAGCGCCACCGCGGCATTGCCGCCCGCCAGCCGCTCGGCCATGATGCCGGAGCCGATGACGACGGCCAGCAACAACGCGGTCCCCAAGGCTTCAGCAAGCAGGCGCGGGCGCAGGTCGGTCATCGCGTTCAGTTCTGCGCGATGCGATCGAGGCATGCCTGCAGCTCGGCATTGCCCAGCGTGTCGAGCGGCTGCATCAGCAGTTGCAGCATGCGGTAGCCAATGGCCTGGCGTGTCAGTTCAAAGGCTTGGCGTTTGCCCTCGTCTGCGCCGGACGCATGGGACGGGTCGGCATAACCCCAGTGCACCTTGACCGGGCTGCCCGGCCAGTAAGGACACGGCTCGGCGGCGGCGCTGTCGCAGACGGTGATGACGATGCGCATCTGCGGCGCGCCGTCGGCAACGAACTCGTCCCAGCTCTTGCTGCGATACCCCGTGGTGTCGACGCCGGCGTTGGCAAGCACCTCCAGCGCAAACGGGTTCAGGCGACCGCTGGGTGCGCTGCCGGCGCTGTAGGCACGCACATCCTTGCCGAGTCTGCGCGCCCAGTGGTTCAGCATGCCCTCGCTCAGCACGCTGCGCGCAGAGTTGTGGGTGCAGAGGATCAGGACATTGGTGGTCATGCGGGCTCGGCGGCGAACCGCTGGGAATAGAAGGCAATGCGCTTGCCGAGATCGTCAACGAGGACATGTACAAGGAAGCGCTTCATGGGTATCTCCGTCAGCATTTGCAGCCGGCGGCGCTGAATTCCGGGCAAGCCTCGCCCTGGCAGCAGTTCTCGGTCAGGAAACCCAGCAGGCCGTTCATATGGTCGAACGCGGCGCGGTAGATCAGGTGACGGCCATCTCGCTCCTGCGTCACAAGTGCTGCATTCATCAGTTCCTTGAGGTGGAACGACAGCGTCGCGCCGGGCACGTCGAGCTGCTCGGCGATGGCGCCGGGCGTCAGTCCCGCCGGGCCGGCCACCACCAGCATCCGGAAGACCCTCAGACGCAGGCTGTGAGCAAGGGCGGCGAGGGAACGAATGGCATCAGTTTCTTCCATATTTCCAATATACTCAAATTATCCGGAGCAGACAAGGCATGCGAGAAGCTCGACAGCGGGGCAAGCAACCGCTTCCGGTCATCCCAGGCTGCCCCCCTTTCTTGCGTTCACGCCGCCTCGCAGATCGGCGAGGCATCTTTTCCCACCCGACCCACCCTCACGCCAATCCCCTCGCCCGACCCTTACCACCCGCTTGCCCCGACACCCGCGACGCAACCCCGGCTTCGCCCCCGGCCCCATCCATTCGCAGCCCCCAAGCAGCAAGACCCTCATCCACCGCTGAGAATCCACGCCTTTCTTCGCAACCCGGAACCCTCACGACATGGATGCAGGCCGAATCCCCCCATCGTTTGTACCGCCCGCAACGCTATCCCCCGATGCCACCGCCGGCGACCACACCATCCAGACGCAGAACGAGCCACCACGCTCTCCGAGAAAGCGCGCCTCGGACGTGACCAGCAACCTGCCGCGCCCGGCACGCCAGCCATCCGCTGAGCCGCTCGAACCGGCCTCGCTTGGCCAGGCGCCCTCCGGCTTCCGGACCGTGCCGCTGCCGGCGTCGACATCCTCGACCGTCACTCAAACCGAAGCCCTCCAGCCCGCGTCGGCCCGAATCGACCCGCCCCTCCTGCAGCAGAGCATGGCGGCATGGCTTCCCGCCGATGTCTACGACAACGCGCGCTTCACCGCCCGCTCGATCCGGGAATATGCGCAGGAGCAACTGGGGCTGCCGAACGACGCGGATGTCATCACGCACCTATTCAACGCGCTGCCCGAGGATCAGCGAACCGAGCCGAACCGCGAGCTGCTGGACAAAGCGATGCAGCATTCCGTCAACGCCAGCGGCGCCGCCATGCTGATGGTGAACACGGATGCGGGCCTCCAGTTGGTCGCGGCCAACAGCCAGCGCCACAAAATCGTCATCCAGACCAACGGCGCCTGCGAAAAAGGCGAGTCGATCCGGCAGACTGTCCACCGCGAATTCAAGGAGGAACTGGGCAACCCCGCGCCCAACGGCATCCTGCTCGGCACGCTGAGCGAGGCCAACCTGCGGGCCGTCAACGGCCTGAACTACATCGGCCACACCGCCGCGGAGATCGCCGCTCACATCGTCAAGGTCGAAGCCGATCCGAGCGAGCTGTTCCTCAACGTGACCAGCCTTTTCGTCAATCGCGCCCCCGTCACGATGCAGGCGCTGGAGGCGGAAGTCGCGCACCTGAACGAGCGGCTCGCCCGCGCCAAGCCCTTCTACCAGGAGGCCGTGCATTACATCTACGGCGAGGCCAAGACAACATTCCAGCAGGACGCCCAGGTGCGCGGCGAAGCCGCCAACGTCGTCAAGCGGTTCAGGGAAACCTGCCCGGACAACATCACCGAGCATTTCGCCCAGTGCCTCGACGCCATCAGGGCGGACGGCACGGACGACATGGATGCGCTCAAGCAGGCGCTGGCGGCCATCATCGACCTGGCCGAAAACGATGCGATCAAGCTGATCGATGAACCGACCTTCGCGCAAGCCATGCGGCTGGCAACCCGCATGGATTCGGACGAGGCCGCAAAGACTGCATTGGAGAATGATTACTTCGATATGTCGTTCATTGGCGGCGCGCTGCACCTGGGCGATGCCGAGCCCGAGGCGTTCATGGCACAGTTGAAGGCCGGGGAGACGGCGCCGGCGATTGGGCGGCCGGTGCTCAACAAGGATGATGCCGCCCAGCCCGAGGCGGCGATCCGACAGGCTGCTTAGACGGCGAGCGAGACCTCGGGAAGCACAGGCTCAGGTGAGCAGGTCTCGCTTCCCGGGGTCGACGACGACGCAATCCTCAATCTCGCGCAGGAAGTCCATCAGGTAGATGATCTGGTTCGTGTACACCCGGTCCTCGTCCGCCCCGAATACCACCCGAACCCGTCGATCGATCGTCGAGAGATCCGTGGGTGAGCGCTTCCCGAGCCACGCTTGTATCGTGGCGGAATCCGCCTTCACGTGATCGCCCTCTTCATAGCTCACCCGCACCAGCCAGCCTCCCCAGCGCAGGGCAAGCGTGTCGTGTTTGGCAAAGGGCAGGCGCTCAAACTTCAGGGAGAAATCGGTTTCGTTCCGGAAGTATTGGTTCAGGTCGATGGCCAAAGAGGCATTGGTCATCGGCGGTGAATTTTTGCCGAGCAAGGCGTACAAGGAAAACATGGCTGGCCTTCTGGGTGAATTGCCTGTTCGTACTGCCGCGTATGCATGGACGGGCATCTGTCTCTCAAAACACCGAATCCCGATTGATATCGAAGATATCGATCTGGCGGTCTTCAAAAGCGCGTTCCAGCGCATCAAGACCATGGTCCCGCAAATAGGCATGCTCAGCATCTGAGATCGGCACCGCCAGAAGCCAGTGAACTTTCTTATCACCGAAGTCCACTCCGTTGAATCCCTCCCACAAAAAGGGAGAGGTAAACAGGAAATGCTTCATGGTCACAGACAGCTTGTACATATCCAGAGCGTTCTGCAGAACACCACCATGGACGCAATGCCACTGGTTCCTGATTGTGTAAAAAGCCGCGGTAGTCAATGCATTGGGGAAATTCTTCACAGCATCGGCACATGCACCAAGCAGCTCAACACAAACCTCGTCGCCATCATCATTAATACGCACCGGATGATCCGACAGCCCTATCGTGCCGTAAGACATCACACCACTGCACGGGCTTCCAGCAGCGGCGAGCAAATCGACCGAAATCGCTTGATCATCACTCCAATAGCGAGTGACCTTCGGCGAGCCGCCGAATTTAGATGCGATGTGCCGTGCAATCTTTTTATTCACATCCGAAACACCCGACATCTCAATCTCCAAGATAAGTATCAGTCATGTCCTCTCCCGCATGGCTGCGATTTGACGACGGTAGCTCAGGGCGATAGTGCGAAGGATTATTGTGCTCATCCAGAAATTCCTCTCGCGTCAAATTACGCTCAGCAGCCTTTTCCTTGAATTTCCTGAATTCGTAGCCTGGCTTATGCCCCATATCCCAAGGTTCATCCTTATCCATAACCTTATTTGTTAGGGGGTCATATACGTTGCCGTCCTGTTGTTTTGCATTCTCCCACACCTCGTCTCGAACCCCGCTCCGATATCCCGACGGACGCTCATAGGGGCCTGACACATCAAGTGGGCTGTATAGATAGCCTTCAGGCGTAATGCCAAGCTTGGGTAGCGCGCCCATATCGGAGCGAACAACCTGTACAACGCCATTGGTCGTTCGATAGAAATATCCTTCCGGAAGCTCCGGCAATTTCGACTCTCTCGCCGCCTCTGCGGGAGACAGCCCTTGCTCACGGAGCGCCTTGTAACGTGCATACCTCGCCGGACACACCGCCAACCCCAGCGGATCCACCTCCCACAAAGGATTCTGCACATACCCCTGCGTCCGGTGCCCACCCCGGATCGCAATCGGATCGATGCTGAGGTAACAGCCGCTGTCCGGATCGTAGTAGCGATTCAGGTTGTAGTGCAGGCCGGATTCTTCATCCGCCCATTGGCCAGCAAAGCGCAGGCTGGTATCCAGCGCCTCGTCGTCCGGCAGCGCGTCTTCCGGCAGCGCCTGCCCCCAGAGGTTGTATCGGGATGCCCAGACCTTCTCGCCGGTGGCGCGATAGATTTCCAGCGGCAGGCCGGTGGGGTTGCAGAACACGGCGTAGTGCTGCGCGTCGGTCTCCTGCGCGAGCGGCGTGTGGCTGTCCGGCTCGAAGTGCCATGTCGTGGCGGTGCCCGTTGAACCGTCCCGCTTCTGCCCCCACCGCTCCGCCACCGTATAGCCATCCCACACGAACCGCACCGACGCCCCGGTGCCCGTGCTGACCTTCTCCACCCGCCGGTTGAACGCGTCGTAGCGGTACGCCCAGGTGCCCTTGTCCGGCGTGTGCACCTTCACCAGCCGGTTCAGGCCATCCCATTCGTAGCCCCACGTCTTCGGGCGGAAACCGGGCTGTTCGATGGTCTTTTCGATGGTGCGGCCGCGGGCGTCGTAGCGGTAGCGCGTGTGGCCGACGCGCTCGGGCAGGCCGCCGGGCAGGTAGTGGCGGCCGTCGATCGGGCCCTGCCGGCCGTGGGCGGCGATGTTCTGCGCCGCGTTGTAGGTGTAGTGCTCGGCCGGCTGGCGGATGCTGCTGACCGAGGTCACCTGCCCGCGCGGGTCGTGCTGGTAGGTGAAGCGGTCGGTGTCCGTCTCGACCTGGGCGAGCTGGCCGGCGGCGTCGTAGCGGTAGCTCTGGCGGGTCAGCCGCTGGAGCGCCTGCACCGGGTCCGTCTGCATGGCCTCGAACGCGGCGCGCGGGCCGGCGGCCTGGCGCAGCAGGCGGCCGAGGGCGTCGTACTGGCGCTGTGCGATGAAGTCGCCGGCCTGGCGTCCGGTTTCGCGGCCCAGCCCGTCGCGCGTGATGCTCAGTCCGCCGACCTGCGTCAGGGCGCCCAGCGCGTCGTACCCGTAGCGGGTTTCGCGGTGCGGCGTCTTGCGCAGGGTGCGCTGGCCCTGGGCGTCGTAGATGTGCTTGAGCAGTTGGCCGTGCTGGTCTTCTTCGATCACGCGGCCGTTGCCGTCGTAGCGGAAGCGCGTGACGTGGGTGGCCGCATCGTGGTGCACCGCCGCGGCGGTCAGGCGGCCGGCGGCGTCGTAGCGATAGGTCAGCGTGACGTCGCCGGCGTCCACCGCGACGAGGCGGTCGGCGAGGTCGTAGCGGTAGTGCCAGGCGCCGCCATCGGGCAACGTTTTGGTCAGCAGGCGGCCAGCGGCATCGCGCGTGTAGCCGGTGGTGCGTCCGCCCCAGTCGGTCTCGGCGGCGAGGCGGCCGGCGGCGTCGTAGCGGTAGGTCCAGGCCTCGCCCAGGGCATTGACGATGCGGGTCAGCCGCGTGGCGTGGTCGTACTCGAAGCGCGTCGCGTGGCCGGCAGCGTCGATGGTGCCGGTGACGAGGTCGAACGAGCCGTAGGTGGTGCGCGTGGTGCGGCCGAGCGGGTCGGTCTGCTCGATGGGCAGTCCTTCGCTGTTGTAGACCGTGCGATGCGCCGTGCCATCGGCGAGCGTTTTCTGGGCGACGTTGCCGCGCGGGTTGTGCGGGCCGCTGGCGTGGTCGTAGCGGGTGGCGTTGCCGTCCGGGTCGGTGTCTTCCAGCAGGCGCCCGAGCACGTCGAAGCGCGTGCCGAGCCTTGCGCCGGACGGCAAGCGCGTGGTCACGAGGCGAAGCTGATCGTCGTAGTCGAGGCGGGTTTCGCGCTCGCCGTCCACCATGCGCAGGAGCTCGCCGCGCTCACCGTAGCGGTAGCGCTTGACGGTGCCATCCGGTTCGGTACGGGCGATCAGGCGGTGCTGCTTGTCGTACTCCAGCGCCACGCGGTCGCCGGTCGGCAGCGCCATCGCGGCCAGCCGGCGCTGCGAGTCGTACTGGAATTGCGTGACCGCGCCGGAGGGCTCGCGCACGCCGGTCAGCTTGCCCTGCGCGTCGTGGCTGAAGTCGGTGCGCCGGCCCAGCGGATCGGTCTCCGAAGTCAAGCGACCGAGCTGCCATTCGCGCTGCGTGCTGTTGCCCAGCGGATCGGTCTCGCGCGTGACGAGGCCTTCGGCGTTGTGTTCGTAGAGCCATTCACCGTCGGCGTCGAGCACCCGGGTGCGGCCGTCTTCGTAGACGAGGTGACCGGTGTGATAGCCCTCGCGGGTGCCGGTCTCGACCACGCGGCCCGCTTCGTCGTAGCGGTAGCGCACGTCGGTCTGGTCGGTGTCGCGCCAGCCGGTGATCCAGCCTCGATGGTCGTAGGTGTAATGGAACGTGCCGTGCTGGAAGCTCGACACCCGCGCCAGCATCGGGCCGTCATAGGCGTAGTCGACCAGGCGATGCGTTGCGCCGGACGCTTCGTGCAGCGTGATGCTTGCGACGGTGTGCGCGCCGCCCGGGTAGGCCAGCGCGAGCCGGTAACCCGAGGTATGCCGCAGCGCGATCAGGCGGCCGTGCTCGTCGTAATCGAAGGCGATGGCGTTGCCGCTGTGGTCTTCGATGCGCTCCAGCCGCGCGACGGCGCCGTCGGCCAGCGGCGAGAAGACCAGCACCCGGCGCGTGTCGTCGTCGAGGATGCGCGGTGCGGCTCGGGTGCCTTCCAGGCGGTAGCGCGGCTCGCGCAGGTTGATGCCGTTGAGCTCCGCGTCCGGAGCCTCGAAGGTGATGACCAGGCCGCCGCCATCGTTGAAGCGCACGAGGTGGCCATCGTCCAGGCGCAGATGCTGCGACCAGTTGACCGACCACTTCGGCCCGAGCAGACCCGCGTCGTCGGAGCGCGTCCGGTAGCGGCGCGTCAGCGTCAGCGGCAGGACGCCGGGGATGGCGAGATCATCGCGGAAATCGACCATCTCGCCGGTGGCGACGTCGATCGGGTCCTTGCAGGGCGTGGTGGTCTCGTCCTTGACGCCCTGCCGCTCGGCGGACTCGGTCGGCTCGCGCCGGCCCCTGCCGACCGCGCCGCCGATCTTGGCGCCGACCAGCCCGCCCAGCAGCCCGGCGAGGAATTCCTCGCCGGCGGTCAGCTCGGGGTTCTTGGGCCCGAACTGGCCGGTGGTCTTGTCGATCCAGATGCTCTTGCGGCCCGAGTTGACCTTGCCGCTGCAATGCGACGCATGGCCGATGCGCACGCTCGGCAATCCGTTGATCGTGATGGTCAGGCTGCCTTCGACCAGCGGCTCCGGCCCGGGGTGCTTGGTGCAGGCGATCAGGTCCGTCACGCGCGCGGCGGCCTTGCCTTCAAAGGTGACGTTGCCCGAGCCCGTGGCGATCTTGCCGCAGTT
Organism: Ralstonia nicotianae; assembly: GCF_018243235.1. Classification (NCBI taxonomy): domain Bacteria; kingdom Pseudomonadati; phylum Pseudomonadota; class Betaproteobacteria; order Burkholderiales; family Burkholderiaceae; genus Ralstonia; species Ralstonia nicotianae. The sequence continues at coordinate 795,993 of NZ_CP046675.1, forward strand.
GCTGCCCATGTTCTGGCTGGCCCCCGCCAGCGCGCCGCCGATGCTCAGGCCGCCCGCCATGCAGGCCCCGACCAGCAGGGCGCCGGCCAGCCCGCCGGTCGCCACGGTCGCCGCCACCATCGCACCGATCGCGACGCCCACCGCCAGCCCCGCGACCATGCCCCAGAAGCCCGAGGAGTGCGCAATGTCGTCGCCGACGCAGGCCGGATGCGGATCGCCCCGCCCGATGGTCAGGCCCAGCTTGTCGCCGACCCACTCGAAGCCCTCCTCGAGCTTGCCCGTGACGCCCATCTTGCCGAGCAGCCACGACCCGCCCAGCGCCACGACGGCCGGCACCGCGGCCACCGCGGCGGCGCCGGCGGCCGCGGCACCGGTTGCGCCCGCGCCCATCGCGGCGGAGCCCGCCGCATAGACGCCATACCCCACATCGGCGCCGAGCATGCCGTAGTTGGCGCCGTCCACCCATTTCATCTGGGACTGCTTGGTCGCCTCGCCGTTTTCCAGTGTCTGCAGCGCGGCCAGGCGCGCTTCGGCGCTGCCGCTCGGCTCGGCTGGCGGTTGCGTACTCGGATCGTGATCGGCCATGGGCGTGCGCGGCTCAGGCGGGGTCGTTCAATCGCAGGCTCTGGATCACACCTTCGACCAGCGCCTTCTGGCTCGGGCTGAGCACGCCGGGCGCGGTGAAGGTCAGCATCAGCACCTGCTTGCCATGCTCGACCATCGTCAGCAGCTGCTGCAGCGGGCTGCCGTTGTTCGTCCACTTGTACTCGTGGACATGCGCTGCGCGGCCGGACACCTGCGTTTCGCTGCCGCCGACGGCCTCGTAGCCGGGCACCTGCCTGGCCAGCTTGTGCAGCTCGCTGGCGACGTATTCGCCGAACTGCATGCCCCACGGCAAGCGCTCCCGCGTGACGACAAAGCTCACGCCCTCGGTGCCCGTCGCGGCGGAGACGAAGACGTTCATCGTCTTGTCGATCCAGTCGGCCGGCAGCGTCATGGAGCCTTCCTGCATCTGATACATGGTGTTCATCCGGTGGTCTTGTCGGGTGGGGAAACGGCTGTGGACCGTGGGTCAGCCGTTGTCGGGGTTGATGTGCGTGTTGGGCGCCTGGATCTTGATCTCGCCGCCGTCCAGCCGGATCGTGGAAGACCCCTTGTGCAGCTCGATCGCATCGGCCGTCATGTGGATGGACGTGCCGCCGCTGCCACCCACCCGGATCCAGAGCTCCTTGGCCTCGATGGTGTGGACGCCCGCCGGCGTCTTCTGCGTCGTATCGCCCTGCGTGACGGTGGTGGTCAGGTTGCCGACGGAGACGGTGGTCGCCTGGTTGCCCTTGGCCACGGTGATGGTGCGATCGCCCAGGCTGACCGTCTCGCTCATGTCGCCGGTCGAGACGGTCGTCTCGTGATTGCCCTTGGCGACGAGCGTGGTGCGGTCGCCCTGGATCGCCTCGCTCATGTTGCCGGTGGAGACCTCCGTCGCATGGTTGCCCGTGGACACGAGGATGGTCCGGTCGCCCTTGAGCACCTGCGTGCTCTGGGCATCCTGCACGACGGTGTTCATGTCCTTCTGCGCGTGCAGGTAGACCTCCTGCGCGCCGTTGACGTCGGAGAAGCGCAGCTCGTTGGAGCCGCCGCCCTTGTGCGTCTGGCTGCGGATGCCCATGGTCTGGCCGTTGTCGCCGTGGTACGGGTTGGCGGCCTCGCCGTTGAAGACGCGCCCGACGATCACCGGGTTGTCGGGGTCGCCCTCGTTGAAGGCGACGATGACCTCCTGCCCGATGCGGGGAATCGCCGCCCCGCCCCAGCCCGCGCCGGCCCAGGGCTGCGAGACGCGCACCCAGATCGAGTCCGAGCCGTCGAGCTTGCCGCGCCGGTCCCAGAAGAAGTGGACCTTGACGCGGCTGCCGTCGGTGTAAATCTCCTCGCCCTTGGGCCCGACCACCAGCGCCGCCTGGGTGCCGTACATGAACGGCTTGGGCGTGCGACGCTCCGGCCGGAACGGCACGTCGAGCGGCAGGCAGGTGAAGGCGTTGCGGTATGGCAGCTCGGCGGCCTGGCCCGTGTAGTCGTTCACGGCGTGGTGGCGGACATGCAGGATCACGAACTGCTTGTCGTCGTAGGCGGCCATCGGATGGTGCGTCAGCCGGAAGCGGCCGGCGGTGGTCATGGCCTGCACGAAGCCCGCGCCCTCGAAGCGGTGCGCCTGCGCTTCCTCGGCCTCCATGGCGTAGCGCGCATAGCGCCGGCCGTCGTCGGCCAGGTCGTACATCGAGTGGTACTCGTAGCGCTCGGTGCTGCCGATGTTCGGGTTCTTCAGCGTGGTCGGCACTTCGACGTGCATCAGCGGCGACGACGGCGTGCTGTAGTTGAAGTCCCGATAGGTGATCTTGCCCACGCGGAAGCTGAAGGCCTCGTCCCAGCGGTCGATGCCGTTGCGCTCGCTGGCCGCGCTGCTGCCGTAGTACGGAATCGAATCCACCGGCGCCAGCGGCCGGAAGGTATCGTTGGTGTCGCCGATGACGAGCACATGCTTGTCCGCTTCATAGCGGAACGTCCACAGCATGCCCTCCTGCTCCATCAGGCGCGCGCAGAAGTTGTAGTAGGACTCGCGGTACATCACGACGTATTCGAGCGTCGCCGGCGGCGTCTTGAGATGGAACTCGAAGTCGTGAAAGCCCAGCTCGACGAAGATCTCCGAGAGGATCTGCTCGGCGGTCCGGTTCTGGAAGATGCGGCAGTCGGTCGAGCGGGTCAGGAACCAGAACCACGGCACCACCGTCATCTCGTAGCGCGTGACGGCGCCGGGATGGCCCACCCGCCCGAACGACGCCGCGTAGCCGTGGAAGGTCCGCTTGCCGATGTCCGGACCGGCCATCAGCTGGCTCAGGGCACTCCCGCTGGCCTTCGGCTCGAGCCGGATCGAGACCGGCTGGCCGACGATCTGGTCGATCTGGATATCACCCTGGTGCGACAGCAGGTCGAGATGGATTTCCGGCAGCCGGTTGACGTACTCGTCGACCACCATCGCGTTGACGAGCAGCACGTCCCGCCCGAGCGGCGACTCCATCCGGATGAAGCGGCTGTCCTGGGTCAGCCGCGAGCGCGCGCCGGCCGCACTATTGAGAGCATCCGCGATGGACGCCGGTGTGCGGCCCAGCAGCGACATGCCGGTCTGGGCCAGCTCAGCCGCGCGCGCGGCCCCGCCGATCAGGCCCGCGCCGGGCACGTTGCCGAGCATCGCCGCGGCGCTGGCGAGCGTGCCCATGTCCAGCGCGTTCCCGCCGGCCGGAAGAGAGGAAAAGAATCGATTGCCGGACGGCGTGGCGCCGTTCCCGGTGGAGGTGAAGCTCATGGGCCCGCTCCCGTTGTCGTAGTGCAATCCACCCCGGCCGGGACATTCCAATTCGGCAGATGCGCCGCGCCCCCGGCCGGATCCCCGGTGCCGACCCATGCGTGTCCGGGGCGGCGACGGATCGCAATGCTAGTGGAAGCGCGAGCGTCGCACATCAGTGCTAAGCCGTCTTAAGACTGAAACTTATTGAAATCAGGTGTAAGCCGCTCTAATCGCGACACGTCCACGTGCGGGCGCGAAGCTGCATTCCCGAGGCGGCCGTTGCAGAGAGAGGGCGATGCCGTACCGGTGCGCACGGCGCCGGCTGGGCGATTGGCGAGCAGTCCGCGTTGCGGCGATCGCGCGATGCGTCGCACGTCGGCCGCCCGGACGAGGGCGACATGTTAAGACTTCTTAATCAAGCGCGCCCCCTGCCCTGCCCGCTGGGTGAGGTCGCAACGCAGCCGGCGCCGATGGCCGGCCGCAAGGTGGGCGCGCCTGTCTTCAGTTACCGGCGTTGTCCGTCGGGTAGCGGAAGGAATCGCGCAGCAGCAGGCTCATCGGGATGCCGAGATTGACGTTGTTCGGCGGGATCGGCTGCTGGAACCATTTCTTGTAGAGGCGCTCGGCCTCGCCGTCCTCCATGAGCCGCGACATGGCCGCATCGATCAGCTTCTTGAACTCGGGATCGTTCTTGCTGAGCATGATGGCGTACGGCACCACCTGCTGCGTCTTGCCGACGATCGCGTAGTCGGCGGGGTTCTTGGCACTGGCCTTCATGCCGGCGAGCAGCACGTCGTCCATGGCGAAGGCCTGCGCCTTGCCCTCGGCCAGCATTGCAAACGATTCACCGTGATCGCCGGCTTCGACGACGGTGATGCCCAGCCCGCCCGCCTCGCTGAGCTGGCGCACCAGGTTGCCGTTCGCGCTGCCGCGCGTCGACACCACGGTCTTGCCCCGCAGGTCTTCCAGCTGATGGATGCCGGATGCGGTCTTGACCAGCATGCGGCCGTTGGCGATGTAATGCGGGATGGTGAAGGCGACCTTCTCGCGGCGCTCGCGCGCGTTGTTGGTCGAGGCGCATTCCAGGTCGGCCTTGCCGCTCATGATGGCGTCCATCCGCGTGGCGGGCGTCACCTGCAGATACTGCACCTTCAGGTCGGGCCGCTTGAGGTTGTCGCGGATGGCATCGACCAGCCGCATGCACAGATCCATCGAATAGCCGATCGGCTTGCCGTTGGCGTCCAGGTACGAGAACGGCACCGAGCTTTCGCGATGGGCCAGCCGGATGGCGCCCGTTGCCTTGATGTGGTCGAGCGTGGGGCTGGAGGCCACCGCATTCACATTCAGCAATGGGAACGCAAGCAGCGCGGGCAGCAGTTTTCGGACACGGGGCAGCATGGTGGAGTTTTGCGGAAAGCTTCCGGATAAGGATCAATGGATAGGGCCCGACGGCGCCGGGTCCGCCATTTTAATCACGCGGGACGCGAACGCGGACAATGCAATGCGATTGGGCGGATGAACGCGTGTGGGCCGGCTGCGCGTCTGGATGCCGCCCGGCCCCGGCCCGGCATGCGAGACCGGTGCCCCCTGCTTGAAAACCTCGCACGATCCGTCGAAGGCAGGCCGGCCACGCAGGCCCGTCACGCAGCCATCGGGGCGGCGGCCCCCCGGTCTTACTGTCCCCGCCCGCGGACGTGGACGGCCTGCTGGTACATGGCAGCCAGCTCGGTCCGGTTGCGGGCCTCCAGCCGCATCAGGATCTGCTGCATATGGCTCTTCACCGTTTCCACGCTGATATGCAGGGTCTGTGCGATTTCCACGTTGGACTTGCCGCTCGCGACCTCCCGGAGAATGTCCTGCTGGCGCGGCGTGAGCGCCTGCCATGACTTCGGGGCGGCGGCCGGTTGCGGACCGGGCATCGCGCCGGTCCTGGGTGCGCCGTTCTTCAGTGCGCGGTCGAGCATGGCGTACACCTGTTCCAGGCACAGCGACTGCAATGCAGCGGGAGACGTATCGCCGGCAACGTCCTTCAGCGCGGCAAAGTCCAGCAGGATGACGCCGAGGGACGCCGTGAGCGCCCCCCATCGCGCCGTGGCCGGTGGCGCGGACGTGCCGTCCGTCCCGCCTGCGGCGAAGCGTCTGGCCAACGCGTTCGCGTCCTCGCCTGGCATGCGCTGCAAGGCTTCGTTCCGGGCTGGGCCACTCATGTGCTTGGTACGTCTGGTTTGCTCCTCGCTAGGTTATGGCGTGCCGCTGCCGGGCGCCTATCGCTAACCTTAGCGATGGACAACCGGGCCGGCATGCCGCCCGCGCTCGCGCCATCGGCGTGGGGCCTTACCCGTCCCCGCCCGGCCCGCACCGGCTGGCGCTGAGCACCGCCCGGCCGATCGCCGAGCGGGACTCGACCCCAAGCTTGTCCAGCACGCGCCCGACGTGGGCGCGCACGGTCCAGTAGCTGATGCGCAGCGCGAGGGCGATCTGCTTGTCCGACTGTCCTTGCAGCATGAGGTGGCAAACCTCGCCTTCGCGCAGCGTCATGCCGAACCGCTGCTGCAGCCACGCCGCCGACCCGACGGTATGGGCCAGCAGATGCACCTGGCACCACGGCTGTCCGTCGGCGCCACGGGGGGCGCGCTCCACGCACAGGTTGAAGCCGTTCCACCGCAGCTGGGCCGGCGCGCCCGCGCCGATCCGCGCCAGGCGGTCGAGCAGCGCCTCCCGCTCGTGCGCGTCCAGCCCCGCCATCAGCGCAAGCGCCCTGCGGTCGGGCTGCGGAGGCCTGCCGCCGACCAGCAGGAAGCACGGAAAGCACGCACCGTCCGCCCCGGCGCAGGCCGCCTCGCGCTCGGCACGGGCGGTCTGCCGCAGGCGCTGCGCGTTGAGCAAGTGCGGCTGGAGCAGGGTCAGCAGGGTGACCTCGCGCTCGCCGAAGCGCTTGCCCGGATCGCTCGTGCCAAAACGATAGTCGAGCAGCGTGCCATCCGCATCTTCCAGATACATGCTGACGCCGGGGTAGACCTTGTAGCGGGCCAGGAAATCGGCGAAGTACTCCGTGCACTGCAATGCGTTGCGGCCAATCAGCCGCTCGATCACCAGCGGCCCCGGACAGCTGCGCAGCAAGGGCGCGATCGGATCGACTGCCTGGAAATGCGCCCGGTACTCCAGGTTCATGCCCCCGTCGCGGCCCCATGCGCCGGGCTCCAGCAGACGGCGCCCGCGATCGGCCCAGACGAGGTGGCCGACGATGTCGGCATGCAGCAAGGCGCTCAGCTTGCCCACCACGTCGGGGCGATCCACGAAGCTGTCGGCGGACGGCTCGTGGAGGGCGCCGGTGATGTCCAGCAGGGTGCGCAAGTCGGTCGTCGTCAGGTCCATGGGGCGGCATTGTCCGGCAACCGTGGGCATGGCGGGCAACCGAGGCGGCACCGGCTTCGTTTTCGTCAAGAAAGAAACGCGTGGCGGTGCGCGCGCGCCGGCCTGCGCCCCGTTCCGGCCGCCCGCGCACGCCGGGGCCGGATTCGCCCGCTGTAGAATCGCTGCCCGCGTTCCGTCCGCAACCTCCAGCTCTACTAGCACGCCCTCCCGATGGACTACCAAGCGATCCTGGAAACCATCCACCGCGACATCCAGCCCTGGCTCGGCAAGGGCCGCGTGGCCGACTACATTCCCGAGCTGGCCAAGGCCAGCGCCACCGATTTCGGCATGGCGATCGTCACGCCGCGCGGCGAGGTGTTCCGCGTCGGGCAGGCCGAGACGCTGTTCTCCATCCAGAGCATTTCCAAGCTGTTCGCGTGCACCCTCGCCTTCCAGCTCGAGGGCGAATCGCTGTGGCAGCGGGTCGGCCGCGAGCCGTCCGGCAACGCCTTCAACTCGCTGGTGCAGCTGGAGCACGAAAACGGCATCCCGCGCAATCCGTTCATCAATGCCGGCGCGCTGGTGGTGACGGACGTGCTGTGCCGGCGCTTCGTGCAGGCCGAGACGGCCATGGTGCAGTTCATGCGGCGGCTGGTCGACAACCCGCGCGTCGACTACAACCCGCGCGTGGCGTTGTCCGAGCTCGAGCACGCGGACCGCAACCGCGCCATGGCGCACTTCATGCGCAGCTTCGGCAACCTGCACATGCCGGTCGAAACGGTGATCGACGCCTACTGCCGGCAGTGCGCCATCGAGATGCACTGCGTGGACCTCGCGCGCGCCGTGCTGTTCCTGGCCAACGGCGGCGTGGTGCCGTGGAGCGGCGAGCGCGTGATCGAGGCCAGTCCGGCCAAGCGCCTGTCCGCGCTGATGCTGACCTGCGGCACCTACGACGCGGCCGGCGATTTCGTCTACCGGGTCGGCCTGCCGGCCAAGAGCGGCGTGGGCGGCGGGATCGTCGCGGTGCTGCCGGGCGAGTTCGGCGTGTGCGTGTGGTCGCCAGGGCTGGACGTGAGCGGCAACTCGCTGGCCGGCCTGCAGGCGCTGGAGTGGCTGACGACGCTCAGCGGCCGGTCGATCTTCTGACGGGGCGGCCGCGCCCCGGGGCCGGGACATGGCGCGGGCCGACCGGCCTCGGCAGCATTGACGCAACGGATGCGCAGCGACACTGCACCGCTGCGGGCGCCCCGGGCAAGCCGGCGCGTCACACCATTCCCCATCGGGCATAGACGGCATTGCCATCCGGCGGATTGACCATCCGTTATAGCCAGCCCTATATTGCGCATGTCACACTTGACCTGCCGCCGGGCGTCCGCATGCCTGGGCGGCTGCATCCGCCTCTCATGACTGCTTCGATCTGGACGCCCCTGCTGCTGTCGCTCAAGGTGGCCGGCTGGGCAACCGCCCTCAACCTCATCCTCGGCGTGGCCGCCGCCTATGTGCTCGCCCGCACGCGCAGCCGCCTGCGCGATCTGCTGGATTCGCTGCTGACGCTGCCGCTGGTCTTGCCGCCCACGGTGCTCGGCTATTACCTGCTGGTGCTGCTGGGGCGGCGCGGCGTCATCGGGGGGTGGCTCGACAGCCTCGGCATCCAGCTCGTCTTTACGTGGCAGGGGGCCGTGATCGCCTCCACCGTGGTGGCGTTTCCGCTGGTGATGAAATCGGCCCGCGCCGCCTTCGAAAGCGTGGACCACCAGTTGGAAGCCGCGGCGCGGGTGCTCGGCATATCCGAGGCCGCGGTGTTCTTCCGCGTGACGCTGCCGCTGGCCGCGCACGGCATCGCCGCCGGGGTGCTGCTCGCCTTTGCGCGGGCACTGGGCGAGTTCGGCGCCACGCTGATGATCGCCGGCAACCTGCCCGGCCGCACGCAGACGCTGTCGGTCGCCATCTACGAGGCGGTGCAGGCCGGCGACGATGCCACCGCCAACACCCTGGTGCTGATCACGTCGATCACCTGCGTGATCGTGCTGGTCATCGCCAGCCGGCTGGTGCGGGGCCGCGCGCCGAACATGCTGGAGCAGCCGGCATGAGCCTCGACGTCACCCTCCAGAAAACCCTCGCCAGCGCGGCGCGCGTGTTCTCGCTGGACATCGTCCTGCGCTCGGATAGCCGCCGCGTGGTGCTCTACGGCCCGTCCGGCGCCGGCAAGAGCCTGACGCTGCGCGCCATCGCCGGGCTGCTGACGCCCGAGCGCGGCCGCATCGTGCTCAACGGCCGCACCCTGTTCGACCACGCCGAGCGCATCGACCTGGCCACCCAGGCGCGCCGCGTCGGCTATCTGTTCCAGGACTACGCGCTATTCGACCACCTCACGGTAGCGCAGAACATTGCGTTCGGACTCCGGCGCGGCTGGCTCAATCCGCCGCGCAGGCCGCGCGACCCGCGCGTGCAGCACTGGATCGACACCTTCGAGCTGGGGCCGGTGGCCGCCAACTACCCGGCGCAGATTTCCGGTGGCCAGCGCCAGCGCACGGCACTGGCCCGCGCGCTGATCGCCGAGCCCGCCATGCTGCTGCTCGACGAGCCCTTCGCCGCGCTGGACCCGGCCCTGCGCACGCGCATGCGCGCCGAACTGCTGGCTCTGCAGCAGCGGCTCGACGTGCCCACGCTGATGATCACGCACGACCCGGCGGACGTGGAGATCTTCGGCGACCACGTCTTCGAGCTGCGCGACGGCCGCGTGGTGGCCGACGCGGTGCGCGCACCGGGCGCCGCCACGGTGGTGCCGTATCCGCATCTCACCGTGGTGGCAAACCAGGGCTGACGCGCGAGCGACCGTTGCCATGCCCGCATGGCGCTCAGCACCCTCATGGCGCTGACTCAGGCCCGAAAGCGAGCACCGCAAAGTCAAGGAAACTGCGCAGCTTGGGGGTCACTCGCCGATCTGGCGCGTATAGCACGTGCATGGGCCGCGTCGGTGGCTCGTACTGGGGCAACACGCCCACCAGACTGCCATCGGCCAGCGCGCTTCTGACCAGCTCCAGCGGCTGCAACAGGACACCCATCCCAGCCAGCGCGGCACAAAGCAGTGGCTCACCATGATCGACCATCAACCGGCTGGACACCGGCACGACCACGCGGCCATCCGGCCCATCGAACGTCCAATGCGTGCGCAGTTCGGTATAGGCGAATCCCAGGCAGTTGTGCTGCCGCAGATCCCAGGGTGTGGTCAGCGGTGGTCGTCCTTCCAGGTAGGCCGGGGCCGCACAAAGAACCAGGCGATAGGGTGCGAGAGGCCGCGCGATGAGCCCGCTATCGGAAAGTTCTCCCACGCGGAAGACGGCATCGTAGCCCTCGTTAATCAGATCCACCGTCCGATTGCTCAGGGTCATCTCCACCTCGACCTCTGGATAGCGCTTCATGTATTCGGGCAGGCGCTGGGCCAGTGTGTGCATGCCAAAGCTCACCGGCGCATTGATGCGCAGCTTTCCCGTGGGCACGGCGCGGGTTTCCTCCGCCAGACTCTCGGCAATCTCAACTTCCGCCAGGATGATCTTGGATCGTTCGTAGAAGGCTCGACCGAAGTCGGTCAGGCTTTGCCGCCGTGTGGTTCGGTTGAGCAGGCGCACGCCCAGGCGCTGTTCGATGCCCTGCACATGCTTGCCCACGAGCTGCGAAGACATCTGCAACACCTCGGCCGCGGCGCTGAACGACCCGAGTTCCACTGCCTTGACAAACACCGCCATGCTGGTCAGTCGATCCATTTGAAATATCTGTTTTCCAATGCATATACATTTTAGTTATTTATCATGAATTTATTCAAATCTATGCTGGCTATTCCTCAACAAGACCTCCGGAGAAATCGCCATGAAGATCGCAGTCATTGGCACCGGCAACATCGGTGCGGCCTACGCCCGTGCCCTGGCCGATGCGAAGTTTGAAGTCGTGATTGGGCATCGTGAGCCGTCCAAGGCCGCCGCCCTGGCCCAGGAGATCAGCCCGAATGTGGAGGGCGGTGGCATTTCAGCTGCGTTCAAGCTCGCCGACATGGTTCTACTGGCCCTGCCATATCCGGCCATCGCCGAAGTCCTGGCCGATGCCGGTGATTTGACGGGCAAGGTGCTGATCGACGTGAGCAATCCGCTGAGCGCGGATTTCCAGAATCTTGTGGTGGGCCTGACGACTTCCGCTGCCGAGCAGATCCAGACCGCGGCACCGTCGGCGCACGTGGTCAAGGCGTTCAACACCATCTTTGCTGGGCTGGTTCCGGCCCAGGCCCGCGAAGGCAAGCAATTGCAGGTGTTCGTGGCCGGCGACGATGCCGCGGCTACGGCCCAAGTGCGCGAGTTGGCGCGGGCATTGGGCTTCGTGCCTGTCAATGCCGGTCCGCTGCGCAACAGCCGCTTCCTGGAGCCGGTCGGGATGATGAACATCCAGTTCGGTTTCTTCCTCGGAGCCGGCCCGGCCACAGCACCGGCCTGGATACACGCCTGACCCTCAACGCTGCCAGACGAGATACGCTTCCATGCGAAACCTCACCTTCCGGGTGGTGTGTGCCCTGGCACTGGCCGTTGCATCCGGCACCACGATGGCAGCCTCTGCCATCGCGGTGCTGGGCAAGGACTTTGCGTTCCCCAGCAAGATCCAAGGCCTCCCCGAAAAGCTTTCGGACTTCAAGGACCTGCGAATCAATACCTTCACCACCAGCGACGGCGTGAAGCTGTCTTACTGGGAGGCGGGAGAGGGGGAGCCCCTGATCTTCGTGCCGGGTTGGTCAGCCAACGGCGCGCAGTACATCAACGTGATGTATCTGCTGCGTCGGCACTACCACGTGTATGTACTCGACGTCCGTAACCAGGGGCTGTCCGAACGTGTGGACTACGGCGTCCGCATTTCACGGTTTGCCGCCGACCTGAAGGAGTTCAGCGATCACCTGGGCCTGAAGCAAGCGGATTACTGCGGCTGGTCGATGGGGGCCTCGGTGCTGTGGAGCTATATCGATCTGTTCGGCACTCGGGGCATCCACAAAGCCGTGTTCGTCGACGAGCCGATCTCAATCTACTCGCATCAGGACTGGAGCGAGCAAGAGAGGCTCGACGCCGGCGGCACAACGACCTCGCCCGAACGCATGATCGCAGGCTTCGTCCGGGGCGCGCCGCTCAACAGCCTGGTCACCGACCTGGCGCCGTGGCAACACGCGATGGCCAAGGATTCGCTCAGCTACGTGAACTCCGAGGCGTTCGCCAATGCCTTCGTCAAGAACGATCCGCAGGCGATGGGCGAGGTGCTGTTCGACCACATCACCAATGACTGGCGCGACGTCGTCAAGCACAAGCTCAACGTACCGGTGGCAATCTTCTCCGGCGACGACAGCAACAACCTGCCGAGCCAGCGCTGGATGCAGAAGACCATTCCCGGATCGAAACTGTTCGTCTATTCCAAGGCTGAACAGGGCGATCACTTCCTGATGTTCAAGAATCCGTTCAAATTCACCGCCGACCTCCGCGCGTTTCTGGCGGATGAGATGCCGCAGGATGTGCAAACGCGCCGCGAACGCGCTGTCCAGGAAAGCGTTGCAGGCGATGGCGCGCATGCGGTCGAGTCTTACCGCCTCTCAGGCGTGCAACTGCGTCCGTCGGCGTACCGGGGAAGCGCGGCCCTGGAGCTCCGCATGCCGTCCTCGGCCTATCAGGATCCGGCCAGAGAACAACTCAGCGATCGGAACTTCATGGCCTGGCTGCCGGTGGATTTCCAGGACGGAACGATTGAAGTGGAGGTTGCCAGCGACTTGGCCCCCGACGCCCCAGCCTACGCGAGAGGCTTTGTCGGGATCAGCTTCCGCATTGACGGGCAGGGACGATTCGAGAGTGTCTACCTGCGCCCCACGAACAGCACCGCCGATGACCAGCAGCGGCGCAATCATAGTGTGCAGTATGTCGCCTACCCGGACTTCCGCTTCAATCGCTTGCGCGCGGAATCGCCGGAGAAGTACGAAACCTATGCCGAGCTCGCCCTCGGAAGATGGATCCACATGAAGCTGGTCGTGGCGGGAAGCCAGGCCCGGCTGTACCTGGATCGAAAGGCGGAACCGGCGCTGGTCGTGCATGACCTGAAACTTGGACCCATGCAGCGGGGTGGCGTGGGCATCTGGCTTGAGTCTGGCACCATCGCCCACTTCCGAAACCTGCAGATCAAGCCGGCAAATCCCTCTCCGAGCGAGCCGATGCGCCCGGATACGCCTCTGTGAGCACGGTGGTGAATCCGATCACCACCGTCCACACTTTTCAGCGACACCCATACCCAAGCCCCAGGCGGCAACCGCCGCCCCCAACCCTGACCATGAGGAGGAACAAACACCATGCCAGTCGTTCGCGTGAGTTGGTTCGAAGGCAAGGATGCGAAAGCCAAGAAGGCCGTCGCCGCCGAGATCACCGACAGCATCGTCAAGCATGCGGGCACCGACCCCAAATACATCTACGTCATCTTCGAGGACATCAAACCATCCGACTGGGCTGGCGCCGGTCGGCTGTACGGCGAGGAACCCGGAACACCCTGACCGGGGAATGCACCTTTGCTGGCGTCCTTCCTTCGCGCATGTGTCCCCCGTCCGGGCCGACATGCGAGCGTTCCATGGTGAACAGGCCCTAGGCCAGGCCCAGGATCACGCTCGACGCCTCGAACACCGCCACCACTTCCACGCCTTCGGCCAGCGCCATCGCCTCCACCGCGGTGCGCGAGGCCATGGCAGCCAGCACGGTCTGCGTGGCCGCTGCGCCGGCATCCCGCAGGCGCAACCGCACCTCGGTCTGCACCGCGCCTTCGCGAATCTCCGTGACCTCGCACGGCAGCTGGTTCTCGGCGGACAGGCGCCAGTCGCCCGCGCCGCGCAGCAGCATCACGGCCGGCGCCTTGATGAGCGCGACCGCGTCCACGCCGGGTTTCAGGCCGAGCGCTTGCGTGCTTTCGCGGGTGATGGTGGCGACGACCGGCTGGCCGCCCGGCAGGCGCAGCGTCACGGCATCGTTGACCGCGCCCGGCACGACCGTCTCGACCGTGCCGAACAGCGCATTGCGGGCGCTGGTGCGCAGCATCAGCCGGCGCAGCAGGCCCGCGTCTGCGTGCGCGGCCTGCGTGGCGGCGTCGAGCCGCTCGACAAAGCGCCGGTGCTCGCGCTCCAGCAAGCGGAAGCTTTCGATCAGCCGCTGCGCCCGCGGCGTCAGCACGCTGCCGCCGCCGCCCTTGCCGCCCGTGGTGCGCACCACCAGCGGCTCGCCGGCCAGGTTGTTCATGGTGTCGATGGCATCCCACGCCGCCTTGTACGACAGCCCCACGGCCTTGGCCGCCGCCGTGATGGAGCCCTTCTCGCCGATGCGCGCGAGCAGTTCGATCCGGCCGTGACCGCCCCAGTTGTCGTCACCGGCGCGCAGCCAGATGGTGCCGTCGAGTTCCAGCATGTCGTCCCGTCTTGGTTGGTGGTTGCAACATGCGGATGGTAATCCCGATCGACGGATCGCCCCGGGGCCCGCGGCCGGGCCGGTGCCCTCAAGCCGCCATCGGGCACGGCGCGCGCGCCGCCAGCAGGATCGAACGCGCCAGCAGCAGCCCGCCCAGCAGGCCGAACACAAAGCTGAACAGCGCCATGAAGCCCGCCGCATGCTGCACTTCCGGATGGATCGCCAGCATCACGCGGTAGGCGTAGCGCGACACGAACAGCCCGACGATCACCGCCATCGGCACCCAGCTGCCGGGCACCCGCACGCTGTCGCCTGCCCCGGCAGGGATGCCCCTGGGCGGCGCCAGGCGCATCAGCAGGAACGCCACGGCCATTGCCAGCAGCCATGCCGCCAGCGCGAGCCGGCTGTAGCCGCTCGCCAGCGCCACACCGTAGAGCGAAGACCCCGCCACCGCCAGCGGCAGCACAATCAGCCGGCGGCGCGATACCGTGCGCGGCCGGGCCTGCCTGAAGCCGAGCACGACCAGCCCGGCAAACACGACGCGCACCCAGGTCGGGGTATGGGACAGGATGGATGCAAGCATGGCGGCCTCCGTTGGCATGCCGCCAGCTTAGGTGGCGCACGCAGCGCCCGGGAGCGCCATGCGATGAACGGCGGAAACGGCGGCGCGAACGGGCCGCCCGGCACTCAGCCCGCCGCCGTGCGCACCCCGGCATCGACCACCGCCAGGTGCGCCCGCAGCAGCCGGTCGAACCCCTCGGCGGTGACCGGCTTGCCGATGTAGTAGCCCTGGATCTCCTGGCAGCCCGCCTTGGCCAGGAACTCCACCTGGTCGGCGTCTTCCACGCCTTCGGCGGTGACCGTCATGCCCAGCGCGCGGGCCATGGCGACGATGGCCTCCGTCAGCGCCACCGAGTCGGGGTCGCCGGGAATGCCGAGGATGAACGACCGGTCGATCTTCACGTTGCTGATCGGGAAGCGCTGCAGGTACGACAGCGACGAATAGCCGGTGCCGAAATCGTCGATGGAAATGCGGATGCCCTGCGCGGTGAGCGCGTCGAACATCGGGCGCACCTCGTCGGCGCCGCCCATCAGCAGGCTTTCGGTGATCTCCACCTCCAGCGCAGTCGGCGGCAGGCCGGTCTCGGCCAGGGTCTGCTCGATCGTCGGCACCACGTCGCCGGTCTGGAACTGGCGCGCGGACAGGTTGACCGCCATGCGGAAGTCGTAGCCCAGCGCCTGATACCACTCCACGGCCTGCTCGCAGGCGCGGCGCAGCACCCACTCGCCGATCGGCACGATCAGCCCGGTCTCTTCGGCCACCGGGATGAACTCCGCCGGCGACACCGCCCCCAGCTTGACGCTGTTCCAGCGCAGCAGCGCCTCGGCGCCGACGATGCGATGGCTGGCCAGGTCGTACTTGGGCTGGTAGACGAGCTGCAGCTCGCTGTTGTCGCGCGCGTCGCGCAGCGCGGTTTCCAGCAGGTAGCGGCGCTGCAGGCGGGCATTGAGCTCGGCCGTGTAGAACTGCGCGCGGTTGCGGCCGTTCTGCTTGGCGCGGTACATCGCCGCGTCCGCCGAGCGCAGCAGGTCGGAGCCGGAGATGCCGTCGTGCGGATACAGCGCCACGCCGATCGACACGCCCAGGTAATAGCGCCCATTGACGGTATCGAACGGCTCGCGCATGGCCGCCAGCAGGCGCTCGGCCAGCTGCGCGATGCGCTTGCCCTCGACGCGCTGCTCGATCAGGATGACGAACTCGTCGCCGCCCAGCCGGGCGATCACGTCGCCGGGGCCGATGCAGTCGGTCAGGCGCGCGGCGGCGCTCTGCAGCAGGGTGTCGCCGCAGGCATGGCCGGCGGTGTCGTTGACGCTCTTGAAGCGGTCCAGGTCCAGGAAGAACAGGGCCAGCTCGCGGCTCTCGTCGCGGGCACGCTCGATGGCGCTGTCCAGGTGGGCGATGAAGAAGCTGCGGTTGGTCAGCCCGGTCAGCGCATCGTGCGAGGCCAGATGGCGCAAGCGCTGCTCGGCGCGCTTGAAATCGGTGATATCGGCGAACGACAGCATGATGCTGGACGGTGCCGCATCGCCATGGCGACGGATCGGGATGATGTTCATCCGGGCCCAGATCAGCTCGCCGGTCTTCAGCAGCAGGCCGTAGATGCGTCCGAGGATGGCTTCGCCGCTCTGCCGCACCAGCTTCGAGGGCAGCACGTCGAGCGCGACATCCTTGCCGTGCTCGTCGACCACGCGCTGCATCATGTCGAACCGGTTGCGCCCGACCAGTTGCCCCGGACGCACGCGCAGGATGCGCTCGGCGCTGGCATTGGCCGCCAGCACCACGCCGTCCAGCGTCTGGATCAGCACGCCTTCGTTGAGGTGCGAGACCGCCAGCCGGTAGCGCTCCTCGCTCTCGGCCAGGCCGCGCTCGGTGGCGTCCTTCTGGATGGCGACGCCGGCCAGGTGCGTGACGTCGTCGAGGAATTGCTGCTCGTCCTCGGTCGGCAGGCAGGACTGGCGATGGAACAGCGCCAGCACGCCCAGTTTGTCGCCGCGCGAAGCGCGGATCGGCAGCGCCCAGGCGGAGGCGAAGCCGGCGGCAAGCGCCGCCGTGCGGTCATGCTGCGAGCGCGGGTCGGTGGCGATATCGCCGATCAGCGCGGCATCGCCCAGATACGCCGCGCAGCCGCAGGCGCCGGCATCGGGGCCGATGGGCGAGCCCTCCAGCGTGGTGGCATAGGCGGCCGGCAGCGTGGGCGCCGCGGCCACGCCCAGCGTCTGGCGCTCGGCATCGAGCAGCAGCACGGCCGACATCGCGTTCGGATAGACCTGCTCGACATACAGGCACAGATGGCGCAGCACGGTCGACAGCGAAGCATTGGAAGCGAGTTGCGCAAGCACGGCATTCTCCGAGGCCAGCAGGCGGCGCGCGTGCAGGGCCTCTGCGCGGGCCTGCACGGCATTGCGTTCGAGCGCATGGCGCGAACCCGCCTCGCGCAGGACGAGCATCACCGCCGGCTGCCCGGCATGCGTGCAGCGCGCGGCTTCGCTGGTGACCAGCACGTGGGTGAAATCGGCACGCACCAGGCGATGTTCGATGGGGTCGGCAGGCACGCTGCCGGCGGCAGCGCGCGACAGGCTCGGCATGACCAGCCCGACGTCGTCCGGATGGATCACGCTGGTGAGCGCCACGCCGGCCAGCCACTCGGGCACCGGCGCGGCCAGCAGATGCGTGGCGGCCTGGTTGCCCTGGACGATGCGCCCGTCGACCACCACCAGCACGGCATCGGCCGACAGGCGCGCGAGCGTATCGAACTCCACCGCGTCCGCCAGCGCGGCGGCGAGGGGCGGATCCACCGGGCGCACCACGGGCTCCGATACGAGGACAGCGTCGACAGGATAGGCACCAGCGTGGGCCGGGGTGAAACGGGTCATCGGGGTGGTGATTGCGTGAACTGCATGACTGCCCCAGGCGCGAAAGCGCGCCCGATCCGATCATGAACGGCAGCCCGGCCCGAAACTGTAGCGCAGCAGCGGAAAACCCTGCTGAGGATGTGACGGACACACCGACATGCGGTGTGCGCGGGCAAAGAAAACCCGCGCTCAGTTGACGAGGCGCGGGTTGAAGTCTCTGGACCGTGTCGATCTGTTCCAGAGAGGAGAACCGTCGCATGAGCGGGCAGCCGATACACCGGCCAACCACGACTCCACGCTTTGAATGATAGTTGTCTGCTGCCAAAAACAAAGGGCGGAAAAAGCGGGGAAACCCTTCCCTTTTTCCTGACCGCGGCCGGCCGTGGTCCGCCATCGCGGCGCATCCCGCCTGGCGGTCGGGCGCGCGGTCCGCAGCGACGTGCGGGTGAAATATCCCTGGCCTATATTGGTGGGTCAGGCGGCATCGGCCAAGGCTCCGGAGGGGCCGGCAACGTCCGGACCCCGTTCCATTTTGCGCAGACAACATCACGCCATGCGCTGACATCCCATCAAGTTTCCCGCACGCGCGCCGTTAATGCCGGCAACAGGTGCCATCCGCACGAAGGCACCTCGAAGTCATTGCAACCGGTTTCGCATGCCGTCACTCTCACCGACTTCTTCAACTTTCCGCCGGCGCGCCGCGCGCACGCTGATCGCGATGACCGTGCTCGCCGCGCTGGTGGCGCTACCGCGTGCGCGCGCCTCCACCACGCAGCCCGCGTCCGACGTTACGCCGGCCGCCGCCAGCACGGTCACGGCATCCGCGCCGGCTGCCGGCAAAAACCCCACCTGCCAGGCCATCATGCAGCGCCTGTCCGGCAGCCTGGCCGGCACGCCCA
Source organism: Ralstonia nicotianae (assembly GCF_018243235.1). NCBI lineage: Bacteria > Pseudomonadati > Pseudomonadota > Betaproteobacteria > Burkholderiales > Burkholderiaceae > Ralstonia > Ralstonia nicotianae. The sequence continues at coordinate 814,451 of NZ_CP046675.1, forward strand.
GCCAGATCGGCGGAAAAAAAACGGCGGCCGTGCTCGTCGATGTCGACAAGGCCGGCGTGACGATGGCGTGCAGCCATTCGGACGCCGTGGCGATCCCCGTACCCGCCGGCGCCAAGACGCGATGACACCGGTCCGCTGGCGGGCCGTCCTGGCGGCGATGCTCCTGGTTGCAGTGCATGGCGCCCCTGCTGCCGGGCCCCGCACGGACCGGTGGATCGCCCTGCCGACGCAGCCCGATAGCCGCGCCTTGCTCGATGCCGCCAGCGTGCAGCGGATGCCGAGCGGCCCGGTGAGTGCATGGGTGCGCGTGGAAACCCGCACCCCGAACAGCACGCGCGCGCTGCGGCGCATGTTCGGCGCCGTGCGCGGCGACACGGCGGATTTTCTCTACACCATCGACTGCCGCACCCGGCAGTACGCCGTCTCGAGCGCCAAGCTGTACCAGGGCACGCTGATGCTCGGCGAGAAGCGCTTCGGCAACGACGCGGGCTGGCAGCCCATCGACGGCGCCAGCCTCGCGGCAGCGGTGGCGCACCACCTCTGCGCGGGCTGACGGCACGACCGCCCCGCCCCGCGCGCGCCATCCGTTGGTAACATCGGAACGTGCGCCCCACCTCCACGCCTCTCCCGGCCGATCCCCGCGTGACCGCAGACGCCAGCGTCTTCGGCACGCTCACGCGCGGCTCGCGCGCCACGCTGGAACGGGTGGCCGACCTGGGCGACGGCGTCACCGCCGCCATCTGGCGCAACGAGCATACCGAGGCGCGCTATGTCCAGCCCGGACACCACACGCTGTCGGTCTACCTGCAAGGCGGCTACACCACGCACCGGCAAGACCAGCCGCACCGGTTCGGCGCGCCGGGACGCGTCTGCATGCTGCCGGCCGAGCACGAATCGGCATGGGTGATCGAGCAGCCGATGCGCTTCGTGCATCTGTATTTCGCGCCCGAGGCGCTGGCCGGCCATGCCGTGCGCCTGCTCGACGCGGAGCCGCGGCTGTTCACCCTGCACGACCGCACATTCATCGAAGATCCGCACCTCGCGCAGTGGTGCACCCGCATCGCCGGGCTCGACTGGATCGACCTCGACGACCGCATGCTCGCCAACGCGCTGGCGAGCGACGCGCTGTCCCACCTGGTGCGCACACAGGGGCGCACCCGCGCCCTGCCGGTGCGCGGCGGCCTGGCGCCGCATGTGTGCCGGCGCATCGCTGCCATGATCGATGCCTCGCTGCAGTTGCCGCTGTCGATCGGTGCGCTGGCGCGCGAGGCAAACCTGTCCGAATTCCATTTCGCGCGCATGTTCCGCGTGTCGTTCGGGATCGCACCGCACGAGTGGGTCATGCAGCGCCGGCTGGCCCGCGCCCGCGATCTGCTGCGCCACACCGCGCTGCCGCTGGTTGCGATTGCCGACCGATGCGGCTTCGCCAGCCCCGCCCACTTCAGCCGGCGCTTTGCCGCCCATGCGGGGGTATCGCCGTCGCGCTACCGGCAGGCATGGCAGGGCGATGCCCATGCCGCGACCGATTTCATCCGTTGCCCAGGAGACCCTCATGCTTGCGCTGCGCCCCGGCTGTGAATGCTGCGACCGCGACCTGCCGCCCGACTCCACCGAGGCGCGCATCTGCACCTACGAGTGCACCTTCTGCGCAGACTGCGCGGAGAACCGGCTGCATGGCCTCTGCCCCAACTGCGGCGGCGAACTGGTCAGGCGCCCGCGCAGGCCGGCGGCCATGCTGGCCAGGCACCCAGCGTCCACCGAGCGCATCCATCGCCCGGAAGGCTGTCGGAACGCTGCCTGATCAACCTGACAGGATGCGTGCGCCGGCCGGACCGGGGACGCACGGAAACGAACGATCGCATTTTTTTGACAGCGGCTGCGGCTGCGGCTGCGGCTGAAGGCGGCAGGCGGCAGGCGGCAGGCGGCAGGCGGCAGGCGGCAGGCAGCGCCTAGCGTTTTCCACGATGGAGCCGGCGTGCGCAGCGCAGTAGCTTGGAAGCGGGTTCCCCGTGGAGAGTGCCATGTTCACCCACATCCTGCTGCCCACTGATGGCTCATCCCAGTGCACCAAGGCGATCGACGGGGCGCTGAAGCTCGCGCACGCCGCTGGCTGCCGCCTGACGGCCTATACCTGCATCGAAGACTTCCCGAGCATGGCGTACTCGGGCGGCGCCGGCGAATGCCCCTACTCGCACTACATGGAGCAGGTGCAGGGCTACGCCAAGGACTGTATCGACCGCATCGCCGAGCGCGCGCGGGAAGAAGGCGTTGAATTCGACAGCGACGTCACGCAGTTTGCCGAGCCTTACCTCGGCATCCTGGACGCGGCGCGCCGGCATGCGTGCGATGTCATCTTCATGGCGTCGCATGGACATCGCAGCCTGACGGGCCGCCTGCTGATCGGCAACGAAACGCGCAAGGTACTCACGTACGCGCACATTCCGGTCGTGGTGTACCGCTAGCCCCCGGCCGGGTCTCGTCTCGGACCCGGCCTTCGGGCGCCGCGGGCCGTGCCGTTCAGCCGCGGCGCACGATTACATCATCGGCTGCGGCGGCGGGCCGGCTTCTTCCTCCATCGCGGCCACGCGCTGGGCTTCGCGATCGCTGATCTGCTTGCGCTGCTCGGGCGTCAGCAGTTGCAGGATCTTCGCGTCGGCCTGCGCGCGCAGTTGCGTCTCGCGGGCGACGGCGCGGCCCAGCGCATCGGTCAGGGCGCGGCTGCGCGCTTCGTCGTACTGCCCGGACACCACCATCTCACGCAGGTCGCGGCGGGCATGCTCGATCGCCTTGCGCTGCTCGCGCAGTTCCGGCATCTGGGCGTATTCGATCGCGAAGACCTTGTCACGCTGCGCTTCGGTCAGCTTCAGGCCGTGCAGGAAGAGGCCGCCATGATGCGGGCCCATGAAGCCGGGGCCACCCGGCATGTGCGGCATGCCGTGCGGCGCCATCGGCGGACGGGGCGAAGCCTCGGGCGCGGAGCTCTGCGCATAGGCGACGGCACAGGACAGCAGCAGCCCGGCGGCAACGGCGGCCAGACTGCGACGGGGAGTAACAGCAAACATGGTTTTGACTCCTAGCGAGATCACTAGCCGGAAGGCTCCGGCGATGCATTCACTGTAGCCGCCGGCCCTGCCCCAAAGGTGGGAGAACGGTGAAGTCTTCTTGAAAAGCTGTGACTGCCGGCAACCCGCGCCCCATCAGGCATCGAGCCGATAGCCGACGCCATAGACCGAGTGGATCAGCTCCGTGCCGGGGCTCACCAGCTCCATCTTGCGGCGCAGGTTCTTGACGTGCGTATCGACGGTGCGGTCGGTGACCACGCGGTGGTCGTCGTAGATCTGCTCCAGCAGGTTGGCGCGCGACAGGATGCGGCCCGGCGCGTTGGCCAGCGCGCTCAGCAGGCGGAACTCCACCGGCGTGAGATCGAGCCGCTGGCCGCGCAGCGTGGCCGAATAGGCGGTGTTGTCGATCTGCAGGAGACTGTCGGACTGCGCGCCGCTGCGCTGCACGCGGCGCAGGATGGTCTTGATGCGCGCGACCAGCTCGCGCGGGCTGAACGGCTTGCAGATGTAGTCGTCCGCGCCCAGCTCGAGCCCCAGCAGCCGGTCGATTTCTTCCACGCGCGCGGTCACCATGACGATGGGCAGGTCGCTGAAAGCGCGCACCTCGCGGCAGATCTCCAGCCCGTCCTTGCCGGGCAGCATCAGGTCCAGCAGCACCAGCTCGGGGGAGGTCTCGCGCACGCGCTGCACGGCGCGGGTGCCGTCATCCACCCACTCGGTCTCGTAGTGGGCGGCGCGCAGATAGTCCGCCATCAGCGCGGCGAGCTTGGGTTCGTCTTCAACGATCAGGATCATGGTCAGCAACAGAGGAGTTGGCAGCCGGCAGGCGGATCGCAATCCACAGCCCGCCCAGCGGTGAAGGTCTGGCGTCGATGGTGCCACCGTGCGTCTGCACGATAGTCTGGCACAGGCTCAGGCCCAGCCCGGCCCCGCCTTGCGCGCGGCCCCGGGAAGGATCGGCGCGGAACAGCCGGTCGAACACACGCGGCAGCATCGCCTCCGGCACGCCCGGCGCGCTGTCCTGCACGTCCAGGCACCACCACGCGCCTGCGCGATGGACGTGGATGCGCAGCGTGCCGCCCGCGTCGGTATAGCGCAGCGTGTTCTCCAGCAGGTTCTGCATCAGCTGGCGCAGGCGCTGCGGATCGCCCTGGATGGCCGCGTCGCGCGACGGCCCCGTCGGCAGGTCGAGTTGCAAGGCGATGCGCTTGTCCATCAGGCGCGGGGTGAACCCCTGCGCCGCGCTGCATACGGTATCGGCCAGGTCGATCGACTCCATGTGGAAGGCCAGCGCGCCCACATCGGCCAGGGACAGCTCGTACAGATCGTCGATCAGCTTGGACAGCGTGCCCACCTCGGCCTGCAGCGAGGTCAGCGACGCGGGCGTGAGGGCCCGCACGCCGTCCTCGAGCGCCTCCAGTTCGCCGCGCAGCACCGCCAGCGGCGTGCGCAGCTCGTGCGAAATGTCGGCCGTCAACTGGCGGCGCATCTTCTGGTTGGCCTCGAGCGTTTCGGCCAGCCGGTTGAAATCGTCGGCCAGGTGGCCGATCTCGTCGCCCGAATGCACATCGACCCGTGCCGCGTAGTCGCCCTCGGCCATGCGGCGCGTGGCATGGGCCAGCCGCCGCATCGGCGCCAGCACGCCGCGCGCGAGCAGGATCGCCACGCCCGCCGCGAGCAGCACCGACAGCGCGGCGATGATCCAGGTGGCGCGCAGCTGCTGGGCCAGGAAGGCCTGGTCGGCCCCCTCGGGCACGTGCATGCGCTGCGGGGTCGCCAGCCAGCCGACGGTCTGGCCGTTGTGATGCAGCGCATGCCACTGCGAACCCGGGCCGGGCGGCGGGCCGTCGCCGACAATCGGGACGCGCCCGGCATCGAGCAGCCAGATCGGCGGATGCATGCCGGGCCCTTCGCCGGGCGGATGCTGCGGCGGGCGATCGCCGGCATCCGGAGGCGGCGGCGGCAGACCGGGCGGCGGCACGTCCCCCGGCGGCGGAGCGAAGGGCGGCACGGGCTCGGCCCCCCCGCGCGGACCGCCGAATGGCCCCGCATGGGTGCGGCCGATCTCGCGCCGGATCAGGCGGTACCAGGCCTGCCGGTCATTGCGCAGGGCATCCCAGTTCCCATGCTCGGCATAGACCGATTCGATGCTCTGGGCGAACACCGCCATGCGCTCGGCTTCGCGAGCGTTGACGTAGTCGAGAAAGTTGGTGTCGAAACGCCAGCGCACCGCCGCGCCCATGGCGAGCGCGACGACCATGCTCAGCGCGAACAGCGCGACGAACAGCTTGGAGGTGATGCCGAAAGACGGACGCATGAATCGATCAGGGCAGCGCGAAGGCGCAACAACAGGAAGCGCCTGCGCGCGGGTCAGCGGCCATCCTCGCATCCATTGGCGGTGCCGCTCAGCGGGAGGCCCAGCGTGATATTACCGGTATCGCCGCTGCCCGACGCCGTCAACGGGACTGCGAGCGACGACACGTCGATACCGTCGGCCGCGTTGGCGGTATCCGGCTGAACCTGCGTGCGCGAGGTATACCGCCCGAAAAGATGGGCACGGCGATCGAGCAGCGCGAAAGCCTTCACGCCCAGAGGCAACGGCTTGCGACACGAAGAAGTCTTCTTGTCAGCCATGGCGCGCTCCGGGGGTGGGAATGGGCTGAGCATAACAACCCCCTCCCCTCGAAAATTGAGCGAAATAAGGAGAAGTTTCCACCGGATCGTGGGGGTATGCCACCCGATGCACACATCCACACGCCGGGTCGACTACCCCGGCTTGCGGGTCCGCGTGCCGCCGGCCGCGCGCGCAGGCCCCTCGGGCTGGGGCTTCAGCAGCAGGTGCAGCACCTTGCGGTGGGTTTCCCGGATGTTGCGGTACTCGCTCTCGGCCACGTCCTGGTGAAACACCATCCGGCAAACCGCCACATACAGCACCGGCGCCATCACGAAGCTGAAGTAGTCGGTCACCGGCGTCTGCGGCATCTGGCCCGCCGCGACGTACTGTTCGATGCGGCGCTGCTGCTCGGCACGGGCCGGCACCACGGTTTCTTCGTGCCAGCGCTGGATCAGGTGCGGCACCCGATGGCTCTCCGCGATCAGCAGCCGGATCACGGCGATAACCTGCGGGGTGAGCCCCGCATACGCCTCGTCGATGAAGGCGTCGATCAGCTCATCGAGGTTCTGCCCCTGCCGGGCCTGCTGCAGCAGCGCGCGGGACGGCACGAGCAGATCCCGGAGCAGGGTCTCGAAGATCTCGTCCTTGTTCGAGAAATGCACGTAGAGGTTGGCCTTGGACGTGCCCGCCCGGCGCGCGATCTTGGCAATGCTCGCGGCGGTGAAGCCCAGGGTGCTGAACTCGACCAGCGCCGCATCGAGAATCTGCTGCCGCCGCACCTCCGGCGACAGGCGGACCCGCTTCCTGGGCGCGGCTTCGGCCGTGTCCGATGTCTGTTTTCGAGAAGAACGCATGTCTGCCTTTGCGGGCCGGGCGATGGCCCGACCTGAAGATCGAGCGCGCGACAGTACCACCTCGCCGCGCCCATCTAATGACCGATCGATCATTATCCAATGTATCATCTACTGACCGATCGATCATTAGTGATCGGTCGGCCACCGCGCGTCGACTGCCGCTGCCGCTCGCACCGGCGGCAGCAAGGCAGCCCGGCATCATTTCGTACTGTGCGTAAGGAGCCCACCATGCACACCTCCCTCGGTTTGCGTCTCGCCTGTCTCGTCGCCGTAGCCGGCGTGACCTTCCATGCCCACGCTGAAAGCTTCACATCAGCGGCATCCAGCGCCGGATCGGCCTCCAGCGGCAGCGTGTCGACCTCGCTGAACAGTTCGAGCCACAGTTCGACGGACGACGAGAAGACCGCGAACGGCGACTACCGCATCGTCGACGTGGCCCAGGCGCCCGACCGGGCCGACTACCTGCGGGTGACGATGGTCGCGGACGAATCACAGCAGCGCATCGCGCTCGACTTGCCGGCGGCCGTCTTTGCAAAGCAAGGCCTGGGACATGGCGACCTCGTGCGCGCGCAGCGCCGGGTCTACGGCTTCGAGTTCGCGCGCCAGGACACCCGCGAAGCGTTCTATCTCGTGCTCGCCGACAACTGGCACGATGAACTCGCGCCGCGTCCCGTGGTGAATCTGTGAGCGCCGGCCGCCTGCTGGTGCTGGCACTGGCATGCGCTGCGGCGGCGGCCGGCAGTGCGGCACGGGCGGCGACCGGCCTGTCCGCCTGGTCGGCCGCGTCGCAGTTCTGCGACCGCGCGCAGCCGTTCACCGCCGGCCAGCAGGACCGGCTGCTGCGCTTTGCCGCCGTCGTGCGCGAAGAGGTGGCGGCCACCGAGGGCGGCGCGGTGCTGATCAGCCGCTCCGGCCTGGACCTGTCGCGCTTCCGTCTGCGCTATTCCCACGCGGCCATCGCGTGGCGCAGCGACGCCGGTGCGTGGTCCGCCCGCCAGCTCTACTACGCCTGCGACGAAGGCCGCCCGCGCCTCTACGACCAGGGGCTTGCCGGCTTCACCATGGGCATCGACGATCCGTCGCTCGGCTACATCTCGATCGTGCGCCTGCCCGCCGATGCGGCAGATGCCCTGCGCCGCGCGGCCACCGACACACCGCGCGCGCTGCGGCTGCTGGCGGCAAGCTACAGCGCCAACGCCTATGCGTTCAGCGTGCGCTACCAGAATTGCAATCAGTGGGTCGCCGAGCTGCTCGCCCTGGCGTGGGGTGAGCTCGACCATGACGGCAATGGCACCGATGACGCCGATGACGCCGATAGCGATCTGCGCGAGCGCGCCCAGCGCTGGCTGCGCCAGGCCAGCTATGCCCCGCAGCCGGTCGACATCGACTCGCACGCGCTGATGTTCGCGTCGACCTTCGTGCCGCTCGTGCACCTGGACGATCATCCTGAGGCTGACGTCTTCGCCATGAAGCTGAAGATCAGCCTGCCGTCGACCGTGGAGCGCTTCATCCAGGAGCGGCTGCCGGGCAGCGAGCGCATCGAGCTCTGCTACGACCGCGAGCGGGTAGTGGTGCACCACGGATGGACGCCGATCGCAGAGGGCTGCCAGCCCGGTGAGGGGGATCGGGTGGTGCCGCTGAGGGCATAGCCGCTGGCACGACCGTCAATCCGTGCCCGGGAGCAAACGGCCGCGCAAGCGAGCGGATCGCGAATCGAGCGATAAAAAAACAGCGGCCGATTTGCTCCTTGCTGCATCCTTCCGTTCGCCGCGATCACCCAAGCCCTCGCCCTTGAGCATTTTCCAGGCTGACCGCCCAGAATGGAGAAAGCGAACGAGATAATGCAGCACAACCCCAGAAGTAAATATATTTCAATATACTTTTTTGCACACATCTTCAGACTGATCACCATAAAGTGTCATCACAACCCGGCGCATATATAAAGAATTCCAACGCCCCGTGGTGCGCACAAACAGAAACCGTTCCCCAACGATGGCGGTGGAATCACGTTTTGATTGATCACGATGATTTAAAGGGTTTTCCCTGACCCAAAGGTGCACACGTAGCCCCCTGATGGGCCGCGGTGCAACCTCACATCCATGCGCCGTGCCTGATCCCGGATGCGTTCATATCTTGGCCTTCCGGCAATTCCCCACAGGAGAATAAAAATGGTACGAATTGCGACGCCACTCAGTGAAATCAAGGAGCATTACGACATTGTGGTGATCGGGTCCGGCTATGGCGGAGGCATTGCTGCATCGCGCATGGCGCGAGCGGGCCGCACAGTCTGTCTGCTGGAGCGCGGCCGCGAAATCATTCCCGGCGAATATCCCAATACCCTGGCGGAGGCGACGGAAGAGTTTCAAGTCCATCACCCCGATGGCCATATCGGCTCACGCACCGGTTTGTACGATCTGCATGTCAATGCCCAGCAAAACGTCGTCGTGGGCTGTGGCCTGGGCGGCACCTCGCTGATCAACGCCAACGTCTCGCTGGAGCCTGAGCCTCAGGTCTTCGAAGACCCGCGATGGCCCCGGCACGTGCGTGAGCATGCCGATACCTTGCTCAAGGAAGGCTTCGCCCGGGCGCGGGAAATGCTCCGGCCCACCCCTTACCCCGGCACGGCGGCCGCCTTGCCCAAGCTGCAGGCCAACGAAAAGTCCGCCTCGCAGATGCAGGCTACGCACACCTTCTATCGCCCGCCCATCAATGTCACGTTCGACGACTTGCCGGACAACCGCAACCACGTGGGCGTGGAGCAATTGCGCTGCAACGATTGCGGCGACTGTGTCTCCGGCTGCAACAACAAAGCCAAGAACACCACGCTGATGAACTACCTGCCCGATGCCAGCAATCACGGCGCGGAAATTTTCTGCCAGGCATCGGTCCGCTATCTGGAGCGCGATGGCGATGGCTGGATCGTGCACTACCAGTATGTCGGCACCGGGCGGGAGGCGTTCGATGCGCCAACGCTGTTCGTCAAGGCCAATATCGTCGTACTCTCCGCCGGCACGTTGGGCTCGACGGAGATCCTGCTGCGTTCGCGCACCCAGGGCTTGCTGCTCTCCGATAAGCTGGGCAAGCACATGAGCGGCAACGGCGACATCCTGGGCTTCGGTTACAACAACAACGACAAGATCAACGGCATCGGGTTCGGCGCGCACTCCGGCAAAGGCATCGGCCCGGTGGGGCCCTGCATCACCTCCATCATCGACATGCGCGATGAGAAGGACTGGACACAGCGCATGGTGATCGAAGAAGGGTCGATCCCGGGAGCCCTCGGCGGCGCCATCGTGCCCGCCATGGCCGCCGCATCGACGCAGATCGGACGGCCGACCTCTACCGGGGTGGCCGCGAAGATAGCGCACGCCGCCAGAGAGGTGGAGAGCGCGGTACTGGGGCCCTACTACGGGGCGGTCAATCGCCTGCAAACCTATCTGATCATGAGCCACGACAATGGCGCGGGCGAGATGAAGCTGGACGACCACGACCAACTGTGCGTCCACTGGCCCGGCGTGGGAGAACAGCCCAACTTCAAGATCGGCAACGACCGACTGTATGACGCCACGCGCGCACTGGGCGGCACCTATGTTCCCAATCCCATCTGGACCGACCTGTTCAAGCACAGCCTGATCACCGTACACCCGCTGGGCGGGTGCGTGATGGGCGAGGACGCGGCACAGGGCGTCGTCAACCACAAGGGGCAGGTGTTCAGCAGCGCGTCAGGCAGCGATGTCTACCCGGGGCTGTATGTGACCGATGGCTCGGTCATCCCCACTTCGCTGGCGGTCAACCCATTGCTGACCATTTCGGCTGTCAGCGAGCGAACGATGGCCTTGCTGGCGCAAGACCGGGGCTGGAAGATCGACTACACCTTGCCGTCGGCGCCCAGCAAGCCCGCCCGGCCAGTCAAGCCGGGCATCGAATTCACCGAAGCCATGAAAGGGTATGTCTCCCTGGCCCATCGACAGGCGCAAGGCACCGATCCCGCCGTCTACGAGGCGGCCTACCAGGCCGGCAAGGACGCCGGGTCCACCATGGCGTTTATCGTGACGATCAGGTCCGACGACCTGGACCAATTGATCGCCAATCCCCAGCATCCGGCCACGATCGTCGGCACACTGAATGCCCCCGCTTTGTCTGCGCGGCCGCTGACGGTGAGCCATGGCGTGTTCAATCTGTTTGAGGCATTTCCGGAACAGGTTGGCGTGCGGCACATGAACTACAACATGGCGCTGACCGCGGAAGACGGCAAGGAATACTTCTTCAGCGCCTTCAAGTCCGTGCCCAGCGACCACAGCGTGTTGCGAGCGTGGGCCGACACCAGCACGCTCTATGTCACGGTCTACGACGGCACGGACAACACCGGACCGGTCGTCGGATCGGGCGTCCTGCATATCGAACCGGCCGACTTCGCCAAGCAGATGACCACGATGAAGGTCCTCAACGCCTCCGGCGAGGCTGAGCGCCTGAAAGATCTGGCCCGTTTCGGCAAGTATTTTGCCGGGGTGCTGTGGGAGAGCTACGGCGGGGTGCTGGCCGGGAACGCCTACTTCAACCCGGATGCCCCGCCGCGCAAAAAGCGCCCGCTCAACGCCGGCGCGCCGGAAGTGTTGTTCTTCCAGACCGAGGACAACGTGACGCTGCGCCTGACCCGCTTCCAGGGCGGCAGCAAGGGGCCGGTGATGCTGGTGCACGGCCTGGGCGTGGGGTCGAACATTTTCTCGACCGACACCATCGCCACCAATCTGCTGGAGTTCCTCTACCAGCACGGCTACGACGTCTGGTTGCTCGATTTCCGCGTCAGCATCTTGCTGGAGGCCAGCCGGCAGCAATGCGATGGCGACCAGATCGCGCGGTACGACTTCCCGGCTGCCATCGACCGGATTCGCCAAGCCACCGGAGCCGACGACGTGCAATGCGTGGTGCATTGCTATGGCGCCACCACGTTTTTCATGTCCCTGCTGGCCGGTCTGCAGGGTGTGCGCTCCGTCGTGTGCTCGCAGATTGCCACCGACATCGTCGTGCCCCCGGCAACCGCCGCCAAGACCGGGCTGCACATCCCATCGGTGCTGGACAAGCTCGGCGTGAAGTCCCTCACCGCCTATACCCAGGCCAACGCCGACTGGCTCGAAAAACTCTATGACACGGCGCTTAAAGGCTATGCGCTAGTCGAAGCACAAGGCTATTGCAACAACCCGGTCTGCCACCGCATCACCTTCATGTATGCCTCGCTGTACCGCCACGAAACGCTCAACGAATCCCTGCACGACAACCTGCATGAGCTGTTCGGCGTGGCCAACATGCGGACCATGGAGCATCTTGCCCTGATGTGCCGGACGGGCCATCTGGTGGGCTTCGGCGGAGAAGACATCTACATGCCGCACCTGGACAGGCTCCAGTTGCCGATCCTGTTCATCAGCGGAGCGCAGAACGAATGCTATCTGCCTGAAAGCACCCGGCGCACGTATCAGCAACTGGTGGATCGCTTTGGCCCGGAACGGTACAGCCGGCTGGTCATACCGGGATACGGCCATATCGACTGCATGTTTGGCAAGAATGCCGCCATGGATGTCTATCCGGCCATCCTGGCCCACCTGGACAAAACCGCCTCGGCCTGAGGCAACCGCGACATCACCCAGGTTGCGCAGCATCGACTTGCAGTATCGCCGGCCGGCGCATGTTGCCGACCGACCCGTAATGGCAACACCGTGAGGGAGCAGGCGCCCAGGCACCCCTGCTACCGCAGCCATTGACGCCGTCAAGGGGACATCAGCATGTTGAAGACCGGCTCCACAGTCCAATGCATCCAGTGGTACCAGCGCTTTATCTGGATCGGGATCGCGATCAATCTGGTGTTCGCCATCCCGGCGCTGTTCTGGCCCGATTTTCTCAACGCCACCTTCGGGCTCCCCACGCAGGCCACGTACCCGTGGCTGCAGAACACCGGCATGCTTCTGGTGGGCATCAGCCTGTTTTACGCCCCGGCCGGGATCCACGCGCTGAAGTACCCGGTGTACGCGTGGCTATGCGTACTGTCGAGGCTGATTGCCGTCGTCTTCTGGATCTACCTGATCAACACGTCCGGCTATCCGGAGGCATTCCGCCCCCTGATGTACTCGGACGGTGCCATGTTCCTGATCCTGGGCGGTCTGCTGTATGGCGCCATGCCCAGCGATCAGCGGCCCTGGGCCCTGATCGTGGCGGGGCTCGATGGCTTATGGAGGTGCCTGAAGGCGAGCTTGACCGGTCCCCGCCGCAAGGTGTCGCTGGTGGTCGCGCTGATCGTGGCATTCGTGGGCTTCGAAACCTGGGTCAATCTGTTTCGCGAAATACCACAGCCCGCATTGCAGTCGGACGTGGATCATTTCAAATATGCGCCGATCGGTCTCGGGCAGGATTCCCGCATCCCGCTCTATGTGTTCAATGTGTTGCCGCGCGCCTGCGCGCAGCACATGCCGAAGCAAAGCCTGGGCTGGCAATCGTTCGGCTTCGTCTATGAGGGTGGCCATGACTTGCCGATCGGGCTGGCCAGACGCCAGATCGGCTATCCCTCGGTGGAGGCCAACTGCGCGCTGTGCCACACCGGGCAATACCGCAAGAGCGTGGACGATGTCCCCGTGCCGGTGCCGACCGCCCCGGCGGCGTTGCTCAACCTGGAATCCTTCCAATGGTTCTTGTATGACTGCGCCGGCGAGCCGGACTTCACCAGCAGAGTGATGCAGGAAATCGACAAGCACTACAGCCTGGGCACCATCGAGCGGCTGTTCTACCGCTTCGTCATCGTTCCCGCCACGCAGAAGGCATTCCTGAAGCAGAAGCAGCAGTACGCCTGGCAGAAGCTCCGCCCCGAGCAGGGGCCGGGCCGCACGGACACCTTCAATCCCACCAAGATCGTGATCTTCGGCTTCCCGGACGACTCAACCATCGGCACGGTGGATCTGCCGCAAATCTGGAACCAGAAGCCGCGCGAATCCATGTATCTGCACTGGGACGGCAACAACAACGACATTCATGAGCGCAACTACGCCGCGGCCATGGCTGTCGGTGCGACACCGCAGTCGGTGCTGCCCGCCGAGTTCAAGCGCGTGACGGACTGGCTGCTCGACCATCAACCGCCGAAGTGGCCATTTGGTGAACTGGACCCAGTCCGGGTGCGTCGCGGCGAGAGCCTGTGGCAGGCCCACTGCGCAAACTGCCATGCCTTCGGCAAGGCCGCCACGGGGCAGGTCACGGTCAGGCTGGATCAGTTGGGGACGGATCCGGACCGGCTCAACTCATTCACCGTCGGGCTGGTGAGCAAGTTTCACCAGTTCAAGTCCGCACCGTTCGATTTCGGCGCCTACCGCAAGACCCAGAGCTACAGCAACACGCCGACCGACGGTATCTGGCTGAGGGCGCCCTATTTGCACAATGGCTCCGTTCCCACGCTATGGGACCTCCTGCAAAAGCCGGAGCACCGGCCCAAGGTGTTCTATCGCGGCTCCAGCGTGTTCGACCGGGAACATGTCGGCTTCGTCACCGCCGGGCCGGATACCAAGGGTGGCGGCACGTTCAAATTCGATACCGGACTGCCGGGCAATCGCAACACAGGACATGCGTACGGCACGGACCTGACCGACAGCGAGAAGTGGGACCTGATCGAATACATGAAAACGCTGTAAGGCCGCAAACACGTGGAGGTGTGCGATGTTCTTCGAGGACTGGAAAACCCGGATCGAAACGTATTTCGAAAATGCACGGCACAACCTGCAGCGGAAACAACAGATCCTGGCACGGCTCAAGCAAGTGCATCAGCAGGTGCGGGAAGTCATCGACTCAGGCTCCACCTCGGCGACCGGCATCCCGTGGGAGCTCGCGCATGGCCTGACCATCCTGGACGGCGTGGCAGCCGGTAAACCGCTGCCGACCACCGTGGCCGAGTTGCCGACCCGGGTGATGGACGATGGCACGCTGCTGGGCTGCCGCAAATGGGAACTGCTCGACCCAAAGTGGGGCGAAGCCCTGGTGGAGTGGATGGAACACCTGGTGGACCGTGCATCGTGGGGCCAGACCCCCGGCAGCGTCGCCATGCCCCCCGAACACGTCAGTCTGGCCATCGCCGGCGACTGGGGGACCGGTGACGGCATCGCCGGCAAAGTCGCCAAGGCCATGGGGCAACGCCCCGCGGACTACACCGTCCATCTGGGCGATGTCTACTACGCCGGCGCGAACCCCGATGAAGGCCGGGACCTCTCCGCCTGGCCGGCGGGCACGCTGGGGCAGTTCACCCTCAACTCCAACCACGAAATGTACAGCGGCGCAGTCGGCTATTTCCGGGAGCTGGCCCAGCGTTTCCCCTTGCAGAACGGCACCAGCTATTTCAGCCTGCAGAACGACCACTGGCTGATCGTCGGTCTCGATACCGCTTACTACGCGGACGAGATGAACCTGTATATGGATGGCGCGCTAGGTGACCAGCAAACGGCCTGGCTGAAGCAATTGGCCCAGGGTTGTTCCAAGCGGATCCTGCTGCTGTCGCACCATCAGGGCTACTCCATCGACGGCACCAGCAAGACCGCGCTCTACGATCAGGTACTGAATGCCTTGGGCCGGGAGCCGGATTACTGGTACTGGGGCCACCTGCACAACGTCATCTGCTATCAGCCGCAAGGCAAGCTCCGCGGCCGCTGTGTTGGCCATGGCGCCATTCCCTATGGCAGGGCCAGCATTCTGGACAACCAGGCGCGGGTGGCCTGGACCGAAACACAGTCCGCCGGCGACGACCAGTACCCGGATCGAATACTGAACGGTTTTGTCAGGCTGACGCTGGACGGCGAGACGCTGCGGGAAGAATGGATCGACGAGAACGGAAACAAGCGCTGGCCGTTGCCTTGAAGCGATGCGATGGCGTCGAAGCGGGGCGTCGAATCATGGCCCCCCTGCCTTGAGATCGCGCAGGAAGGCCCGCCATCCGATGCCCCATCGTCGGTCAATCAACACACACGCAAGCCATGCCGCGGCAGAATCGCGTCAAGCAGCACAGAGCGATGCTCCTTCACGGCATCGTGGAAATGGCGGTAGTGCGACGTTTCGAATGCCGGCTGCCATTGCGGTCGGTGGCTGCCGTCGTCCGACGCGGTGATTCCCGTCGCCATGTGCTTCCACGAACCCGCCCCCTTGGCGATGTAGGGCGGGATACGTTCAACACCGGGAAACTTTTTTTCATCGACCGCTTTCTGGATGGCGGCCAGCCGCTTATTGGCATCCTCCCAACGGTTGGCATCCAGCAACGCCCGCAAGGCAGCGGCCGTCTCTGCCGGTAGTGCCGGCGTGTTGTTCAAATCCGCCTTGCCATCCTTGAAGGCGCGTATCGCACCATAGGCCCGGTCGGCCGCCGCAAGGAAATCGTCCAGGTTGTTGCGGACGATCTTTGTCCCAAAACCGTTCGTGTAGTGCCACATGGTCCACGGCTGATCGGGAAAGCTCAGCGCTGCGCCGTGTCCCAGCGGCAAGTACCAGCTCAGGGTCATGGCCACGATCTTGTCCTTTAGCCATTCGAACGCCGCTGCGATTTTCCCCGTCATGCCGGGGTGGCTGCTGCCGTCAACGGTGATGTCGTCGACGTGGTTGTGTTGGCTGACAATGCCGCTGAATCCCTGGTGGGCCCAGGTATCGACGTAGGCGTGCAGCGTCACGCCGAGGCGATGCAGCGCGTTGTCCTGGCGGTGCCTGGCCAGCGCGTCGCAGACCAACGCTTGAGCAATCGCACTGTTCGGACGGCAGACCAGCCGGTCTTCGAACGTGGCGCCGTCACCGCCCGGCACGAAATGGAAGGGGATCCACGACTCCCGGTTGTCCTCATTGATACGATTTCGGTAGTCGATCATGCCGTGCGCACTGGCAAAACGCTCGAAGCGCTGCCCATCACGAAATTTCAATAGCCCGTCTGTCGTCGCATCATCGACATACTGGCACGCATGCGCCACGGTCTGCGCCTCATCCCGTGTCAGCCCGGCTGTACGGGCGAGGATGAAGATCACGCCATAGTGAAAATCGATGTTCATATGCATGCCCCTCCGAGTTGTTGGACGCCGGTCCTGATTGCCTCGCCTGCGCGTTTCGTCTCAGAGCGCAGGATCCAGAGGCGTGATCCGTGTCAGCATCACCGTGTATTCCTCCGCGGCAATCTGCCGGAATTTCATTCTCGCCACGGCTTCCCGCTGCCCCGGATCGGTATCCGGAAACAGGCGGCCTGCGGCCTCCGCGATGACAGCGTTGGGATTCTCGATCTTGGGCAGGTTGTCCGACGCGATGCCGTCGGTCGCTTTCATCAGCAGGTCGATCGGCACGACATCGGCCAGCCCGATGGGGAGCAGCACCGATGCATTGCTGCCGAAATGGCGGCGCACGATGGCCTGCGAACAGAGTCGCAGCGTGAAGCGAAACGGGAAACCGGTTCGGATGGAAAGCAGCACGGGATCCGCCGCGGCGACTTGCTCGACGGAGTTGATTCCCTCGGCTTCCAACACGGACACGATCGGCAGCGTGACCCCACTGAGGGAAAGCAGCCGGTCGGGAGCATTCTCTTTTTTTTCGATCTCCGTGAACTGAGGAAACCCCAACCTGCGGACGATCTTGAGCAATGCATCCACGGGGAATGCCCCCAGTGCAAAGACGGCCAACGCGTGAGCACCATCCGTCCCGTCCTGGCCGTTGACGGCGAGGGCAATCGGTATTGCCAACAGGATGCGCAGCGCGTACCAGTAGACGTCGGAGACATTCAGCGACCTGCGCCGGATGCTGAGCACGGCATCGCTCACGACAAACATCAACGCGCCGCCGCATGATCCAACCAGAACCTGTTGGCTGATTCCGTAGACGCAGGTTTTCAACGCGGCGACATCGCATTGGGCCGGGTTGTAGTTGCAGCCCACCAGGGAAGCGGCGGCATACGCGACGGTCAGAAGGATGACAAACGGCGGGACAAATGGCACCAAGCCGTATTGCTCGTGATAGATGCGAGCAAACAGCCGGTCACACAAGTCGAACCGCTCATCCGCGACTTTCCGCCAGCGATCGCCGGCCGGCATCGATTCCGGCGAATCCTGTAGCGCGGCGTTGTATTGCAGAACCTGCATCAGGCGCTTTGACCAGTAGCGCTGCAGATAGGCGGAGAGGGCATCGCCCTTCAGGCTGTTCTGGAATTCGCGGTATCGCGTGTACCACCCCAGGCAGAGGAACGCGATCAATGGCGCACCGATCATCACGGTGACCATTGCCGACAGGATGATGGCGAGTTCCAACTGCGCTGGGCGACAGCGAACCACCCTCCAGAGAAAGAGTCCGCCGGTTACGTTGATGCCGATGAGCGTCAGCGTCAGAATGACGGCGCGTCCTCGCGCCATCCAATGCGCCTCTGTCAGCGGGCGCTCAACCTGCCTTGGATCTGT
This sequence comes from Ralstonia nicotianae, assembly GCF_018243235.1. Lineage (NCBI taxonomy): Bacteria > Pseudomonadati > Pseudomonadota > Betaproteobacteria > Burkholderiales > Burkholderiaceae > Ralstonia > Ralstonia nicotianae. Next base: position 832,413 of record NZ_CP046675.1, read on the forward strand.
TGGTGACGCCAACGAACCGTTCATGTTGTGCCCCTGCCCCGACCTGAATGTGCGCCTTCAGCGTTCGGCGGAAAAGGCGTGGCATCTCAAGGCCGGCTTCGGGTCGGCCTCGCAAGGGCGGAGCTGGGTCTCGCTTGCGCGTGCCGATGCAAAACGGCCCGGCGCAGGCTTCCCGTCCGCACACCTCTCCCCCTAGGCTGATTCTAGTGATCGGCCCCATGACGCGCGGTGGCGAACATGTTGAAATAAATTTATGCCCAGGGAGCACCGGACTTCATATCACGCATGCAAACGATCCTCGAGGCATGACGGCGGGATGTTGTCTCCAGACTGCCCCATGCGGGCTCACGCTCGCTTGCGCTGCCACTTGCCCTCGGTTCGTTGACGAGCCGCGCGTTAGCGGCCCCGATGACGGCCGCCCGCGCCGCGCCCAAACGATGGCGCGGCGGGCGGCTCCGGCTCAGGCCTCCGCCTCCGGCGCCGTCACGTCTTCCATTCGCTCGATGCGCACGCGCATGATGCGGCGGCTGCCGACTTCCAGGATCACGAAGCGCAGGTCGTGGCGCACCAGCGCATCGCTGACCTCGGGCAGCCGGTCCCACTGGCGGAACAGGTAGCCGCCCAGGCTGGTGGCACCGCCGCCCTCGTCGAGCAGCCAGTCGACGTGCAGGACGTCTTCCAGTTGGCGCAGATCGGCCTCGCCGGCCACTTCCCAGCAGCCTTCGCGGAGCGCCACCACGCCGGGGCGCTCGTCCTCGTCCGGGAATTCGCCGGCGATGGCTTCGAGCACGTCGATGGGCGTGACCACGCCCTGCACCACGTTGAGCGGGTCCGTCACCACCATCATGCGCCCGCGCGAGCGCTTGAGCTGATCCATCAGGCGCAGGATGCCGATGCCGTCCGACACCTTCAGCGCCGGCTTGACCGAGCGCTCCACGTCGATGGCGCCGCGCGTGTCGAGGTCGCCCATCAGGTCTTTCGCGCGGGCGACGCCCACTAGGTCGTCCAGCCCGCCGCGGCAGACCGGGAACTGGTTGTGGGGCACGGCCAGCAGCAGTTGCCGGGTGTGCGCGATGTCGCCTTCCAGGTCGACCCAGGAGATATCGTGGCGCGGCGTCATGATCGAACGGACCGAGCGCTCGGCCAGGCCCAGCACGCCGCTGACCATGCTGCGCTCTTCGGGCCGGAACACCGTCTCGGGCGTGGGCAGACCGGGCGCGTGCGAGGCGGCGGCCTCCGCCTCGCCGGTGCCGTGGTCGGCGCGACGCTCGCCCAGCAGGCTCAGCACCGTATCGGCAGTGCGCTCGCGCAGCGGGCGGCGCCGCTCGTAGCGGTCGGAGTTGCGCTGCGCGACCTGGTTGAAGAACTCGATCAGGATCGAGAAGCCGATCGCCGCGTACAGATAGCCCTTCGGAATATGGAAGCCCAGCCCTTCGGCGACCAGGCTGAAGCCGATCATCAGCAGGAAGCTCAGGCACAGCACCACCACGGTACGGTGCGCATTGACGAAGTCCGTCAGCGGGCGCGACGCGAACAGCATCGCGCCCATCGCCACCGCCACCGCCGCCATCATCACCGGCAGGTCGTTGACCATGCCCACCGCGGTGATGACCGAATCGAGCGAGAACACCGCATCCAGGACCACCACCTGCGCGATCACGTTCCAGAACTTGCCCTGCCCCGCGCCATGGCTGTCGTCCTGGGGCTGGCCGTCGAGCCGCTCGTGCAGCTCGGAGGTCGCCTTGAACAGCAGGAAGAAGCCGCCCAGCAGCAGGATGATCGACCGGCCCGACAGCGCGACCGGCCCCAGCGTCAGCAGCGGCTTGGTCAGCGTGATGAGCCACGACATCATCGACAGCAGCACCATGCGCATCACCAGGGCCAGCCCCAGGCCGATCATGCGTGCGCGGTCCCGCAGCGCGGGCGGCAGTTTGTTGACGAGGATGGCGATGAAGACGAGGTTGTCGATGCCGAGAACGATCTCGAGCACGACCAGCGTCACGAGTCCGATCCAGATGGACGGGTCAGCAAGCCAGGACATAGAAAGGAGTGGGTCTCACGACAAAACGAATCCGCCGATGATAACCGCAGCGCACGCCCGCCCAGCGCGACGCGGCATCGCGCTCGCAGCGGCCGGGCCGGCGGGGCGGGTCAACGCTTGGCCACCGGGCGGCTCGGGCGGTAGCCGTCGGTCAGGGTCTTGAGGAAGGCGACGATGTCGCGCACCTCGGCCTCGGACAGCACGGGCCGGTCACCCGGCTTGCCGCCGAAGGGCGGCTCCGTGTTGACGTTGGCGCGATACCGCGGCGGCAGATCGTCGAACGTGTCGAGGGTGCCGTCGGGCTTGCGCGGATACCACTTCCAGGGCTGCGTATCGCGCTGCGCGTAGAAGCGCACCGCGTCTTCCAGCGAGTGGATGGCGCCGTTGTGGAAGAAGGACTTGCGCAGCGCCACGTTGCGCAGCGACGGCGTGCGGAAGCGTCCGCAGTAGTCGCGGCGATCCGTCAGGTCGGTCCGGTCGGGGCCGCACAGGCCGAGATCGTAGAAGGCCGGATCGGCATTGGCCGCCAGTTGCCGGTTGCGCGGCACGCCGACGGCAATGTGGCCGAAATCCGAAAAGGCCGGGAAGGCGCCGTCTTCCTTGATGGTGCTGGTGTGGCACGACGCGCAGTTGCCCTTGCCCGGGTCGTTGAACAGCCGCAGGCCGCGCATCTCCTGCGGGTTCAGGCTGGCCTGCTTGCGCAGGAAGGCGTCGTACTTGCTGTCGTACGGATAGAACTCGGACGGCGTTTCCTGGAACACCTCGAGCGCCATCAGCGCGGCGCGGAAGGCGGTGTCTTCGCTGTCGAGGATGTCGTTGCCGAACACCTGGCGGAACGTCTGCGCGTGCCGGCCGCCGCGCAGCCTGGCGACCACGCCGGCCGGCGTGCCGTTGGCCATCTCGTGCGCGGAGAGCAGCGGGATGCGCGCCTGGTCGTGCGTGGACGAAGCGCGGCCGTCCCAGTTGTAGCCGCCGGTCGGGCCCTGGTCTTCGGCGTCGTTGCCGTCGTTCTCGTGGAAGTGCTCGGAGAACGGCGGCACGTTCTGCAGATAGCGCAGCGACGGCGCGGCGCGCGCGCCGGTCTTGTCCATCTCCGGGCCGCCGGGCTGGACGGACAGGTCATTGGGCGGCCCGTAGGCATGGGCCGGGCTGTGGCAGCTGGCGCAGGCCAGCCGGCCCGAGGCGGACAACGCGGGATCGAAGAACAGCGCCTTGCCCAGCGCCGCCATGGCGGGCACGGACGGACGGCGTGTCGCCATCATCGTGTAGAAGGCCTTCTCGTAGGCCGGCGCCGCGCCGGCCTGCGGCGCAGCGGCGGGCGGCGTGGCGGCCCGCGCTTCGGAAAGCTCGCCGCGTCCGCATGCGCTCAGCCCGGCAAACGCGAGCGCCACGACAGCCAACAGGCGGACAGAGGCGACAGAAAGCAGGCGGCGCATTGAAGCTCAGCGAAGTATCGGGAGCCCGGCAACTTAACATGACGGCCGTGACAGTTTCGTGTCGTCAACCGTTTGTCATGCCAGTCCACGGAGATCCCGCATGCTGCCCAATGTCTTCAAACGTTCGGCTGTCCCCCTCCTCGCCCTGACGGTGGTCGTCAGCGTGAATTGGGCCGAAATGCGCACCCAGACTGGGTCTTCATCATCAGCTTGTCATACGGCAAGCCCAGACTCGCGCTCATTTTCTCCCCACACACAACAATTCAGGGAAACCATGAGCCGAGCGTTCCATCTTCTGCCGTTGACCGCGCTGGTCGCGGCCAGCATGTCCGCCTGTGGCGGCAGTGACTCCAACAGCAGCGCCTCCGCTTCCACCTCCGGGGTGGTGACCGGCAGCTACTTCGAGCATGCCAAGGTCTGCATCGACACCAACAGCAACGGCAAGTGCGATGCGGGCGAGACCAGCACCTACACCGACGCCAACGGCGCCTACACGCTGACCGGCCAGGGCGCCATCACGGTGGAAGTCGGCACGGACGCGTTCCGCAACGACCCCGCCACGGGTTCGCACACCGCCATCACACGCCCGTTGGTGTTCCGCGCACCGGCCAGCGCCAACGGCGTGGTCAGCGCGATCACCACCGAACTGGTGGCGCTGATGGAGAGCAACGGCGGCGATCTCGGCGCCGCCAAGACCATCCTGGCCGCGCGCCTGGGCGTCACCGCTGACAAGCTGCTGGCCGACCACAACAAGGAAACCGACCCCACCGCCAAGGCCACGCTGCAGGCCGAGATCGACCAGACCATCGACCTGATCGCCGATGCGGTGGGCAACGGCGGCGACTTCCTCAAGGGCATCCGCGACGGCGTCGGCAAGCGCGTGGCGCTGGTCAACAACGTCAAGACCATCGTCGTGATCTACGCGGAAAACCGCGGCTTCGACAACCTGTACGGGCTGTTCCCCGGCGCCAACGGCGTCCCGGGCGTGAACCCGACCTCGACCGGCACCGCCGCCGCGCAGAAGGACTTCGACGGCTCCACCCTGCCCTCGCTGCCGCCGACCTGGGGCGGCCTGACCGCCGCCGGCCAGAGCGTGACCGTCACGCAGGCGCAGACCACCGGCTGGGCCAACAAGCCCTTCCAGATCGACGATCCGAGCGGCGTGAACGGCACCGGCGTGGTGGTGCCGCAGAGCGTCATCACGCGCGACCTGGTGCACCGCTTCTATAACAACCAGATGCAGATCAACGGCGGCGCGAACGACAAGTTCACCGCCTACTCCGATGCCGGCGGCCTGTCGATGGGCTACTACGACGGCAGCAAGATGTCGATGTGGAGCCTGGCCAAGCAGTACGTGCTGGCCGACAACTTCTACATGGGCACCTTCGGCGGCTCGTTCCTGAACCACCAGTACCTCATCTGCGCGTGCGCGCCGACCTATCCGAACGCCGACACCTCGGTGGCCTCGGGCAGCATCGCGAAGATCGACACCGATGCCAGCGGCAATTTCGTGCGCCTGACGCCGGGCACCAACACCCCGACCTCGGTGCTGTCGGGCAAGGCCACCTATGCCAATGACGGCGCGCTCACGCCGAAGGACGCGGCGGGCATGTTCTACGCCGTCAACACCATGCAGCCGCCGTACCAGCCGAGCGGCAACAACGCCCCGTCCGGCGGCAACGCGAGCTACGCCGACCCGGCCAAGGCCTCGACCCTGCCGACGCAGTCGCAGACCAACATCGGCGACCTGCTGACCGCCAAGGGCATCAACTGGGCCTGGTATGCCGGCGCCTGGAACGCGGCCACCTCCGATGCGCCCAACGCCACGCGCAGCGTGATCTATGCCGGCACCACGCAGTTCCAGCCGCACCATCAGCCGTTCAACTACTACAGCCGCTTCGATCCGGCCACCACGAGCGGCGCCGCCGAGCGCGCGGCCCACCTGAAGGATTACGACGCCGCCTTCCTGCAGGATGCCGCCGCCGGCACGCTGCCCGCCGTGACGTTCTACAAGCCGCAGGGCAACCTGAACCAGCATCCGGGCTATGCCAACGTGGCGGACGGCGATGCCCACATCGCCAGCGTGATCGCCCAGCTGCAGCAGAGCCCGCAGTGGAAGAACATGGTGATCGTCGTGACGTATGACGAAAACGGCGGCTTCTACGACCACGCCGCGGTGCCGAAGGCCGACCGCTGGGGTCCGGGCACGCGCATCCCGGCGATCATCGTGTCGCCGTTCGCCAAGAAAGGCTTCGTGGACCACACCCAGTACGACACGGCCTCGGTGCTGCGCCTGATCACGCACCGCTTCGACCTGCCGACCCTGCCGGGCCTGAAGCAGCGCGACGCGGCCCTCGTCATCAACGGCGGCAAGCCGATGGGCGACCTGACCAACGCGCTGGACTTCTCGCAGTCGCAGTAACGGCGCCGGGACGTTCCCGGACGGCCGGGCAAAAAGGGGCGGCTCCAGGGCCGCCCCTTGTCATTCGCCGCCGCTGCGGGCGCCGGCGTGCCGGACGGTGTGATCGCGCTATTTGCCTTTCTTCTTGCCCGACGGCTTGCCGCCGCTTTCCGCCTGCTCCAGCCGCATCCCCACCTTCAGCGTCACCTGCCAGTGGGCGATCTTGCCGTCCACCAGGTGCCCGCGCGTTTCCATCACCTCGAACCAGTCGAGGTAATGCAGCGTTTCCGAGGCCCGGGCGATGGCATTGCGGATGGCGGCATCGCTCGACTCCGGAGAAGACCCCACCAGTTCGATCATCTTGTAGGTATGCGAACCCATATTGCCTCCTGGTTGTTGGCTTCGGACAAGGGACGCGGCCAGGCACGGACCGGACGCCGGGCGCGCGCCACGTCACTCTCTCCAGAATGGCACCTGCCGCCCCGCTCTGGTAGTCCGATTTTGGGGGACGCTGCAAATGCCTGGCGGTTAATTGCACTTATGGAGCTGACAAACCTTGTCAGGCCGGCCGACGCGACACGTCAGGCCGGCAAGCCGGCCTGATCCAACTTGCCATTTTCCGCAAGCGGTGCGCAGCCGGCCGCACCGCAATCGAGCATCCGGCCCCTGGCACGGAACCTGCCTCAGTGGCTGCAACCGTTTCACCGACAGGAGACGCCATGCGTCATCCCGACCAGCACGCCGCTTCACGCCACAGCCACTCCGACACCGCCCGCCTGCTTGCCGATACCGTTGCGTTCCATATCGACCGGGGCGGCCGCCGCATCGACGCCACGTACTCGGCCCGCAACGGCATCGTGACCGTCAGCCACCAGGGCAAGAGCCTGTCGACCTACTCGCCGGAAGCCGACCACCACACCGTCGCCCGCAAGCTGCTCAGCGTCATGCTGACCCTCTGAGCCCGGCACACCCCTGCGCTGCCGCTTCGGTGGCGGCGGCGCTTGCCTGCCGCGCTATGCGCGGGCCGGCTGAGCCGGATGCGCGGGCGCGCCTTTGCCCGCTCATGCACCTGCCCGTAGCCGCCGTCGGCTTCGGGTGCGATGCCGGCCTGCGCGCACGGGATCGGATGGCCCGGATTCGGGAGGCCGCCAGGATCGGGCCGCCTTTGCGCGATGCCGCTGCGTCCCGCAAGGGCCATTCCCGCCGCGCGGGCTGGAGCCACGCCGCCCCATGACTTGCGCTACGATGGCGGGCATCCCGCACCCCACTCCCACCCGTCGCCGGCTGCCGGCGCTTTTGTAACGTGTCTGGCGACGCCGGCCTGTCCTCTCCTCCCGCCCCCGCGCAAACGCTGTCGCACGCGCCCTTCGCCTATCCCGCCTTCCGGCTGTTCTGGCTGGCCCGGCTGTCCACCACCTTCGCCTACCAGATGTTCGGCGTGGCGGTCGGCTGGCAGATCTATGACCTGACGCGCAGCGCCTATGTGCTGGGGCTGGTGGGGCTCGCGCAGTTCCTGCCGTCGGTGGTGCTGGTGCTGGCCTCGGGCCACATCGCCGACCGCTACGACCGGCGGCGCGTGGTGCGCATTTGCCAGGCGATCGAGGCGTTGGTGGCCGCCATGCTGGCCGCGGCCACGCTGACGGGCCACGCCAGCATCCAGCCGATCTTCGTGTTCGTGGTGGTGATCGGCGCGATGCGCGCATTCGAAACGCCGACCCTGCAGGCGCTGCTGCCCTCGCTGGTGCCGCCGGCGGCGCTGCCGCGCGCGGTGGCGCTGTCCAGCTCGGCCGGGCAGACCGGCATCATCCTGGGACCGGCCGTGGGCGGCTTCCTGTATGTGGCGGGCGCGCCGGTGGTCTATGCCACGGCAGCCGGCCTGTTCGTGCTGGCGCATGTGCTGGTGGCCTGCGTGCGCACCGGGCGGGCGGCGCCCGTCAGCCGGCCGGTGAGCCTCGAATCGCTCTTTGCCGGCATCGCCTTCATCAAGGGGCGGCCGGTGGTGCTGGGCGCGATCTCGCTGGACCTGTTCGCGGTGCTGTTGGGCGGTGCGACGGCGCTGCTGCCGATCTATGCCCGCGACATCCTGGGCACCGGCGCTTGGGGACTGGGCCTGCTGCGCTCGGCGCCGGCCATCGGTGCGCTTGCCATGGCGATCTTCCTGGCGCACCGGCCGCTGGAACGGCACGTCGGGCGCGTGATGTTCGCGGCCGTGGCGCTCTTCGGGCTGGCCACGATGGTGTTCGGCGTCTCGCGCTGGCTGCCGCTGTCGATGCTGGCGCTGGTGGTGCTGGGCGCCGGCGACATGGTCAGCGTGGTGATCCGGACCTCGCTGGTGCAGCTCGACACGCCGGACGCGATGCGCGGCCGGGTGAGCGCGGTCAACTCGGTCTTCGTGGGCGCCTCCAACCAGCTGGGCGAGTTCGAGTCGGGCATGGTGGCCGGGATGCTGGGGCCGGTGCCTTCGGTGGTGCTGGGCGGGCTCGGCACGCTGCTGGTGGTGGCACTGTGGATGCGCCTGTTTCCGGCGCTCACGCACCGCGACCGCCTGCGCGAAGCGCACCCCGCCGGCGAGGGGTAACCACGCCCCACGGCCGGCCCGCGCGCGCGGCGCCGTCCGGCAGCCGTGTCAGCGAAACCCCGATGGCATGCGGCTTGACCGGCTCGTATGCTGAGGACGTCATGCACTTGGTCGCCATGGTGCCTTGCGTTCGATCGTGAAGTCCTTGCTGCATCCTTCCTCTCGTGCCCCCGCTGCGCACCGCGCGCAGGACGCGGCGCTCTTCAGCACCCATCCCCAGGGAGACGCCCCGCCGATCCGGCCCTCCGCCTGGCTGGTGGCGATCGGCGCGGCCGTCGCGGGCACGTTCGCGCGGCTGATGCTGGAATCGGCCGCCGGCATCCGGCTGCCGTTCTACCTGGCGTTTCCGGTGGTGACCGTGGCCGCGTGGTACGGGGGCTTCTGGCCGGGCGTGGTCGCCATCGCCGGCTATGCCGCGCTCTTCGCGGGGCTGGCGGCCCTGCAGATTTCGCCGCCGCCTGCGCAGCCGATCCCGCCGACGCAGCTGGTGGTGCTGGCCCTGGGCACCCTGCTGATCTGCGTGCTGTGCGAACAGCTGCGGCGCGCCCGCGCGGGCGCGGAACGCCGCGCGCGCGCCGAGACCCAGCAGCGCGTCTCGCAGCAGCGGCTGCTGGCCGCGCTGCAGGCCTCGCCCATCTCGCTGTACGACGTCGATAACACGATGCACTTCACCTGGGTGCACAACCCGGTGTTCGGCCTGCAGCCGCACGAACTGCTCGGGCGCACCGTGCGCGAGGTGTTCGGCCGCCGCGCCGCCTCGCGCCTGACCGATGCCGGCCAGCGGGTGATCGCCACCGGCTTGCCCACGCGCGTCGAGTTCGCCTTCCGCCGCCGGCACACCCAGCGCGTGGTCTACGACGTGGTCGTCATGCCGCTGCGCGACGACACCGGCGAGATCATCGGCCTGACCAACGCCGTCATCGACATCACCGAGCACCGCCAGGCCGAGGCGCGCCGCGCGCTGCTGCTGGAGGCCGAATCGCGCGCCCGCGAGGAAGCCGAGCGCGCCAGCCGCCTGAAGGACGACTTCCTGGCCACCGTCAGCCACGAGCTGCGCACGCCGCTCAACGCGGTGCTGGGCTGGGCGCAGCTGCTGGCGATGCGCCCTTACGACGAGGCCATGTTCCGGCGCGGCCTGGAGGCCATCGAGCGCAGTGCCCGCACGCAGGTCCACCTGATCGACGATCTGCTCGACATGTCGGCCATCCTGTCCGGCAAGGTGCCGCTGGAGATCGGGCCGGTGGACCTGGCCGACGTGCTGGAGCGCGCGCGCGAGACCATCGAGCCGATGGCGCGGCAGAAGCAGATCACGGTCGACACCGAATACCTGCCGGTGCCGCTGCTGCAGGGCGACGCCGGCCGACTCAAGCAGGTGTTCTGGAACCTGCTGGCCAATGCGGTCAAGTTCACGCCCGAGGGCGGGCATGTGCGGATCACCGTGCAGGCCGGCGCGGACGGCCTGGTGGCAACGGTGCGCGACACCGGTATCGGCATCGAGCCGACCTTCCTGCCGCACGTCTTCGATCGCTTCCAGCAGGCGGACCTGTCGAGCACGCGCCGTCATGGCGGGCTCGGCCTGGGCTTGGCGATCGCCAAGCAGCTGGTGGAGCTGCACCACGGGCACATCACGGCGGCCAGCAGCGGCGCCGACCTCGGCACGACCATGGCCGTGACCCTGCCGCTGCATGCGCCGCCGTCGAACGAACCGCCGGGCCGCGCGCCGGGCTTGGTCACCGGGACAGCCGCGCCGGCGCTCGACGGCCTGCGCGTGCTGGTGGTGGACGACAATGCCGAATCGCTGGGCGTGATCGCGCTCATGCTGGAGCGCTACGGCGCCGAGGTCGTTACCGTCGCCAGCGGCGCGGCCGCGCTCGATGCGCTCGATCGCGCGGCGGGCGGCCCGCCGTTCGATGCGCTGGTCAGCGACCTGGCCATGCCCGGCATGGACGGCATGCAACTGCTGCGGGCCATCCGCGCGCGCGGGCTGACGGCGCTGCCGGCCATCGCCGTGACCGCCTTTGCCGACCCGATCCGCCTGAAGGCCGCCAAGGAAGCGGGCTACCAGTCCGTCATCACCAAGCCGATCTTCCCCGGCGAACTCGGCCACGTGCTGGCCGCCAATGTCCGGCGGGCCACCGGACCGCAGGACGCCTGAATCCATCCCCCTTCGGGAAAACCCGATGACTCGATAGGATTATCTCGAAAGACGTAATCCAAAATGGCATTGCTTTTTTCAAATCAGCGCCGCAAAACAATCCGTGATTATCAAAAACCACCATTGAGCATGACTTCATGCAGACCGGCACTCGCATGAATTCTGAGTCAAATATTAGTTAATTGACAGTCCATAATCCCCTTCCGAAACTCTCAACTTAATTCACCTGAGAGGCGGGACGCGCATATGCGGCGGATAAAAGTAACGCATAGACCACTCCGCGAGAGACAAAGATATTCACATCCGGAAAATCGCCTTACCGGCGCGCAGCCGAATCGATCGGCAGGTCCGGCACAGCAATGACGCCGAAAAAGCTTCGGCGGATGCCTCAACAAAATACCTCGGTGAATATGTCGATGGCCGCACGAACACGATGTGCAAGCCTGTTCGCCATCAATCGACCGATACGGCGAATCGGACATGGCCCCGCACGACATTCAAATTCAACAGCACGCATTCCAATGCACCGGCCGCCCCGCCGCGACCATGCCGCAAGCTGATTCCGGCATGACCGCAAATACCGGCCCGGTCCTGTTCTCCATGCGAAACGGTGCCCGCCGGGCGGCCGCGCCGGGACATCGCGCCACCCTTGACGCCGTCCCATTCATTGCATGGCCCGCCGCCATGCACCGTTCGATGTCTGTCCGGTCAGCTGCACAACGATAAGGAGTTTGACCCATGGTTTCGCCGTCCGTTTTGAGCAATCACACCGACATTCCGGTCACGTCGACTACGACGTTCGTCACGGCACCCAACGGTCCCGCCAATTTCCTGGTGGCGGCGCACAAGGACGACGTTGCCAACTATGCGCGCTCGGGCAATGACCTGGTTGTCGAGTTCAAGGACGGCCATGCGCTGCGGCTCCAGGGGTTCTTCGCCAACGGCACGGATTTCCACAACCTCGTCTTCCAGCAGGAAGACGGCCGGATGCTGGCGGTCTTCGACGGGGCATTGACCGCCGAGGGAGACGGTATCGTTGACTCGGCGGTGACACTCGAAGCGATCGCGGAAAGCAGCTCGACCGTCACGCTGCTGGGCATCCTGGGCGCGGTGGGCCTGGGCGCCGGTATTGCCGCCGCCGGCGGCGGTGGCGGCGGTGGCAGTAGCGCGGCCGTGGGCGCCGGCACCGGCAGCGGTTCGGTCGCCCCGCCGGCAAGCGTGAGCGTGGACTCGGTCGACGGCCGCACCGCCGGCAGCGGCGTCGTCACCACCAACGCCTCGCCCGCGGTCACGGGTTCCGGCGCGGTGCCCAATGCCCAGGTGACGGTCTCCGTCGACGGCCAGAGCACGGGCACGGTCACGGCGGACGCCAACGGCAACTGGAGCTACGCGCTAACGTCGCTGTCCGACGGCAGCCACCAGGTCACCGCCATCCAGACCGACAGCAGCGGCACTTCCAGCGCCCCGACCGCCGTCGCATTCACCGTGGACACGGTGGCGCCCGCCTCGCCCGTCGTCGCCAGCGTCACGGACGATGTCGACCCGGTCACCGGCGCCATCGTGTCCGGCAGCAGCACCAACGACGCCACGCCGACGCTGGCCGGCACCGCCGAAGCCGGCAGCACCATCACGGTCTATGACAACGGCACCGCGATCGGCACCACCACGGCGGACGCCTCGGGCAACTGGACCTTCACGCCGGCCACCGCCCTGGCCGACGGCAGCCACAGCATCACTGTCACGGCGACCGATGCGGCCGGCAACGTCAGCACCGCCACCTCGGCAATCACCCTGACGGTGGACACCGCCGCACCCACCGCGCCGACGCTCAATCCGAGCGATGGCACCACGCTCTCCGGCACCGCTGAAGCCGGCAGCACCGTCAGCCTCGACCTCAATGGCGACGGCACGCCCGATGCCACGGTCACCGCCGATGGCTCCGGCAACTGGACCTATACGCCGACGACACCGTTGACCAACGGCACCGTCGTCAGTGCCACCGCCACCGACCCTGCCGGTAACGTCAGCCCGGCTGCGACGGTCACTGTGGCAGCGACGAGCACCACGCCGGCCGCGCCGATCATCAGCACCGTCACCGATGATGTTGCTCCTGTGACGGGCGCCATCACGGCTGGTGGCAGCACCAACGATGCCACCCCGACGCTGACCGGGACGGCCGAAGCCAACAGCACCATCAGCGTCTTCGACGGCACGACGTTGCTTGGTACCACCACCGCCGATGCTTCTGGCAACTGGACTTTCACGCCGACCACCGCATTGATCGACGGCGGCCACAGCCTCACCGCCACGGCCACCGATGCGGCCGGTAGCGTCAGCCCCGCCAGCTCCGCATTCACCCTGACGGTCGACACCGCCGCCCCGGCCACACCGATCATCGGCACCGTCACCGACGACGTCGCACCGGTGACGGGCGCCATCGCCGCCGGCAGCAGCACCAACGACGCCAACCCGACGCTGACCGGCACCGCCGATCCCAACAGCACCATCAGCATCTTCGATGGCACCACGTTGCTTGGTACCACCACCGCCGATGCTTCTGGCAACTGGACTTTCGCGCCGACCACCGCATTGACCGACGGCGGCCACAGCCTCACCGCCACGGCCACCGATGCGGCCGGCAACGTCAGCGCCGCCAGCTCGGCCTTCACACTGACGGTCGACACCGCGACCCCGGCCACACCGGTTATCAGCACCGTCACCGATAACGTCGCACCGGTGACGGGCGACATCACGGCCGGCGGCAGCACCAACGACGCCATGCCAGTGCTAACCGGCACCGCCGAAGCCAACCGCACCATCAGCATCTTCGACGGCACCACGCTGCTCGGTACCACCACCGCCGATGCTTCAGGCAACTGGACTTTCACGCCGACCACCGCATTGACCGACGGCGGCCACAGCCTCACCGCCACGGCCACCGATGCGGCCGGCAACGTCAGCGCCGCCAGCTCGGCGTTCCCCCTCACAGTGGACACGGCCGCTCCCGCCGCACCGGTACTCAACCCGAGCAATGGCACCGCGCTCTCCGGCACCGCCGAGGCCGGCAGTACGGTCAGCCTCGATCTGAACGGCGATGGCACGCCCGATGCCACCGTCACGGCTGATGCCTCCGGCAACTGGACCTATACGCCGACGACGCCGTTGGCCGACGGCACCGTCGTCAGCGCCACCGCCACCGACCCGGCCGGTAACGTCAGCCCGGCTGCGACGGTCACTGTGGCACCGACTGGCACCACGCTGGCCGCGCCAGTCATCAGCACCGTCACCGATGATGTCGCGCCGGTGACGGGTGCCATCACCGCCGGTGGCAGCACCAACGATGCCACGCCGACGCTGACCGGTACCGCCGAGGCCAACAGCACCATCAGCGTCTTCGACGGCACCACGCTGCTCGGCACCACCACCGCCGATGCCTCCGGCAACTGGACCTTCACGCCGACTACGGCTCTGACCGACGGCAGCCACAGCCTGACCGCCACGGTCACCGACGCGACCGGCAACGTCAGCCCCGCCAGCTCGGTATTCGCCCTGACGGTGGACACCGCCGCCCCGGCCACACCGGTCATCGGTACCGTCACCGATAACGTCGCACCGGTGACGGGCGCGATCACCGCCGGTGGCAGCACCAATGACGCCACCCCGACACTGACCGGTACGGCCGAGGCCAACAGCACCATCAGCATCTTCGACGGCACCACGTTGCTCGGCACCACCACCGCCGATGCGTTGGGCAACTGGACCTTCACGCCGACCACGGCACTGACCGACGGCAGCCACAGCCTCTCCGCCGCGGCTACCGATGCGGCCGGCAACGTCGGCGCCGCCAGTTCGGCCTTCACGTTGACGATCGACACTGCGGCCCCGGCCATACCGGTCATCAGCACCGTCACCGATAACGTCGCACCGGTAACGGGCGACATTACGGCCGGTGGCAGCACCAACGACGCCATGCCGGTGCTGACCGGCACCGCCGAAGCCAACAGCACCATCAGCATCTTCGATGGCACCACGCTGCTCGGCACCACCACCGCCGACGCCTCGGGCAACTGGACCTTCACACCGACCACCGCCCTGACCGACGGCAGCCACAGCCTGACCGCCACGGCCACCGACACGGCAGGCAATGTCAGCGCCACCAGCTTGGCATTCGCCCTGACGGTGGACACCGCCGCCCCGGCCGCACCGGTCATCACCACCGTCACCGACACTGTCTCCCCCGTCACGGGGGCCATCACGGCTGGCGGCAGCACCAACGACGCCACGCCGACGCTGACCGGCACCGCCGAAGCCAACAGCACCATCAGCATCTTCGACGGCACCACGCTGCTCGGCACCACCACCGCCGATGCCTCGGGCAACTGGTCCTTCACACCGACCACGGCCCTGACCGACGGCAGCCACAGCCTGACCGCCACGGCCACCGATGCGACGGGCAATGTCAGCACCGCCAGCCCTGCATTCGCCCTGACGGTGGACACCGCGGCCCCGGCCACACCGGTTATCAGCACCATCACCGATGATGTTGCTCCGGTCACTGGCGCCATCACTGCCGGAGGCAGCACCAACGATGCCACCCCGACACTGACCGGTACGGCCGAAGCCAACAGCACCATCAGCATCTTCGACGGCACCACGCTGCTCGGCACCACCACCGCCGATGCTTCGGGCAACTGGACTTTCACGCCGACCACCGCCCTAACCGACGGCAGCCACAGCCTCACCGCCACCGCGACCGATACAGCGGGCAACGTCAGCGCCGCCAGCTCGGCGTTCCCCCTCACAGTGGACACGGCCGCGCCGGCCGCACCGACGCTCAACCCGACCGATGGCACCACGCTCTCCGGCACCGCCGAACCCGGCGCCACCGTTGGCCTCGATCTGAACGGCGACGGCACGCCCGATGCCACCGTCACAGCCGATGCCTCCGGCAACTGGACCTACACGCCGACGACACCGCTGACCAACGGCACCGTCGTCAGCGCCACCGCCACCGACCCGGCCGGTAACGTCAGCCCGGCTGCGACGGTCACTGTGGCACCGACTGGCACCACGCTGGCCGCGCCAGTCATCAGCACCGTCACCGATGATGTCGCGCCGGTGACGGGTGCCATCACGGCTGGTAGCAGCACCAACGATGCCACGCCGACGCTGACCGGCACGGCAGAAGCCAGCAGCACCGTCAGCGTCTTCGATGGCACCACGCTGCTCGGTACCACCACCGCCGATGCTTCGGGCAACTGGACTTTCACGCCGACCACCGCTCTGACCGACGGCAGCCACAGCCTCACCGCCACGGCCACCGACACCGCCGGCAATGTCAGCACCGCCAGTTCGGCATTCGCCCTGACGGTGGACACCGCCGCCCCCGCCGCACCAGTCGTCGCCAGCGTCACGGACGACGTCGCGCCGGTGACCGGTGCGCTCACCTCGGGCGGCAGCACCAACGACGCCACGCCGACGCTGGCTGGCACCGCCGATCCCAACAGCACCATCAGCATCTTCGACGGCACCACATTGCTTGGTACCACGACCGCCGATGCCTCCGGCAACTGGACCTTCACACCGACCACGGCGCTGACCGACGGCAGCCACAGCCTCACGGCTACCGCCACCGACCCGGCAGGCAACGTCAGCACCGCCACCTCGGCGTTCACCCTGACGGTCGACACCGCCGCCCCCGCCACACCGGTCGTCGCCAGCGTCACGGATAACGTCGCGCCGGTCACGGGCACACTCACGTCGGGCGGCGGCACGAACGACACCACGCCAACACTGGCCGGCACCGCCGAAGCCAACAGCACCGTCAGCATCTTCGATGGCACTACGCTGCTCGGCACCACCGCAGCCGATGCCTCGGGCAACTGGACTTTCACGCCGACCACGGCGCTCACCGACGGCAGCCACAGCCTTACGGCCACCGCCACCGACGCGGCCGGCAACGTCAGCACCGCCACCTCGGCGTTCACCCTGACGGTGGATGCCGCCGCCCCGGCCACGCCGGTCATCAGCAGCGTCACGGACGACGTCGCACCGGTCACGGGCACGCTCACCTCGGGCGGCAGCACCAACGACGCCACGCCGACCCTCGCCGGCACGGCCGAAGCCAACAGCACCATCGGCATCCTCGACGGCACCACGCTGCTCGGCACGACCACCGCCGATGCTTCGGGCAACTGGACCTTCACGCCAACCACGGGGCTGACCGATGGCAGCCACAGCCTCACCGCCACCGCCACCGACGCCGCTGGCAATGTCAGCACCGCCACCTCGGCATTCACATTGACGGTGGACACGGCCGCCCCGGCCACGCCGGCCCTTGTCAGCGTTACGGACGACGTCGCACCGGTGACGAGCACGCTCACCTCGGGCGGCAGCACCAACGACGCCACACCGACGCTGGCCGGCACGGCAGAAGCCAACAGCACCGTCAGCATCTTCGATGGCACCACGCTGCTCGGCACCACCACTGCCGATGCCTCCGGCAACTGGTCCTTCACACCGACCACGGCGCTGGCTGATGGCAGCCACAGCCTTACGGCCACCGCCACCGACGCGGCCGGCAACGTCAGCACCGCCACCTCGGCGTTCACCCTGACGGTGGATACCGCCGCCCCGGCCACGCCAGTCATCAGCGCCGTCACCGACGCCGTTGCTCCGGTGACGGGCACGCTCACCTCGGGCGGCAGCACGAACGACCCGACACCGACACTGGCCGGCACGGCAGAAGCCAACAGCACCGTCAGCGTCTTCGATGGCACCACGCTGCTCGGCACCACTACGGCCGATGCCTCCGGCAACTGGTCCTTCACACCGACCACGGCGCTGGCTGACGGCAGCCACAGCCTCACCGCTACCGCGACCGACGCCGCCGGCAATGTCAGCACCGCGACTTCGGCCTTCACGCTAACGGTGGACGTCTCCGTCCCGCTCGCGCCGGTCCTTGTCAGCGTTACGGACGACGTCGCACCGGTGACGAGCACGCTCACCTCGGGCGGCAGCACCAACGACGCCACACCGACGCTGGCCGGCACGGCAGAAGCCAACAGCACCGTCAGCATCTTCGACGGCACCACGCTGCTCGGCACCACCACGGCCGATGCCTCCGGCAACTGGACCTACACGCCGACCACGGCGCTGGCTGATGGCAGCCACAGCCTTACGGCCACCGCCACCGACGCGGCCGGCAACGTCAGCCCCGCCACCTCGGCGTTCACCCTGACGGTGGATACCGCCGCCCCGGCCACGCCAGTCATCAGCGCCGTCACCGACGCCGTTGCTCCGGTGACGGGCACGCTCACCTCGGGCGGCAGCACGAACGACCCGACACCGACACTGGCCGGCACGGCAGAAGCCAACAGCACCATCAGCATCCTCGACGGCACCACGCTGCTCGGCACCACCACTGCCGATGCCTCCGGCAACTGGTCCTTCACACCGACCACGGCGCTGGCTGACGGCAACCACAGCCTCACCGCTACCGCGACCGACGCCGCCGGCAATGTCAGCACCGCGACTTCGGCCTTCACGCTAACGGTGGACGTCTCCGTCCCGCTCGCGCCGGTCCTTGTCAGCGTCACCGATGATGTTTCGCCGGTGACGGGCACGCTCACCTCGGGCGGCAGCACCAACGACGCCACGCCGACACTGGCCGGCACCGCCGAAGCCGATACCACCGTCAGCATCTTCGACGGCACCACGCTGCTCGGCACCACCACCGCCGATGCGTTGGGCAACTGGACCTTCACGCCGACTGCAGCACTCACCGACGGCAGCCACAGCCTCACCGCCACGGCCACCGATGCCACCGGCAGCGTCAGTCCCGCCACCGCGGCCTTCACGCTGACGGTGGATACCGCCGCCCCGGCCACGCCGGTCATCGGCACCGTCACCGATGATGTCGCACCGGTGACGGGCGCGATCACGGCTGGCAGCAGCACCAACGACGCCACGCCGACGCTGACCGGCACCGCCGAAGCCAACAGCACCATCAGCATCTTCGATGGCACCACGCTGCTCGGCACCACCACGGCCGATGCCTCCGGCAACTGGACCTACACGCCGACTGCAGCACTCACCGACGGCAGCCATAGCCTCACCGCCACGGCCACCGATGCGGCCGGCAACGTCAGCCCCGCCAGCTCGGCATTCACGCTGACGGTGGATACCGCCGCCCCGGCCACGCCGGTCATCGGCACCGTCACCGATGATGTCGCACCGGTGACGGGCGCGATCACCGCTGGCAGCAGCACCAACGACGCCACGCCGACGCTGACCGGCACCGCCGAGGCCAACAGCACCATCAACGTCTTCGACGGCACCACGCTGCTCGGCACCACCACCTCCGATGCCTCGGGCAACTGGACCTTCACGCCGACTGCAGCACTCACCGACGGCAGCCATAGCCTCACCGCCACGGCCACCGATGCGGCCGGCAACGTCAGCGCCGCCACCTCGGCATTCACCCTGACGGTGGACACCGCCGCCCCGGCCACACCGGTCATCAGCGCCGTCACCGACGCCGTTGCTCCGGTGACGGGCACCATCACGTCCGGTGGCAGCACCAACGACGCCGCCCCGACGCTGACCGGCACCGCCGAGGCCAACAGCACCATCAACGTCTTCGACGGCACCACGCTGCTCGGCACCACCACCGCCGATGCCTTGGGCAGTTGGACCTTCACGCCGACTACGGCGCTGATCGACGGCAGCCATAGCCTCACCGCCACGGCCACCGATGCGGCCGGCAACGTCAGCACCGCCAGCTCGGCCTTCACCCTGACGGTGGACACCGCCGCCCCGGCCACGCCGGTCATCGGCACCGTCACCGACGCCGTTGCTCCGGTGACGGGCACCATCACGGCCGGTGGCAGCACCAACGATGCCAACCCGACCCTGACCGGCATCGCCGAGGGCAACAGCACCGTCAGCATCTTCGACGGCACCACGCTGCTCGGCACCACCACCGCCGATGCCTCCGGCAACTGGACCTACACGCCGACTACGGCGCTGACCGACGGCAGCCACAGCCTCACCGCCACGGCCACCGATGCGGCCGGCAACGTCAGCGCCGCCACCTCGGCATTCACCCTGACGGTGGACACCGCCGCCCCGGCCGCACCGGTCATCGGCACCGTCACCGATGACGTCGCGCCGATCACGGGCACCGTCGCCGCCGGCGGCAGCACCAACGACACCACCCCGACGCTCGCCGGCACCGCCGAGGCCAACAGCACCATCAACGTCTTCGACGGCACCACGCTGCTCGGCACCACCACCGCCGATGCTTCGGGCAACTGGACCTTCACGCCGAGCACGCCGCTGACCGACGGCAGCCACAGCTTCACCGCCACGGCCACCGATGCGGCCGGCAATGTCGGCACCGCCAGTTCGGCCTTCACGCTGACGGTCGACACCGATGCCCCGACCATACCGGTCATCAGCACCGTCACCGATCGCGCCGCGCCGGTGACGGGCGCCATCACCGCCGGTGGCAGCACCAACGACGCCATGCCGGTGCTGACCGGCACCGCCGAAGCCAACAGCACCATCAGCGTCTTCGACGGCACCACGCTGCTCGGCACCACCACCGCCGATGCCTCCGGCAACTGGACCTTCACGCCGACCACCGCACTCACCGACGGCAGCCACAGCCTCACCGCCACGGCCACCGATCCGGCCGGCAACGTCAGCACCACCAGCTCGGCATTCGCCCTGACGGTGGACACCACGGCCCCGGCCGCACCGGTGATCACCACCGTCACCGACGCCGTCTCCCCCGTCACGGGGGCCATCACGGCTGGCGGCAGCACCAACGACGCCGCCCCGGCGCTGACCGGCACCGCCGAGGCCTACAGCACCATCAGCGTCTTCGATGGCACCACGCTGCTGGGCACCACCACCGCCGACGCCTCGGGCAACTGGACCTTCACACCGACCACCGCCCTGACCGACGGCAGCCACAGCCTCACCGCCACGGCCACCGATGCGACGGGCAATGTCAGCACCGCCAGCTCAGCCTTCACGCTGACGGTGGACACCGATGCCCCGGCCACACCGGTCATCAGCACCGTCACCGACGATGTCGCGCCGGTGACGGGCGCCATTACCGCCGGCGGCAGCACCAACGACGCCACCCCGACGCTCGCCGGCACCGCCGAGGCCAACAGCACCGTCAGCATCTTCGATGGCACCACGCTGCTGGGCACCACCACCGCTGATGCCTCGGGCAGTTGGACCTTCACGCCGACTACGGCGCTGACCGACGGCAGCCATAGCCTCACCGCCACGGTCACCGATGCGGCCGGCAACGTCAGCACCGCCAGCACGGCGTTCACCCTGACCGTGGACACGGCAGCGCCTGCCGCACCGGTACTCAACCCGACCACTGGCACCACGCTCTCCGGTACCGCCGAGGCCAGCAGCACCATCCGCGTCTCCGACGGCACCACGCTGCTCGGCACCACCACCGCCGATGCTTCGGGCACCTGGACCTACACGCCGACAACACCGCTGGCCAGTGGCACCGTCGTCAGCGCCACCGCCACCGACCCGGCCGGCAACGTCAGCCCGGCTGCGACGGTCACGGTGACGGCGGTGAACACCGCGCCGGCCGCTCCGGTCATCAGCACCGTCACCGATGACGTCACACCGATCACGGGCGCCATCACCGCCGGCGGCAGCACCAACGACGCCACGCCGACGCTGACCGGTACGGCCGAGGCCGACAGCACCATCAGCGTCTTCGATGGCACCACGCTGCTCGGCACCACCACCGCCGATGCCTCCGGCAACTGGACCTTCACGCCGACCACCGCCCTGACCGACGGCAGCCACAGCCTCACCGCCACGGCCACCAATGCGACCGGCGACGTCAGCCCCGCCAGTTCGGCCTTCACGCTGACGGTCGCCACCGCGGCCCCGGCCACACCGGTCATCACCACCGTCACCGACGACGTCGCGCCGGTGACGGGCGCCATCGCCGCCGCCGGCAGCACCAACGACGCCACCCCGACACTGGCCGGTACCGCCGTGGCCAACAGCACCGTCAGCGTCTTCGATGGCACCACGCTGCTCGGCACCACCACCGCCGATGCCTCCGGCAACTGGACGTTCACGCCAACCACCGCCCTGACCGACGGCAGCCACAGCTTCACCGCCACGGCCACCGATGCCGCCGGCAATGTCAGCGCTGCCAGCTCAGCGTTCACGCTGACGGTGGACACCGCCGCACCGGCCACACCGGTCGTCGGCACCGTCACCGACAACGTCGCGCCGGTGACGGGTGCCATCACGGCCGGCGGCACCACCAACGACGCCACCCCGACGCTGACCGGCACCGCCGAGGCCAACAGCACCATCAGCATCTTCGACGGCATCACACTGGTCGGCACCACCACCGCCGATGCCTCGGGCAACTGGACCTTCTCGCCGACCACAGCGTTGGCCGACGGCAGCCACAGCCTCACCGCCACCGCCACCGATGCCGCCGGCAATGTCAGCACCGCCAGCTCGGCATTCGCCCTGACGGTGGACACCGCCGCCCCGGCCGCACCGGTCCTCGTCAGCGTCACAGATAACGTCGCTCCGCTGACGGGCACCATCGCCGCCGGCGGCGCCACCAACGACGCCACGCCGACCCTGACCGGCACCGCCGAAGCCAACAGCACCATCAGCGTCTTCGATGGCACTACGCTGCTCGGCACCACCACCGCCGATGCCTCCGGCAACTGGACCTTCACGCCGACCACGTCGCTGGCGGACGGCAGCCGCAGCCTGACCGCCACCACGACCGATACAGCGGGTAACGTCAGCACCGCCAGCACGGCCTTCACGCTGACGGTCGACACCGATGCCCCACCCACACCGGTCATCACCACCGTCACCGATAACGTCGCGCCGGTGACGGGCGCCGTCACGGCTGGCGGCAGCACCAACGACGCCACCCCGACGCTGACCGGCACCGCCGAGGCCCACAACATGATCAGCATCTTCGACGGCGCCACGCTGATTGGCGCCACGGTCGCCGATGCCTCGGGCAACTGGACCTTCACGCCAATCCAACCGCTGGCTGACGGCAACCACAGCCTCACCGCCACGGCCACCGATCCGGCCGGCAACGTCGGCACCGCCAGCTCGGCCTTCACGCTGACGGTGGACACCTCCGCCCCGGCCGCACCGGTCATCAGCACCGTCACCGACAACGTCGCACCAGTGACGGGTGCCATCACGGCCGGCGGCAGCACCAACGACGCCATGCCGGTGCTAACCGGCACCGCTGAAGCCAACAGCACCGTCAGCATCCTCGACGGCACCACGCTGCTCGGCACCACCACGGCGGACGCCTCGGGCAACTGGACCTTCACGCCGACCACCGCCCTGACCGACGGCAGCCACAGCATCACGGCCACCGCCACCGACGCGGCCGGCAATGTCAGCACAGCCAGTTCGGCGTTCGCGATGACGGTGGACACCGCGGCCCCGGCCACACCGGTCATCACCACCGTCACCGACGACGTCGCGCCGGTCACGGGCGCCATCACGGCTGGTGGCAGTACCAACGACGCCACCCCGACGCTGACCGGCACCGCCGAGGCCAACAGCACCATCAGCATTTTCGATGGCAGCACGCTGCTCGGCACCGTCACCGCCGACGCCTCCGGCAACTGGACCTACACGCCGACCACGGCCCTGGCTGATGGCAGCCACAGCTTCACCGCCACGGCCACCGATGCGGCCGGCAACGTCAGCACTGCCACCTCGGCGTTCACACTGACGGTGGACACCGCCGCCCCGGCCACGCCGGTCGTCGCCAGCGTCACGGACGATGTCGCACCGGTCACGGGTGTGCTCACCTCGGGCGGCAGCACCAACGACGCCACACCGACGCTGGCCGGCACCGCTGAAGCCAACAGCACCATCAGCATCCTCGACGGCACCACGCTGCTCGGCACCACCACCGCTGATGCCTCCGGCAACTGGACCTTCACGCCGACTACGGCGCTGGCGGACGGCAGCCACAGCCTCACTGCCACCGCCACCGACGCGGCCGGCAATGTCAGCACCGCCACCTCGGCATTCACCCTCACGGTGGACACCGCTGCCCCAGCCACGCCAGTCCTCGTCAGCGTCACGGACGATGTGGCGCCGGTCACGGGTGCGCTCACCGCCGGCGGCAGCACCAACGACGCCACACCGACGCTGGCCGGCACCGCTGAAGCCAACAGCACCGTCAGCATCCTCGACGGCACCACGCTGCTCGGCACCACCACCGCCGATGCCTCCGGCAACTGGACCTTCACGCCGACTACGGCGCTGGCGGATGGCAGCCACAGCCTCACCGCCACCGCCACCGACGCCGCCGGCAATGTCAGCACCGCCACCTCGGCATTCACCCTGACGGTCGACACCGCCGCCCCGGCCACGCCGGCCCTTGTCAGCGTCACGGACGATGTGGCGCCGGTCACGGGTGCGCTCACCTCCGGCGGCAGCACCAACGACGCCACACCGACGCTGGCCGGCACCGCTGAAGCCAACAGCACCATCAGCATCCTCGACGGCACCACGCTGCTCGGCACCACCACCGCCGATGCTTCGGGCAACTGGACCTTCACGCCAACCACGGGGCTGACCGATGGCAGCCACAGCCTCACCGCCACCGCCACCGACGCCGCCGGCAATGTCAGCACCGCCACCTCGGCATTCACCCTGACGGTGGACACCGCCGCCCCGGCCACGCCGGCCCTTGTCAGCGTCACGGACGATGTGGCACCGGTCACGGGTGCGCTCACCTCCGGCGGCAGCACCAACGACGCCACACCGACGCTGGCCGGCACCGCTGAAGCCAACAGCACCATCAGCATCCTCGACGGCACCACGCTGCTCGGCACCACCACCGCCGATGCTTCGGGCAACTGGACCTTCACGCCAACCACGGGGCTGACCGATGGCAGCCACAGCCTCACCGCCACCGCCACCGATGCCGCCGGCAACGTCAGCACCGCCACCACGGCGTTCACCCTGACGGTGGACACCGTTGCGCCCACCACCACGGCCACCCTCACCACGCTGACCGCCGACACGGGCACCACCGGGGACTGGATCACGGGCGATACCGCGCCGACCCTGAGCGGCACGGTGAGCGCAGCGCTCGGCACCGGCGAAACCGTGCAGGTCAGCCTGGACGGCGGGACGACCTGGTCCGATGCCGTCGTCAGCGGCACCAGCTGGAGCTGGTATCCGGTGGCCCAGTTTGCCGCCGGCGGCCATACCGCGATGACGCGCGTGGTCGATGCGGCGGGCAACGCGGGTACCGCCAGTTCGCAGGCTTTCACCATCCAGACGACCGCCGCGCCGGTGGTGTCGGTCCAGCAGTCGGCCGGGCTGCTCGGCATCGCGGGCGCCAACCTGTTTGACCTGATCGACTTCAGCCAGCAGCAGCTCTTCGCCGCGACCGACTACAACAACAACATCCAGTCCGTGGTGCTCCACTACGGTGGCGTGGCCAGCCTGCTGTCCACGAGCCAGTACAACGCCAACTCGGCGCTGGCGTCGGAACTGGGGCTGCAGTTCAGCGTCGTCAACAACAACGGCATCCTGGGCATCGCCGCCTCGTCCACGATGACGATCACGGCCACCGACGGCGGCACGATCGACAACCTGAGGCTCAACGAGTTTCTCGGCTCGGTCACGCTCAGCGGCGGCGGGCTGCTCGGCATCAATGCCAGCCTGCTGAGCAGCGTCACGATCCAGGCCACCGACTCGACCAGCCTGAGCAGCACGGCCAACGCCGGCCAGCTGCTGAACGTGTCGCTGCTGGGCACCACCCAGCCGGCGGCCATCATCGAGGGCACCTCGGGCAACGACACGCTCACCGGCACCTCGGGCAACGACCGCCTCTACGGCTACGCCGGCGCCGACACGCTGAACGGCGGCGCCGGCAACGACCTGCTGCGCGGCGGTGCCGGCAACGACGTGCTCAACGGCGGCGACGGCAACGACATCCTGATCGGCGGTGCCGGCAACGACACGCTGACGGGCGGCGCGGGCGGCGACATCTTCCTGTGGGAAGTCAACGCGGCGGACAACACCGGCGGCAACGGTGCGGACACCATCACCGACTTCACGCTCGCCTCCGGCCCCGACGATGCCACCGCCGACCGGATCGACGTGTCCGCCCTGCTGGTCGGCTACACCCCGGAAGCCGACGGCGCGGCCCACTACGTCAACGGCGTGGCGACGATCGATTCGGGCGACACGATCGGCCAGTACCTGACGGCCACCAGCGACGGCGCCGGCAACACGGTGATCACCATCGACCGCGACGGCGCCGGCACCACCTACAGCGCCACCACGCTCGTCACGCTGACCAACGTGACGACCAACCTGGAGACACTGCTGGCGAACCATCAGATCCTGGTCTGACCGCGATGGTGGACCGGGGAGGCGGGCCCGCCCGTCTCCCCGGCTGCGACATGCCCGACGATTTGTCCGCCGCGAGACGGGCGGGGGGAAGCTTTGCCCTGTCTCCGACGGAACGCTGTTGTTGTATTGCTGATGACATCCAGATGCATTGCCCGCCTGAGAGGCAACCGGCCGCGTGCACGCCGCGCGGCCAACGCAGTCCTGTTCCATGACCGGTGGTTCCTGACGCTCGCGCTCCTGGCCGGTCTGCCTGCCGGCCACGCCGCACCCGTGCCGCCGGCCGACGACATGGCCAGGCCCGCGGCGGCCAGCCCGAGCCGTCCGGACACCACACAAAGCGCCGGTGGCGCGACGTTCCGGGTAGCCCTCGACAACCTGTCGCTGCGCAACGCCGTCGGCGTCGCGATCGCGCGCCATCCCGACATCAGCCGCGCCAACGCCGAGGTCGCGCAGCGCTCGGCGGAAGTCGAGGTCGCGCAAGCCGCCTGGTACCCGAAGATCGAATACGGTGTCCGGCCCGGATACGGCGGCAGCTTCGGCAGCAGCGGCAACAGTACCGGCGCGCGCGCCTCGGTGGGCGTCAACCAGCTGGTCTACGACTTCGGGCGGACCGCGAGCCGCATTGCCGCGGCCGACGCAACGCTGAACCAGAAGCAGTACCAGCTCGCCGACACGGTCGAGACCGTGGCGTACAACACGGCCGCCACCTTCGTCGAACTGGCGGCGAGCCAGGACGTGATCGCCGCGGCGCGGCGCCAGGTCGCGGCGCTGCGCGAGACGCGCGTGAAGATCGTGGACCGCGTGCGGGCGGGCCTGTCGGTCTCGTCCGACCGCAATCTCGCCGACCTCGCCATCCTGCGCGCCGAGGCCGAGGTGCTGAAGGCCAACACGCGCTTCGACGTCGCCGCCGCCAAGCTCACGGAACTGATCGGCGCACGCCCGCAGCGCGTGGCCGACCTTGCCGGAACCGTCGGCTTCGTCCGCGGCCTGGGCGACAGCGGCGAGGACATCGAGCACACCCCGTCGGTGCTGGCCGCCGGCGCCGCCGTGCAAGCCGCCGATGCCCGCGTCGGCTTCGCCGATGCCGAGCGCTTCCCGTCGCTCGGCATCGGTGTCAGCCGCGCCGTCTCGACCGGCCGCGCCAACGCCAGCAACGACACGTGGATCGGCCTGTCGCTGAGCGGCAGCTTCTCGTTCGGCAATCTCAACCGGCACCAGATCGCCGCCGCCCGGGCCGACCTGCGCGCCAGCCGGGAAAGCCTGGAAAACCATCGCCTGGTGACCCGCAGCGCCCTGCACGCCGCCAGGACCGAAGCCGACGGCGCCTCGGCGCGCCTGGCGAGCTACCAGAACGTCATCACGCTCGCGCGCGCCTCGCGCGATCTCTACTGGCAGGAATACATGCTCAACAAACGCACCCTGACCGACGTCCTCACCCCGGAACGCGACATCTTCCAATCCGAGGTCGAGTGGATCAACGCCAACGCCGACGGCGCGCTCGCCCGGATCAAGGCCTACGTCGCGGTCGGCCTCTTCGTGGACCGGCTGCGCGCGCAAGGAGGCGACCGCCATGACTGACCCCGCCCGCCTCGAAGCAGCCCCGGTGCCGGCCAACGACGATACCGGCGCGCGCGAAGCCGGCCGCTGGGTCGAGCCCCTGCTGCTGGCCGCGCGCCACCTCGGGCTGTCGGTCTCGCCCGAGCTCGTGCGCAGCGCCGCCGCCTGGTCGAAGCACGCCGAGCCCGACGCGGCCATCGTTGACCTGGCCGCGTCCGCCGGCCTCACCGCGCAGTTCGTCGAGCTGCCCGTGGCGCAGCTCTCCCCGGTGATGCTGCCGGCGCTGGTGCCGATCGACGGCCGGCACATCGGCGTGGCGGTGGCGGTGGCGGGCGGGCGGTTGACGGTGCTGCTCGCCATCGACGGCAAGACCGTCGAGCGCGCGCTCCCGCTCGACGGCCCCGGGCACGGCACGCCGTCCCGCATCCTGCTGGTGCACGAGCACACGGTGCGGCGCGATGGCCGGCTCGACGCCTACCTGGCGGCCCGGCCCAACACCTGGCTGCAGGATCTCTTCACGGGCCATTGGCCGCTGCTGCTCGAACTGGGCGCGGGCTCGCTGTTCGGCAACCTGCTGGCGGTCGGCACCTCGCTGTTCGCGATGCAGGTGTGGGACCGCGTGGTGCCCGCGCGCTCCACGCACACGCTGTGGGTGCTCGCCTCGGGCGTGGCGCTCGCGCTGCTGCTCGAACTGCTGCTGCGGACCGCGCGCGTGGCGATCGCCGACCACTTCGGCAAGGCGGCCGACCTCAAGCTCTCGGCGATGTTCTTCGCGCGCGTGCTCGACATCCGCAACGACGCGCGGCCCCGGTCGCCCGGCACGCTGATCGCCCAGCTGCGCGATCTCGAACAGCTGCGCGAGCTGCTGACCTCGAGCACGCTGGGCGTGCTGATCGACCTGCCGTTCGTGGCGGCCTTCCTGTGCATCATCTGGCTGCTGGGCGGGCCGCTCGCCTTCGTGCCGCTGGCCGCGATTCCGCTGCTGATCCTGCCGGGCGTGCTCGCGCAGATTCCGCTGGCGAAGCTGTCGAACGCGGGCCTGGCCGAGGCCGCGGTGCGCAATGCCATCCTGATGGAGTCGATCTACCGGGTCGAAGACATCAAGACGCTGCAGGCCGAACCGCGCTTCCGCCACCTGTGGAACCACACCAACCGCGTCAACGCCGACATCGGCCTGAAGCAGCGCCATCTCGGCGGGCTGCTGGTCAACCTCGCGTCGACGGTGCAGCAGTTCGCCTATGTCGGCGTGCTGGTCACCGGTGTCTACGGCATGCTCGATGCCAGCCTGTCGTTCGGCGCGGTGCTGGCCTGCTCGATCCTCACCAGCCGCACCATCGCGCCGCTCGGCCAGATTCCCGCCGTGCTCGCGCGGGTGCAGAACGTGCGGGTCGGCAAGAAGGGGCTGGACAGCCTGCTCTCGCTGCCGGTCGACCACGATCCCGCGAAGGACGCTTACCACAAGCCCGCGCTGATCGGCCGGTATCGCTTCGACAACGTGGCCTACGGCTTCGACCCCGAAGAGAAGCCGGTGCTGACCCTGCCACGCCTGTCGATCGAGGCGGGCGAGCGCGTCGCCATCCTGGGCCGCGTCGGCGCCGGCAAGTCCACGCTGCTGCGGCTGCTCGGCGGCCTGGCAACGCCCGTCCAGGGCCGCATCCTGCTCAATGACACGCCGCTGCCCCTGATCGACGTCGCCGACGTCCGGCGCGACGTCGGCATGGTGCTGCAGGAATCGAGCCTGTTCTTCGGCACGCTGCGCGAGAACATGCGGATCGCCAGCCCGCTCGCCAGCGACGAGGCCATCCTCGCCGCCATGCGGCTGTCCTGCGCCGACCAGCTACTGCTCAACCAGCCGCACGGCCTCGACCTGCAGCTGCGCGAAAGCGGGCTGGGCCTGTCGGGCGGCCAGAAGCAGGCGCTGATCCTGGCGCGCACATTCCTGCGCTCGCCCAACGTGCTGCTGCTGGACGAGCCGACCGCTTCGCTCGACGAGGCGACCGAGGCCGCCATCATCGAGCGGATGAAGCCGTGGCTCGGCCAGCGCACCCTGATCGTCGCCACCCACCGCTACCCGGTGCTGTCGCTGGTGGACCGCATCATCGTCATCGACGGCGGACGGATCGTGCGCGACGGGCCGAAGGACGAGATCCTGGCCGGCCTGCGCGGCACCGCCGCCAACCAGGAGGCCGCCCGCCGGCCGCAGCCGGTGCACGCCGCGGAGGCGACGCGATGAACCGCATCGCCAACCCCATGCGCGGCCTGCGCGAGGCGCTGCGCGCGCGCGCCATCCTCTGGCTGATCTGCGCGGCCATCGCGGTCTTCCTGGTGTGGGCGGCGTTCGCCGGGCTCGACGAAGTGGCCATCGGCGAGGGCAAGGTGACGCCGGCCTCCAAGGGACAGGTCATCCAGAGCCTGGAAGGCGGCATCCTGTCCGAGCTGGCGGCGCGCGAGGGCGACGTGGTCGAGGCCGGCCAGAAGCTGGCCACGCTGGACCCGGTGCAGGCCCGCTCGTCGATGGAAGAGGCGCTGGAGCGCATCTCCGCGCTGCAGGCCCGCGCCGCGCGGCTGCGCGCCGAGATGGACGACCTGCCCGAGGTCACCTTCCCGCCCGAGCTGGCCAGGGAAAAAGCCGTGACGGACCGGGAGCGCCAGCTGTTCGCGGCCAACCGGCGCGCCTTCCGCGAGAACGTCGCCAACCTGCGCGAGCAGTTGCGGCTAGCCGAAGACGAACTGAAGATCGCGATGCCGCTGCTGCGCACCGGCGCGACCAACGAGGTCGAAATCCTGCGGCTCAAGCAGCGGGCCGCCGAGTTCGCCACCAAGCTCGCCGCCACGCAGAGCGAATACTACGTCGCGCTCAAGGCCGACTACGCCTCCACCATGGCGGACCTCGGCCCCCTGCTCAAGGTGCGCGAAGGCCGCGCCGACCAACTGCGCCGCACCGTCATCACCTCGCCCGCGCGCGGCATCGTCAAGGACATCCGGGTCTCCACGATCGGCGGCGTGGTGGGCGCGGGCGGCGTGCTGATGGAGATCGTGCCGCTGGACGACCAGTTGCTGATCGAAGCGCGCCTGAGCCCGCGGGACATCGCCTTCATCCACCCGGGGCAGGAGGCGACGGTCAAGATCACGGCCTTCGAGTCGTCCATCTACGGCTCGCTGCCGGCCAGAGTCGAGCGCATCTCGCCGGACACGATCGAAGACCAGGTCGACCGGCGCGTCTACTACTACCGCGTCTACGCGCTGACCCGGCATGCCTATCTCGAGACGAAGGACGGCAAGCGCCACCCGATCCTGCCCGGGATGGTGGCGACCACGGAAATCCGCACCGGGCGCCGGACCGTGCTCGATTACCTGATCAAGCCGCTGAACCGCGCGGCGGAAGCGCTGCGGGAGCGGTAAGCCGCGCTACAGCGCCGCGGCCGCCCCCGCCAGCGCCGCGCGCACCGCCTCGGCACGCGGGATCGGCGCGACGGCGCTGTAGCCGGTGGTCGACAGCGCCGCCGCCACGTTCGCGTAGCGAGCCGCGTCCTGCGGCGTGTCGCCCGCCACGATGCGCGCGACGAAGGCGCCGCCGAAGCAATCGCCCGCGCCGGTCGCATCGACCGCCGCCACCGGATGGCGCGGCACCAGCGTGCGCGCCTCGGGCGTGGCCACGTAGCAGCCTTCCGCGCCCATCTTGAGCGCCACCAGCCGGATGCCCCAGCCGAGCAGCGTATCGACGATGGCATCGCGGTCGTGGCAATCGAGCAGCACGGTGACGTCGTCCCAGCTGGGCAGGCACAGGTCGCAGGTGCGCATCGCCTCGCGCATCACCGCGCGGGCACGCGCCAGCGGCCACAGCCGCAGGCGCAGGTTGGTGTCGAACGACACCGTCACGCCGGCGGCGCGCGCATGCGCCATCGCCGCCAGGCCGGCATCGCAGGCGGTGTCGCTGATCGCCAGGCTGATGCCCGACAGGTGGAAGACCCTGGCCGCCGCAATGGCCTGCAGCGGCAGCTGCGCGGTCTGGAAGCGGCTCGCGGCCGAGCCGGCGCGCAGGTAGTCGAAATGGTGGCCGCGCGCGTCGTGCGAGACGAAGTACAGGCCGGTCGGGGCCTGCGGATCGGTCTGCACCCAGGTGTGATCGACGCCCTCGGCCTGCCACAGCGTACGCAGGGCCTGGCCGAAGCGGTCGGCGCCCACCGCGCTGACGTAGCCGGTGCGCGCGCCCTGCCGCGCGGCCGCGATGCAGAAGTTGGACGTGTCGCCGCCGTAGCCGAGCGCCCACGCGGCGCTGCCCGGGTCGGTCTGGTTGAATTCGATCAGCGCTTCGCCGTAAGCGAGGATGTCCGCCATGCCCGCCCCGCTCAGAAGTACGTCTGCACCACGTCGACGACGTTGTAGGCGTCATCGATGACGGGAATCTGCCGCCACTTATCGAAGGTCAGGCAGGGGTGCGAGATGTCGAAGGCGATCATGTCGCCGACCTTGATGTCGTCGCCGGCGGCGATCCTGAGATAGGCGTGCTGGTCCATCATGCCGGTGACTTCCCAGTGCGCCGGCACGTCCGTGGGCGACGCCTCGCCCGGGCGATAGCGCTGCGCCGGCTGCGGGAAACCGGCATCGAAGGCGGCATCGCGCTTGCCCAGCGCCACGATGGCGCGCTCGGGCTCCGGCACCGATTGCACATAGGCCCACACCTGCAGCGCCGGCAGCAGGCTGGAGCGCATCCGGTGCGCGACCGGGTTGCGCACGTTGATCTGCGCCTGCGCCGCCTTGTAGATGCCCACGTCGTGCGTGAGATAGCAGCCGGGGCGCAGCACCGGGTCGAACGGCCGGCCGATGTCGGCCTTGGAGAACTCCTCGGCCACCACGTCGTACCAGGCCGAGCCGGCGCCGGTCAGCACCGGCGGCGTGCGCTGCAGGCGGCCGGCTGCGGCCAGATCATGGAACACCCTGACGGCGCGCTGCAGGAACGCGCGGATTTCGCCCTCCGCCTTCAGCACGCCCTCGTAGACCTCCACGCCGGCCAGCCTGACCGCGCCGCCGGCCCGATCCAGCGCCGCCAGCACCGAGCGCAGTTGCGCATCGTCGCGCACGCCGGTACGCCCGCCCTTCTCGCCCAGCTCGATCAGCACCTGGATCGGCCGGCCGGCCTTGCCGAAAAACGCCGCCAGCTGATCGACCTGGTCGGCCGCATCCACCAGGCAGAAGAACTCGAACGACGGATCGGCCAGCAGCTCGGCCAGGATCGCCATGTTGCGCTTGCCGACGAGCTGGTTGGCCATCAGCACGCGGCGCACGCCGTGCACGTAGGCGATGCGCGTCTGGTGCGCGGTCGCCAGCGTGATGCCCCACGCGCCGCCGGCCAGTTGGCGCTGGAACAGGCGCGGCGCCATCGTCGTCTTGCCGTGCGGCGCGAGCTTGGCGCCGTACTCGCCCACGAAGCGCTGCATCCAGGCCAGGTTGTGCTCCAGCCTCGCGTGCGACAGCACCGCCGCCGGCAGGCTGAGGTCTTCGTTCAGCAGGTTCCAGCGCTGCGCGGCGACCTGCTCCGGGGTGCACGCGGCATCGAGCGCGCCCAGCCCCTTGTCGAGCGGGTCGACCACTGCGGCGGCCTCACCTTGGTACTTTGTATCATTCATGAAAATCGCCTCGTATCCCAGTACGGGTAATTCTTGGGTTGACACCATGATAGCGACGAAACTATTCTCCGAGCCTATCTGTTACAAAGTACCAAGGCGCGGCTTCCGCCGCGCGCCGGAGTGCTGCCCATGCGCGAACCGATGGACATTGTCACCCGCATCTCCCAGCGCGCCACCGACCTGCGGCCGGCCGAGCAGAAGGTCGCGCAGACCGTGCTGGGCGACATCGCCGGAGCAGCCGAGGGCAGCATCCAGACCCTGGCCGAGCGCGCCGGCGTGAGCGAAGCCAGCGTCACCCGCTTCGCCAAGGCGATGGGCTGCCGCGACGTGCGCGAGCTCAAGCTCAAGCTGGCGCAGGCGGCGGCCGTGGGCCAGCGCTTCCTCGACGGCGGCGCCGACCGCCCGCCCTCCAGCGCCGACGGCATCCTGGCCGACATCACGCACGTGCTGGAGGCCAACCGCGCGCTGGTGCGGCCCGAGGCGTTCCGCGCGGCCGCCGCGGCGCTGGTGGGCGCGCGCATGATCGCCGTATTCGGCATGGGCGGCGGCTCGACCACCATGGCCGATGAGATGCGCTACCGGCTCGCCCGGCTGGGACGGCCGGTCAGCACCTATCATGATGCGATGCTGCAGCGGATGGTGGCCGCCACGCTCGGCCCGGAAGACGTGGTGGTGGTGTTCTCCGTCACCGGACAGGTGCCGGAGATCATCGATGGCGTCAACATCGCACGGGAATACGGGGCCAAGGTGGTGGCCGTCACGGCCATCGGCTCGCCGGTGGCGGCGCTGGCCGACATCCTGCTCCCGATCCAGGCGATGGAGACCGACTTCATCTTCAAGCCGTCGTCATCGCGCTACGCCATGATGATGATGATCGATCTGCTGGCCACCGACGTCGCATTGCAGCAGGCCGACCGCAGCAAGGAGCTGTTGCGGCGCATCAAGCATGTGCTCGATGCGCATCGCGGCGGCGGCAACCGTCAGCCGCTGGGAGACTGATATGCAGCAGTACGACAGCGTCATCCGCAGGGTCCGCATCGTCGACGGCAGCGGCCACGAGCCCGAGTCCACACTGTTCGACGTCGCCATCGCCGATGGCCGCATCGCCGCCATCGCCACCTCCGACTCCACCGCCTGGCTGGGCGACGAGGAGGTCGACGGCGCGGGCCGCGTGCTGGCGCCCGGCTTCATCGACGTCCACACCCACGACGACACCAACGTGATCCGCACGCCGGACATGCTGCCGAAGGTGTCGCAGGGCATCACCACCGTCATCGTCGGCAACTGCGGCATCAGCGCGTCGCCGGCCACGCTCCGGGGCGAGCCGCCGGACCCGATGAACCTGCTCGGCCCGGCCGGCGCGTTCCGCTATCCGACCTTCGCGTCGTACGTGGAGGCGGTGGAGCAAGCGCGGCCGGCCGTCAACGTGGCGGCGCTGGTCGGCCACACGGCGCTGCGCAACAACCACCTCGACCGGCTCGACCGCCCCGCCACGGCGCCCGAAGTCGAAGCCATGCGCGCGCAGCTGCGCGAGGCGCTCGACCACGGCGCGCTGGGCCTGTCCACCGGACTGGCCTATGCCAACGCCCATGCCGCCACCACCGAAGAAGTGATGAGCCTGGCCGAGCCGCTGGCCGAGGCCGGCGCGCTGTACACCACGCACCTGCGCACCGAGTTCGCCGCCATCCTGGAGGCGATGGACGAGGCCTACCGCGTCGGCCGGCACGCGCGCGTGCCCATCGTGATCTCGCACCTGAAGTGCGCGGGCGCCGCCAACTGGGGGCGCGCCGGCGAAGTGCTGGAATCGATCGAGGCCGCGCAGCGCTACCAGCCGGTCGGCTGCGACTGCTATCCGTACACCGCCAGCTCGTCCACGCTGGACCTGAAGCAGGTGACGGACGAATTCGACATCGTCATCACCTGGTCGGACCCGCATCCGGAGATGGCCGGCCAGACCCTGAAGGCCATCGCCGCCGCCTGGGGCACCGACCTGCTCGGCGCCGCGCGCCGCCTGCGGCCGGCCGGCGCGGTCTACCACAACATGGCGGCCGAGGACCTCGACCGCATCATCGCGCACCCCGCCACCGTGATCGGCTCCGACGGCCTGCCCAACGATCCGCAGCCGCATCCGCGCCTGTGGGGCGCCTTCCCGCGCGTGCTCGCCCACTACAGCCGCGAACGCCAGTTGCTGAGCCTGGCGGCGGCCGTCCGCAAGATGACCGGACAGTCCGCCGAGCGCTTCGGCCTGGCCGAGCGCGGCCTCGTGCGCGAAGGCTGGTGGGCCGATCTCGTGCTGTTCGACCCCGACACGGTGCGCGACCTCGCCACCTTCACCGACCCCAAGCAGCCGGCCGCCGGCATCGCGGCGGTGTGGGTCAACGGCGCGCTGTCGTACCGCGACGGGGCCGTGCAGCCGCGCCGCGCCGGGCGCTTCCTGCGGCGCGGGCCGCGCGCGCACGCTCAACCCGCGCCCGAGCTCCACTGAACCCGATCTCCCATCCATCTGAAAGCACGTTTGAAAGGAATCCGGCAATGACGATTACCCGAATTGGCGTCGAAGGCGGCACCGGCACCGGCGGCCAGCACCTGCCCTTTGCCCGCGCGGCCGGCGCGGACGGCTGGCTGTTCGTCTCGGGCCAGACGCCGATGGTGGGCGGCGAGGTGGTCGGCCACGGCATCGTCGAGCAAACGCACCAGACCCTCAAGAACCTGCTCGCCATCCTGGCCGAGGCCGGCTACGGCCCCGAGCACGTGGTGCGCTGCGGCGTGTGGCTGGATGATCCGCGCGACTTCCCGTCGTTCAACAGGGTGTTCAAGGAATACTTCGGCGCCAATCCGCCGGCACGGTCATGCGTGGTGTCGAGCATGGTGATCGACTGCAAGGTCGAGGTCGATTGCGTGGCGTACAGGAAGCCGTAAAGACCGCATCCACAACAGGCGCCTTCCACGTCAGGGCGCCGGACCACAAACCATCCACATTCGCAGAGGAGGAAACCCATGGCCCCGTTGCAAGGCAACTCGCTGCTGCTGGCCGCCGCGCTGGCGGTGGTCGCGCTGATCTACCTGATCGCGGTGCGCAAGCTCAACCCGTTCGTCACGCTGATCGTCGTGTCGCTGGTGCTGGGCGTGGCCGTCGGCATGCCGATGGGCAATATCGTCAAGGCGTTCGAGACCGGCGTGGGCAACACGCTCGGCCACATCGCGCTGGTGGTGGGCCTGGGAACCATGCTGGGCAAGATGATGGCGGAGTCCGGCGGCGCCGAGCGCATCGCCAGAACGCTGATCCGGGCCTTCGGCGAGAAAAACGCGCACTGGGCGATGATGGTGGTGGCCTTCATCATCGGCCTGCCGGTGTTCTTCGAGGTGGGCTTCGTGCTGCTGATCCCGATCGCCTTCAACGTGGCCAAGCGCACCGGCACGCCGATCCTGATGGTGGGCCTGCCGATGGTGGCCGGCCTGTCGGTGGTGCACGGCCTCATCCCGCCGCACCCGGCCGCCCTGCTGGCGGTGACGGCTTACCAGGCGGACATCGGCAAGACCATCCTGTACGCGCTGATCGTCGGCCTGCCGACCGCCATCCTCGCCGGGCCGCTGTTTGCGATGCTGATCTCGCGCCACGTCAAGCCGGACCCGGACAACCCGCTGGAAAAGCAGTTCGTCGAGGCCGACAGCAGCCGCGAGCTGCCGCCGTTCGGCATCACGCTGTTCACGATCCTGCTGCCGGTGGTGCTGATGCTGATCGGCAGCTGGGCCGACCTGCTCGCCGCGCCCAAGTCGCTGGCCAACGATCTGCTCAAGCTGGCCGGCAATTCGGTGATGGCGCTACTGATCGCGGCGCTGGTGAGCTTCTACACCTTCGGCCGCGCGCGCGGCTTCAGCCGCGAGGCCATCCTCAAGTTCACCAACGAGTGCCTGGCGCCGATCGCCACCATCACGCTGGTGGTGGGCGCGGGCGGCGGCTTCGGCCAGATTCTGCGCGATTCGGGGGTGTCCAAGGCGATCGTGGCCGTGGCCATGGGCGCGAGCCTGTCGCCGCTGCTGCTGGGCTGGGTGGTGGCGGTGATGATCCGCATCGCCACCGGCTCGGCCACGGTGGCCATGACCACCGCCTGCGGCATCGTCGCGCCGATCGCGGCAGCCTCCGGCGCGGCCGTGCGGCCGGAGCTGATGGTGCTGGCCACCGGCGCCGGCTCGCTGATCCTCTCGCACGTCAACGACGGCGGCTTCTGGCTGGTCAAGGAATACTTCAACCTGACCGTGCCGCAGACCTTCCAGACGTGGACCGTGCTGGAGACCATCATCTCGATCGTGGCGCTGCTGCTGACGCTGGCGCTCGCCACGGTGATCTGACCACTTTTTCGTTCGAGGAGCGCGTTGTGGGTATTGATTCCGTCGTCCAGGCCGGCCCGGTGATTCCGGTGCTGCAATTCCAATCCGTCGACGAGGGCGTGGCCGTGTGCCGCGCGCTGTATGCCGGCGGCATCCGCACGTTCGAGATCACCATGCGCACGCCGGTGGCGCTGGACGTGATCCGCGCCGTGGCCCGGGACCTGGGCAGCGACGCCATCGTCGGCGCCGGCACGCTCACGCGGCCCGAGCACTTCCAGCAGGCCAGGGACGCCGGCGCGGTGTTCGCGGTGTCGCCCGGCATCACGCCGGCGCTGGCGCAGGCACAGGCCAAGTCGGGGCTGGAGTGGCTGCCGGGCATCGCCACGCCTTCCGAGCTGATCCTCGCGCTGGAGTTCGGCCTGGGCACGCTCAAGTTCTTCCCGGCCGAGGCCGCAGGCGGCATCCCGATGCTCAAGTCGATCCACGGCCCGTTCGGCGACGTGCGCTTCTGCCCGACCGGCGGCATCACGCCCAAGACGGCGCCGGACTACCTCGCGCTGCCCAACGTGGCCTGCGTGGGCGGCTCGTGGATGGTGCCGAAGGACAAGATCGCCGACGGCGACTGGGCCGGCATCACGGCACTTGCCGCCGAAGCCGCCGCGCTCAAGCGGTAACGCAGCCCGTTCGCGCGCGGCCGGCGCCGGGCATCACGCGAAGCTGACCGCGCGCGCCATCTGCTCCCGATAGCGGGCGATGTCTTCGATGGTCAGCACCGGCAGGCCGTGCTGATCGGCGAAGCGCACCGCATCGTCGCGGCGCGCCATGGTGCCGTCGGGCAGCATCAGCTCGCACAGCACGCCCGCGGGCGACAGCCCCGCCAGGCGTGCCAGGTCGACCGAGCCCTCGGTATGGCCGCGCCGCGCCAGGACGCCGCCCTCCTGGGCCACCAGCGGGAACACGTGCCCCGGGCTGACGACGGACTGCGCATCGGCATCCGGCGCAACCGCCGCGCGGATGGTGGTGATGCGGTCGGCCGCCGACACGCCGGTGCTCACGCCGACACGCGCTTCGATCGATACCGTGAAGGCGGTGCCGTACTGGCTGCGGTTGTGCTCCACCATCGGGCGCAGGCCCAGCACCGCGGCCTTCTCGGCGGTCAGGCACAGGCAGACGATGCCGCTGCACTCGCGGATCAGCATCGCCATGCCGGCGTGCGTCAGCCTGTCGGCGGCGATGATGAGATCGGCTTCGTTCTCGCGGTCCGCATCGTCGAGCACGACGACCGGGATGCCGAGCCGCATGGCATCGAGCGCGGCGGCCATGCGCGCCGGCATGGCGGCGGGATCGAAGCGGGCCTCGATGGGGTCGGCGCTCGCGTCGCCGGACGGCAACGCGGGCGGATGCACTGCGTGGGATGGCTGTGTGGACAACATGGAAACGCTCCTCGCTGAAATGGGCGACAAGACGTTCCAGGGCACGCGGAAGCGCGCGCCCGCGCCGCGCGAAGGCGCGGCCGGCGCAAGGCAGGCCGCACCCGCGGCGCGGGAGCGCATCGTTCCGCACATCTTCTTCCATCCGGACTCTGACCGTCGGCCCCGGCATCTCACCGGATCTGCTGACCCCGGCATGCGCTGCGCATGCCGGGCGCTCGCGGGCTCGCAGACCGATGGCCCGCATACCGCCGGTGGGGAATTCCACCCCGCCCTGAAGACGTACCAAGCCGGCAACGGCGCCGGCAGCCGGGATGCTACACCAGCCGCCCGCCGCGCATTGCCCCTGCTGACAGGTCGGACAAAGCGACCGCCCGGCGGGATGTTCCGCGCGGGCGCGGCCCGTTCGGACCGCGCCTGCCCTACGGCGTTCCGCTGTTCATCCTCCGTTCATCTTGATGTCAGGCCCGCTTCATTCAATGCCTGGGCTGCCATTCATGTTGGGCTTCAACAATAGGCCTGTGCTCGCAAGACACACAGACCAACCCGACAACGAGGGGAAGCTTCGATGACACACCAAGGTGGGGTATCCCATGCCGATGCGCCGATCCCGATGGCCTGGCCGCAGCATCCGATGCTGACGACGCGCCAGCAGGACATCCTGCGCGAAGCCGCGTTCGGCAAATCCAACGCGGAGATCGCCCAGTCCCTGCACATCAGCATCGAAACGGTCAAGACGCACGTGCGCCAGATCCTGATGCGGCTGGAGGCGCGCAACCGGACCGAACTCGCCGCGATGTACCAGCAGGCGCTGCATCATCACGGCCGCTGGCAGTAAGGCCCTCGCGCAGCAAGGCGACCTCGGGACCGCGCAAGCGCGGACGAGGGACACGGCGGCGCGCCGGCTAACCGTGCGCTAACCCGGGATCGACTAGAATCCTAGCCTTTCCGACCGTGCCCTTCTCCGCATGGATTCCCGCTTTGCTTCCTCCGGCCGCCCGGCGCGCCGCTCGCCGTGGATGGCGTTGCTTGTTGTCGCGCTCGTCGCCGTGTTTGTCGCGCTCTGGACGGACGACCTGTTCCAGCGCTCCACCCTGTTCCGCCCCGACGAGGGCCGCTACGCCGAGATCCCGCGCGAAATGGTGGCCACCGGTGACTGGATCACGCCGCGCCTGAACGACCTGAAGTACTTCGAAAAGCCGCCGCTGCAATACTGGACCACCGCCGCCACCTTCCAGGCCTTCGGCGTCCAGGCATGGGGCGCGCGCCTGTGGCCGCTGCTGTTCGCGCTGGGCGGCATCGCCATCACGGCGTGGACGCTGGCGGCCTACCGCGGCCGGCGCGCGGCGGCGATGGGCGCGGCCATCCTCGCGTCGTCGCTGCTGT
Source organism: Ralstonia nicotianae (assembly GCF_018243235.1). Taxonomy (NCBI): domain Bacteria; kingdom Pseudomonadati; phylum Pseudomonadota; class Betaproteobacteria; order Burkholderiales; family Burkholderiaceae; genus Ralstonia; species Ralstonia nicotianae. The sequence goes on from NZ_CP046675.1 coordinate 872,794, forward strand.
ACCTGCTGTTCGGGCAGGTCATCACGCTCGACATGGGCGTGGGCTTCTTCCTGACCGTGGGCGCGTGCGGCTTTGCCCTGGCGCAGCGGCCGGGCGCCTCGCGCGGCGCGCGGCTCGGCTGGATGCTGGCGGTGTGGCTGGCCCTGGCGGGCGCGACCCTGACCAAGGGCCTGATCGGCGTGGTGCTGCCGGGCCTGATCGGCGTGGCCTACCTGCTGATGACCCGCGACTGGGCCCTGCCGCGCCGCATGCACTGGCTGCCCGGGCTTGCGCTGTACCTGGCCGCCACGGTGCCGTGGTTCGTGCTGGTGCAGCGCCGCAACCCCGAGTTCTTCGACTTCTTCTTCATCCACGAGCACTTCCAGCGCTTCCTGACCACCGAGCACCATCGGGCCGGCAAGTGGTGGTACTTCATTGCCGTGGGCGCGGCCGGGCTGCTGCCCTGGACGCCGCTGCTGCTGGCCGCCATCGGCCGGCGCATCGGCCGCGTGGCCGAGCTCTTCGCCGGCACGCGCGAGTTCGACCTGATGCGCTGGAGCATCGCCTGGGCGGCGATGATCTTCCTGTTCTTCTCCGCCTCCAGTTCCAAGCTGCCGGGCTATATCGTGCCCGCCTTCCCGGCCCTGGCGATTTGTCTGGCGCTGGCCCTGGAGCGCCTGCCGACCCGCGCGGTGGCGTGGGCGCTGGGCGTCAATCTGCTGATCGCGATCGGGCTGTGGCTGGCGGTGCCCGTGATCGGCGCCAAGGCCGGCGCGAAGATGCCGGCCGCGCAGGTCGCGCTGGCCATGCCGGCGCTGCGCGACGTGCTGGCGATGCTGGCTGTCGGCACGCTGGCCGCGCTGGCCGCCCTGCGCTGGCAGCGCCGCACGCTGGCCGTGATCGTGCTGGCGCTGTCCGCCCTGTTCTGCTGGGACCGCACGATCAACGCCAGCGAGATCTTCCGCGACACGCTGTCGGCGCGCGACGTGATCGACCAGGCCCTGCGCGCGGCCGGCCCGATCCCGGCCGAAACGCCGTTCTACTCGGTCGAGACCCTGGACCAGACCGCGATCTATTATCTCGGCCGGCCGATGACGCTGGTCTCGGGCTTCGATGAGCTGGAAATGGGCGCGGGCCTCGAGCCCGACAAGGTCATCGCCACCACGGGCGACTGGATCCGCCGCTGGACCGACGGGCCGCCCGCCTACGCCTTCATGCGCCGCGCAACCTGGCAAAAGCTGACCGACGCCGGCGTGCCGATGCGGGTGGTGGCCGAATCGGCCGACAAGGTGGTGGTGGCGCGCCGCTGATCGGCTACGCCAGGCGACAACGCAGGCAGGGCCACCGCGGACGCGCGGCCCTTACCCTTACCACGTGCAGCTGCCGCGCAGGAACGCCCACTCCTCGCACTCGTCCCCGCCCGGGCTCACGCAGATGCCCACCTCGCCCCCGCCCGATCGGGTCGAGAATTCGAGTTGGCCGCCGCGCTGCAGGCAATAGGTCGACGCCGGATTCGCCGTGCCGGCTCGCGCGGACTCCTGCGGCAATGCAGGCGCATCGGGGGCAATCGGCGACGGCGCGGGCCGGACCGGCTGCGCCATGGCGGGCGACGGCGATACGGCGTGCGGCTGCGGCGCAGGCCGTATCGTCGTGCGGGGCGGCTCCCACGGCGGCATCGGCGAGGAGCAGGCCGCCAGGCCCAATCCCATCGCCATGGCAAGCGCCAGCGCCGGGCCCCTGGCGGCAACCCGCCCGCCTTGTCCGGCAGCGCCCGCCGAACAGACTGCGCGATTCATGCATGTCCTCCCGAAGCGGTGTCTCTGGTGGAAGGCACGCAGCCGGCGTGCATGACGGATCCCATCATGCGCGTGCCGCGCGCCACGCCTAAGGATAGCGTACGCGGATGACAGCGCCGTTCAGGCCGCCGCGACCGACATCGGAAAGCGCATCGTCACGCGGAAACCGGGCTGGGGCGCATCGGCATCGGCCTGGCCGATGGTCAGGTCGCCGCCCAGGTGCCGCACCAGCCGGTCGACGATGGCCAGCCCCAGCCCGCAATGCGCATTGCCGCCGCGCGCCGGGTCCAGCCGCACGAACGGCCGCATGACGCGGTCGACGGCGTCCTGGGGAATGCCGGCGCCGTGGTCTTCCACCGTCAGCATGAAGCTGCGCTCGTCGGCCGCGGTCGTCACGCGCACGGGTTCGGCGCCATAGGCGAAGGCGTTGTCGAGCAGGTTGACGACGATGCGCTCGAGGTAGGTCGGCTTGAGCCGGAAGCGGTCGCCGGCGCGCAACTCCAGCGCCACGTGCTTGCCCTGTTCGGCAAACGGCTGCACCAGCCCGCGCAGATGACGATCGACCATCACATCGCGGGCCTCGCCGTCGCCGCTTTGCGCATAGGCCAGGAACTGATCGACGATTGCGGACATGGAATCAACATCGCGCTCGATGCCGGCGCTGGCCTTGGGGTCGGTCAGCATCTCGGCGCGCAGGCGCAACCGCGACAGCGGCGTCTTCAAGTCGTGGGCGATGCCGGCCAGCATGGTGTTGCGCTCTTCGTCGGCCGCGGAGAGGTCCGCCGCCATGCGGTTGAACTGGTCGGTGAGCTGGCGCAGCTCGTACGGGCCGCGCTCCTTGAGCGGCGCCACGTAGCGCCGCCGCGCCAGCGCACCGGCGGCCTCGGCCAGCGCGCGCACGGGCCGCTGCAGCTGCCACGCCGCAAACAGCGAGAACGCAATGGCGATCGCCAGCACCACCATCACGCCCGGCACCATGGCGTTGACGGTCGGCGGCGCATGGACCCACAGCAGCGGCATGGCGATCCACTTGTCGCGATGCGGCAAGTGCACAAACACACGCGGCGTGGCGCCCGGCTCCAGCCGGACCTCCGACCCCGCCGGCAGGCGGCGCAGCAGCTGGCGGGCCAGCTCGACCGATTTGTCCGACGCCGACAGCGCACTGCCGGCCGGCGGCCCGGCGGCCTCGCTCACCAGATCGGGCAGCGTCGCCTGCAGGCGACCGTCCGCCACCGCCTGGAACGCCTGCAGCTGGAAGGCCATCTGATCGACCGATGCCTGGAACTGGCGCTCGCGCCGCTCCGTGCGCAGGATGCCCAGCCACGAAAAGTGGCACAGCACGAGCACCGCGACGATCAGGATGGCCAGGCGGCCGAACAGCGTGTCAAACCGGGCTTTGAACTTCATCGTGCGCATCCCGCTCGTCGGGAACGAAGGTGTAACCGCGGCCGCGCACGGTCTGGATATAGCGCGGGCGCTGGGCGTCCTCATCGAGCACGCGGCGCAGGCGCCAGACCTGCACGTCGATGCCGCGATCGGACACGCTGCTGCCCGGGCCGTACATCAGCTCGACGATGTGCTCGCGCGTGAGCACCTGCATGGCGTGCGTGACCAGCAGCTTGAGCAGGGCGAATTCGGTATCGCTGATGGACAGGGCATGCTCGCCGCGGAACAGCGTGCGCATGCGAAAATTGAGCCGGAACGGGCCGAAGCTGAAGCTGTCGCGGTCTTCCGGCGCAGCGGGCGCGACCGCCTGGCGCCGGCGCAGCACGGCGTTGATGCGGGCCAGCAACTCGCGCGGCGAGAAGGGCTTGCCGAGGTAATCGTCGGCGCCGATCTCCAGGCCGATGATGCGGTCGATCTCGTCGCTGCGCGCGGTGAGCAGGATGACCGGCACATCGTCGTTGCGCGCGCGCAGGTCGCGCAGGGCGGACAGGCCGTCCACCTTCGGCATCATCAGGTCCAGCACCACCAGTGCCGGGCGCTCCCGCTCCAGGCGCGCGGCCAGGCCGTCGCCATCGTGCAGGACGGAAACCGCAAAGCCCTGCTGGCTCAGATATTCGCGCAGCAGGTCGCGCAATTCGACGTCGTCATCGACGACCAGGATCTTGGTGCCGCTCATGTGCCCGCTGGAACTCAGGAAGTGTGCTCATGATAGCGACTGTTGCGGACACGGAAGGCGCGCACTGTCTTCATATTGTTTCCCGCCGTAACAGTGGGGCGGATTTGTAATACACCGTAATACAAGCCGGAGGGCGGCTAATCCTGCGCAAATGCGATGCCCTTAAGCTCCGCGTAGACACAGACAAAGTGACATCCGCCGGCCCGCTACCGCCCGGTATGATGGGCTTTGTCCCATCTTGATCGCTACAGGAACGCTCGACATGTCCGACGCCATGGACCCGAAGCCCGGCACCCCCTACGCTGGACACGATACCGTCTCACCGACGCTGCTGCCCCCGCCCCGCGCCGGCAAGCCGCGCCGCTGGATCCTCTGGGTGGTGCTGGCCTTCCTGGTGCTGATCGGCTATGCGATCTTTCACGCGGTGCACCGCAGCACCGCCGCCGGCAAGGGCGGCCCGGGCGGCCGCGGCGCCGCGATGACGAGCGGCAAGCCGATGCCGGTCATGGTCGCCACCTCGGGCAAGGGCGATATCAATGTCGTGCTGACCGCGCTGGGCAACGTCACCCCGGTCAACAACGTGACCGTCAAGACACGTGTCGACGGCCAGCTCGTGCGCCTGGCCTTCACCGAGGGCCAGACCGTCAAGGCCGGCGACCTGCTGGCCGAGATCGACCCGCGCGCCTACCAGGCCCAGCTCGCCCAGGCCGAAGGCCAGCTCGCGCGCGACACCGCGCTGCTGCAGAACGCCAGGCTGGATCTGCAGCGCTACCAGACCCTGATGGCGCAGGACTCCATCGCCAAGCAGCAGGTGGACACGCAGGCCTCGCTGGTGCGCCAGTACGAGGGCACGGTCAAGCTCGACCAGGGCAACGCCGACAACGCCGGGGTGCAGCTGTCGTACACGCGCATCACGGCGCCGGTATCGGGCCGCGTCGGCCTGCGCCAGGTGGACCCGGGCAACATCGTCCACACGTCGGACACCACCGGCATCGTCGTCATCACGCAGATCGACCCGATCACCGTCATCTACACCCTGCCCGAAGACACCCTGCCCAAGGTGATGCCCCGGCTGCAGGCCGGCGACAAGCTGCCGGTGGAGGCCTGGGACCGCGGCCAGACCAACCTGCTCGCCCACGGCACGCTGATGACGGTGGACAACACCATCGACAACACCACCGGCACCGTCAAGCTGCGCGCGCAGTTCCCCAACCAGAACGCGGCGCTGTTCCCCAACCAGTTCGTCAACGTGCGCATGCGCGTCGACACGCTGCACGACCAGGTGATCCTGCCGGGCGCGGCCATCCAGCGCGGCACGCAGGGCACCTTCGTCTACGTGGTCGGCGCCGACGGCAACGTCGCGCTGCGCACCGTCACGCTGGGCGTGACCGAGGGCGACCGCGTCTCGATCGCGCGGGGCCTGAACCCGGGCGAGCGCGTGGTCATCGACGGCGCCGACAAGCTGCGCGACGGCTCGCCGGTGGAGGTGATCCAGCCGGGCGCGAGCCCGGCCAGCGCGCCGGCGGCCGCGCACGACGGCCAGGCGGCCCAGGCCCAGGGCGGCCATCGCCGCCACGGCGGCGCATCGGCGCCGGCCGCCGCGCAGCCGTGATCACGCAGCCGCGCCCCGCGCCCGACGACGTCTCGAATTCCCAGCCGGCATGAATCCCTCCCGAATCTTCATCCTGCGGCCCGTGGCGACGACCCTGCTGATGGTCGCCATCCTGCTGTCGGGCCTGGTGGCGTACCGGATGCTGCCGCTGTCCGCGCTGCCGGAGGTGGACTACCCCACCATCCAGGTGACGACGCTCTACCCGGGCGCCAGCCCCGACGTGATGACCTCGTCGATCACCGCGCCGCTGGAGCGCCAGTTCGGCCAGATGCCGGGCCTCAAGCAGATGACCTCCGCCAGCTCGGGCGGCGCGTCCGTCATCACGCTGCAGTTCGACCTGTCGCTGTCGCTCGACATCGCCGAGCAGGAGGTGCAGGCGGCCATCAACGCGGCCGGCAACCTGCTGCCGACCGACCTGCCGATGCCGCCGATCTACAGCAAGGTCAACCCGGCCGATGCGCCGATCCTGACGCTGGCCATCACCTCCAGGACGCTGCCGCTGCCCAAGCTGGAAGACATCGTCGACACGCGCGTCGCGCAGAAGCTGTCGCAGCTGCCGGGCATCGGCCTGGTGAGCATCAGCGGCGGGCAGCGGCCGGCGGTGCGCATCCAGGCCAACACGCAGGCGCTGGCGGCGCTCGGGCTGTCGATCGACGACATCCGCACCGCCATCGGCAACGCCAACGTCAACGGCGCCAAGGGCAGCTTCGACGGGCCGATGCGCGCCTCCACCATCGACGCCAACGACCAGCTGCGCTCGGCCGCCGAATACGGCACGATGATCGTCGCCTACAAGAACGGCGCGCCGATCCGCCTGACCGACGTGGCGCAGATCATCGATGGCGCCGAGAACAGCAAGCTGGCCGCCTGGGCCAACACCACGCCGGCGATCATCCTCAACGTGCAGCGCCAGCCGGGCGCCAACGTGATCGACGTGGTCAACCGCGCCAAGGCCCTGCTGCCGCAGCTCAAGGACACCCTGCCCGCCAACATCGACGTGGCGGTGCTGACCGACCGCACCACCACCATCCGCGCCTCCGTGGCCGACGTGCAGTTCGAGCTGCTGCTGGCGGTGGCGCTGGTGGTGATGGTGATCTTCCTGTTCCTGCGCAACATACCGGCCACCATCATCCCGGCGGTGGCGGTGCCGCTGTCGCTGGTGGGCACCTTCGGCGTGATGTACCTGGCCGGCTTCTCGGTCAACAACCTCACGCTGATGGCGCTGACCATCGCCACCGGCTTCGTGGTGGACGACGCCATCGTCATGATCGAGAACATCGCCCGCTACATCGAAGACGGCGACCCGCCCATGGAAGCCGCGCTCAAGGGCGCCAGGCAGATCGGCTTCACCATCATCTCGCTGACGTTCTCGCTGATCGCCGTGCTGATCCCGCTGCTGTTCATGAGCGATGTGGTGGGGCGGCTGTTCCGCGAGTTCGCCATCACGCTGGCGGTGTCGATCCTGATTTCCGCGGTGGTCTCGCTCACGCTCACGCCGATGATGTGCGCGCGCCTGCTGCGGCACATTCCCGAGCCCGAGCAGACCCGCTTCTATCACGCCGCCGGCCAGTTCTTCGACAACGTGATCGCGCAATACGGCCGCATGCTGCAATGGGTGCTGGACCGCCAGCGCACCACGCTGCTGGTCGCCATCGGCACGCTGGCGCTGACGGGGCTGCTGTACGTCTACGTGCCCAAGGGCTTCTTCCCGGTGCAGGACACGGGCGTGATCCAGGGCATCTCGGATGCGACGCAGTCGATCTCGTTCCCGGCCATGGCCGAGCGGCAGCAGAAGCTGGCCGAGGTGATCCTCAAGGACCCGGCGGTGGAGAGCCTGTCGTCGTTCATCGGCGTGGACGGCACCAACACCACGCTCAACAGCGGCCGCATGCTGATCAACCTCAAGCCCAAGGACGCGCGCGACGCCGATGCCACCGAGATCATCCAGCGCCTGCAGCCGGAGCTGGCCAAGGTGGGCGGCATCTCGCTGTTCATGCAGCCGGTGCAGGACCTGACCATCGAAGACCGCGTCAGCCGCACGCAGTACCAGTTCACGGTGGAAGACCCCGACCCGAACAACCTGTCCAAGTGGGTGCCCAGGCTGGTGGAGCGCCTGCAGCAGACCGGTGAGCTGCGCGACGTCGCCAGCGACCTGCAAGACAACGGCCTGCGCGCCTACGTGCAGATCGACCGCGACAAGGCCGCCGTCTACGGCGTCACCACGGCGGCGGTGGACAGCGCGCTGTACAGCGCGTACGGCCAGCGCCTGATATCGACCATCTTCACCCAGTCGAACCAGTACCGCGTGGTGCTGGAGGCCGCTCCGCAGCTGCAGAAGGGGCCGCAGTCGCTGTACGACCTGCGCGTGGCGTCCACCGGCGGCCAGCAGGTGCCGCTGGGCGCCTTCGCCACGGTGGTGGAGCAACCGGGCTCGCTGGTGGTCAACCACCAGGGCCAGTTCCCGTCGGCCACCATCTCGTTCAACCTGGCGAGCGGAGCGTCGCTGGGCGCGGCGGTCGACGCGATCAACGCCGCCGAGCAGGCGATCGGCCTGCCGGCCAGCATGCAGACCAGCTTCCAGGGCGCGGCGCTGGCGTTCCAGTCGTCGCTGTCCAACGAGCTGTGGCTGATCCTGGCCGCCATCATCACCATGTACATCGTGCTGGGCGTGCTGTACGAGAGCACGATCCACCCGGTGACGATCCTGTCGACGCTGCCCTCGGCGGGCGTGGGCGCGCTGCTGTCGCTGCTGGTCTCCGGCAAGGACATGGGCATCATCGCCATCATCGGCATCATCCTGCTGATCGGCATCGTCAAGAAGAACGCGATCATGATGATCGACTTCGCGCTGGAGGCCGAGCGCGAGCAGGGCATGGCCCCGCGCGATGCCATCTACCAGGCGTGCCTGCTGCGCTTCCGGCCGATCCTGATGACGACCATGGCGGCCCTGCTGGGCGCCCTGCCCCTGATGCTGGGCACCGGCGTGGGCTCCGAGCTGCGCCAGCCGCTGGGCATCACCATGGTGGGCGGGCTGCTGGTCAGCCAGGTGCTGACGCTGTTCACCACGCCGGTCATCTACCTGGCCTTCGACAGCCTGGGCCACCGCCTGCGCGACTGGCGCGAGCGCCGCGCCGCCCGCCGCACCGGCGCTGACCAGTCCGGCAGCCAGCCATGAACCTGTCCGCCACCTTCATCGCCCGGCCGGTCGCCACCGCGCTGCTGACCATCGGCGTGGCGCTGGCCGGCATCGCGGCGTTCAACCTGCTGCCGGTGTCGCCGCTGCCGCAGGTGGACTTCCCCACCATCTCGGTCAACGCATCGCTGCCCGGCGCCAGCCCCGAGACCATGGCCGCCACCGTGGCGACGCCGCTGGAGCGCTCGCTCGGCCGCATCGCCGGCATCACCGAGATGACCTCGCAGAGCGCGCTGGGCTCGACGCGCGTGACGCTGCAGTTCGACCTGTCGCGCGACATCGACGGCGCGGCACGCGACGTGCAGGCCGCCATCAACGCCTCGCGCAGCCTGCTGCCCTCGGGCCTGCCGAGCAACCCGACCTACCGCAAGGTCAACCCGGCCGACGCGCCGATCATGATCCTGGGGCTGACCTCCGACACCAAGTCGCGCGGCGAGCTGTACGACGCGGCCTCGACCATCCTGGCGCAGAAGCTGTCGCAGATCACGGGCGTGGGGCAGGTCAACATCGGCGGCGCATCGCTGCCGGCGGTGCGGGTGGAGCTGAACCCGACGGCACTGAACAAGTACGGCATCTCGACCGAGACCGTGCGCACCGTCATCACCGCCACCAACGCCAACAAGCCCAAGGGCATGCTGGAAGCCGGCAACCGCGTCTGGACGCTCTACGCCAACGACCAGGCCAGGCACGCCGAGGAGTACAAGCCGCTCATCATCGCCTACCGCAACGGCGCGCCCGTGCGCCTGTCGGACGTGGCCGAGGTGACCGACAGCGTGCAGGACATCCGCAACTACGGCTCGGCCAACGGCAAGCCCTCGGTGCTGCTGATCATCAACCGGCAGCCGGGCGCCAACATCATCGACACGGTCGACCGCATCAACGCCATCCTGCCCTACCTGCGCAACACCATCCCCGCCCAGATCAACCTGGACGTGATGATGGACCGCACGCCCACCATCCGCGCCTCGCTGCGGGACGTCGAGCGCACGCTGATGCTGTCGATCGGGCTGGTCATCATGGTGGTCTACCTGTTCCTGCGCAACCTGCGCGCCACGCTCATCCCCAGCGTGGCGGTGCCGGTGTCGCTGATCGGCACCTTCGGCGTGATGTACCTGTGCGGCTACAGCCTCGACAACCTCTCGCTGATGGCGCTGACGGTGGCCACCGGCTTCGTGGTCGACGACGCCATCGTGGTGCTGGAGAACGTCTCGCGCCACATCGAGAACGGCATGCGACCGATGCAGGCCGCGCTCAAGGGGGCGCGCGAGGTCGGCTTCACGGTGGTGTCGATGAGCTTTTCGCTGATCGCCGTGTTCATTCCGCTGCTGATGATGGGCGGCATCGTGGGGCGGCTGTTCCGGGAGTTCGCGGTCACGCTGTCGGTGGCGATCCTGGTGTCGCTGGCGATCTCGCTGACCACCACGCCGATGATGTGCGCACGCCTGCTCAAGCCCGCCAGCGAGGAAGAGCCCGGCTGGTTCCACCGCAAGACCGAGGGCTTCTTCAACCTCCTGCTCGACGGCTATCGCCATTCGCTGGCGTGGGCGCTGCGCCACAGCTGGCTGACGCTGCTGATCCTGCTGGCCACGGTGTGCCTGAACGGCTACCTGTACGTCGTGGTGCCCAAGGGCTTCTTCCCGCAGCAGGACGTGGGCCGCCTGATGGGCTTCATCCAGGCCGACCAGGCGATCTCGTTCCAGGCCATGCGGACCAAGCTGGTCGATTTCATCCACATCGTCCAGCAGGACCCGGCGGTGGAGAACGTGGTCGGCTTCACCGGCGGCAGCCAGATCAACAGCGGGCAGATGTTCATCCAGCTCAAGCCGCTGGCCGAGCGCAAGCTGTCGGCCGACCAGGTCATCAACCGCCTGCGCGGCAAGCTCGCGCGCGAGCCCGGTGCCAACCTGTTCCTGCAGGCCGTGCAGGACATCCGCATCGGCGGCCGCCCCAGCAACGCGCAGTACCAGTACACGCTGCAGGCCGACAACCTCGAAGAGCTGCGCGCCTGGGAGCCGAAGATCCGGCAGGCGCTCACGCAGATCAAGTCGCTGGTGGACGTCAACACCGACGCGCAGGACAAGGGCCAGCAGACCGCGCTGGTGTTCGACCGCGACAAGGCGATGGCGCTGGGCATCACGCCCAAGGACATCGACAACGCGCTCAACAACGCCTTCGGCCAGCGCCAGGTGTCGACCATCTACAACCCGCTCAACCAGTACCGGGTCGTGATGGAGGCCGCGCCGCAGTACTGGCAGAACCCGGAGGGGCTGCGCGACATCTACCTGATCACCGCGTCGGGCGCCCAGGTGCCGCTGTCCACCTTCTCGCACTACGGGCCGACCAACACGCCGCTGGCGGTCAACCACCAGGGCCAGTTCGCCGCCAGCACGCTCTCGTTCAACCTGGCGCCCGGCGCCTCGCTGTCGGCCGCCACGCAGCAGATCCAGGACGCCATGAACCGCATCGGCGTACCGACCACGGTGCACGGCAGCTTCCAGGGCACGGCGCGGGCGTTCCAGGATTCGCTCTCCAGTCAGCCGGTGCTGATCCTGTTTGCGCTGATCACCATCTACATCGTGCTGGGCGTGCTGTACGAGAGCTACGTGCACCCGATCACGATCCTGTCGACGCTGCCGTCGGCGGGGGTGGGCGCGCTGCTGGCGCTGATCGTCACGGACACCGACTTCTCGGTCATCGCGCTGATCGGCGTGATCCTGCTGATCGGCATCGTCAAGAAGAACGCGATCATGATGATCGACTTCGCACTGGAGGCCGAGCGCAGCCAGGGCATGAGCCCGGCGGACGCCATCTTCCACGCCTGCGTGCTGCGCTTCCGCCCGATCCTGATGACGACCATGGCCGCGCTGCTGGGCGCGCTGCCGCTCGCGCTCGGCCACGGCGACGGCGCGGAGCTGCGCCAGCCGCTGGGGATCTCCATCGTCGGCGGGCTGCTGGTCAGCCAGATCCTGACGCTCTACACCACGCCGGTGGTCTACCTGGCGCTCGACCGGCTGCGCCTGCGCCGCGGCGGCCGCGTCAAGGACGCACCGCTGCCCGCACTGGATTCGCAAGGAAGCTGAACATGACAAGAGGCACCCACGCCCTCCGACCCTCCCCGCTGCTGCTGCGCGCGATGGCGCTGGCCGCCTGCGCGCTGATGACGGCCTGCGCCGTCGGCCCCGACTACAAGCGCCCGTCGGCCGACGTGCCGCAGCAGTACAAGGAAACCGCCGGAGACTGGAAAGTCGGCACCCCGAGCGATGCCATCACCCGCGGCAAATGGTGGGAGATCTTCGGCGACGCGCAGCTCAACGCGCTCGAAGAGCAGGTGGCCGCCGCCAACCAGAACATCCTGGTGGCCGAGGCGCAATACCGTCAGGCACAGGCGCTGGTGCAGTCGGCGCGCGCGCAGTTCTTCCCGACCATCAGCGCGAGCGCCTCGGCCAGCCGCAGCCGCTCGGTGCGCACCACCACCAATGCCGACGGCAGCCTGTCCACCGGCTCGCCGAGCATCACCAACACCCAGAGCCTGACGCTCGACGCCAGCTGGGAACTGGACCTGTGGGGCCGCATCCGCCGCACGGTGGAGTCCAACAAGGCCAGCGCCGAAGCCAGCGCCGGCGACCTGGCCTCGGCGCTGCTCTCGGCCCAGGCGACACTCGCGCAGGATTACTTCCAGTTGCGGGTCACCGATACGCAGAAGGCCGTCCTGCGGCGCACCGTGGCCGACTACGAGCGCTTCCTGCAGCTGACGCAGAACCAGTACGCGGTCGGCGTGGCGCAGCGCTCCGACGTGCTCACCGCGCAGACGCAGCTCAAGCAGACCCAGGCGCTGCTGCTCGACGCCGAGGTCACGCGGGCGCAGCTGGAGCACGCGATCGCCGTGCTGATCGGCAAGTCGCCCTCGGCGTTCTCCCTGGCGCCGGTCAGCGCCGCGACCGCGCAGGAACTGCCGCCGCTGCCCGACATTCCGCTCGAGATCCCGTCGACGGTGCTGGAGCGCCGGCCCGACATCGCCGCGGCCGAACGGCGCGTGGCGCAGGCGAATGCCAATATCGGCGTCGCCAAGGCAGCCTATTTCCCGACCCTCACGCTGGGCGCCTCCGCCGGCTTGTCGGCCAATACGCTGTCGCGGCTGGCAACGCTGCCCAGCCGCATCTGGTCGATCGGCCCGACGCTGGCCGCCACCCTGTTCGAGGGCGGCGCCCTCAACGCGGCGGTGAACAAGGCCGGCGCCGCCTACGATGCGGCCGTCGGCACCTACCGCCAGACCGTGCTCGGCGCCTTCCAGGACGTCGAGGACAACCTCGCCGCGCTGCGCTGGCAGGCCCAGGAATTCGACGTGCAGAACGATGCCGTCCAATCCGCCCAGGAAGCGGCCCAGCTCGACCTCAACCGCTACCGCGCGGGCACCATCAGCTTCCTCGAAGTCATCACCGCCCAGGCCACCGCCTACACCGCGGAACGAACGCTGCTGACGCTGCAGGGCAAGCGCTATTCGGCCGCCGTGCTGCTGGTCAAGGCGCTGGGCGGCGGCTGGCATGGCGAAGTCCCGGCGGTGGGCCCGGCCGCCGCCCGGGCGGCCTCCGCCACCGCGCCCGCGCAATAGCCGCCGCCCGGCCCCGGGCAACCCCGCGCGTTGCAGCACCGGCAATAACCCCTTGTGGGGTAGGCTGCACGCTGCCCGTCGGATCGACCTATAATCGTCAGAATTTTTTTCAGTTTTGCCCCTGGCGACTGACGGGGCAGAGGATGTTCGCGGCGCGGGCGCGCGGTTTGCGTGCGGGCCGTGTCATGCCGGCCGTTGGCACCTGGCCGGCCCGCTGTTTGCTTGCCGCCATGTCCGCCGCGCGCGTGGCCGGCTGTTGACGTACCCGTGCAATTCCCGCGCGCTACACAACCACCGTCAAGCTCTCTCTGATGACCCGATCCGCGCTTCCCCGTTCCGCCAAACTGCTGGCTGCCGCCGTCTCCGCCACCACGCTCCTTGCCGCCGCCCCGGCCCAGGCCGATCCGTCCGTGCGCGCCATCTACGGCCGCGACAACCGCCACGGCATCGAGAAATACGGCGTCGACATCGATTTCGACTCCGGCTTCCACTGGGGCAACCCGCAGGGCTGGTTCCTGAACCTGGACTGGGAAATCGCGCTCGGCCAGTGGCGCTCGACCAAGGGCACCAACCGCCAGAACCTGACCGAATTCGGCGTGACGCCGCTGTTCCGCCTGGAGAAGCGCGGCGGCTCGTGGGTGCCGTTCATCGAAGCCGGCATCGGCCCGCGCCTGCTGTCGCATACCCGCACCTCGGACGAGCACAACTTCAGCACGGCCTTCCAGTTCTCCGACATGATCGGCGTGGGCGTGGCCTTCGGCAGCAGGCAGCAGTTCCAGGTAGGCTACCGCTTCGAGCACCTGTCGAATGCCAGCATCAAGCGCCCGAACCCGGGCACGGACCTGAACGAGCTGTACTTGCGCTACACCTTCTGAGCCGGTCCACGCACCGCCCTGACAAAAACGGCCTGCCGCAGTGGCAGGCCGTTTGACTTTGGGCGCTCAGTGCGCGTCCGTATCGGGATCGGGACCGCGCTGGCGCATGCTCATCAGGCGCTCGTAGTTGAGCGAGGCGTGGAAGCCGAAATCGTTGCCGCCGGCACGCTTGACTTCGTACATCGCGGCGTCGGCGCAGCGGATCAGCGTCTGGGCATCGCGCCCGTCCGACGGGTAAAGCGCCACGCCGGCGCTCACGCCCATCGACAGCACATGCCCCTCCACCCGGAACGGGGCCTGCAGCTGCTCGATCAGCCGCTCGACGGTCTGCTCGACATCGTCCCGCGTCTGGCAGTGCGTGAGCACGGCGACAAACTCGTCGCCGCCCAGCCGCGCGACGGTGTCCGAAGCGCGCAGGCCGCTGCGCAGGCGCATGGCCGTGGCCTTGAGGACCAGGTCGCCGACCCCGTGGCCGTATTCATCGTTGACCGGCTTGAAGCGGTCCAGGTCGACGAACACCACGGCGACCAGGCTGCCGGCGCGGCGGGCAGCCTGGATGGCGACGAACAGCCGGTCGCGCAGCAGGCGGGCATTGGGCAGGTCGGTCAGCGGATCGTGCAGCGCGAGATGGTGCGCCTGATCCAGCATGGCGCGGCGCCGGGTGACGTCCTGCAGCGTGCCGCTCACGCGCACGGCGATCCCGAGGGCATCGCGCTGGGTCACGCGCCCGCGCGCCGACATCCAGACCCACTGGCCCTCCTGGTTGCGCAGGCGCTGCTCGACCTCGAAGCTGTCGGCGTCGCCGCGCAGATGCCGGTAGATGCGGCGCACGCTCAGGACGGCATCCTGCGGATGCACCATGGCGAACCAGTCCTGCGGATCGGTCGACAGCTCGTCGTGCGCATAGCCGAGCATCTCGGCGGTCCGGCGGTTGAAAGAGACATGGCGCACCCGCATCGACCAGTCGAACGTGCCGAGCCCGGCGCCGTCGAGCACATAGGCCAGCCGCTGCTCGGACGCCTGCAGCGACTCCAGCGCCAGGCGCCGCGCCGTCACGTCCTGCACCTGGACGATCAGGTGCCCGTCCTGGCCGTCGCCCGCCTCCGCCCGCGCCAGCGCGAGATCCGCCTGCACCCACACGGTGCTGCCATCCGGCCGGACGAAGCGGGTCTCGAGCGACAGGGCATCCTGCTCGCCGGCCAGCAGGGCTTCCACCCGTTCGCGGGTGCGGGCGGCGTAGTCGGGGTGGCAGAGGTCGAACAGGTCGCGTGCGCGCAGCGCCTGGGCTTCGTGCCCGGTCAGCGCGCACAGTGCACGGTTCACGTCTAGGAAGCGACCCTTCGGCGCACACAGGCCGATTCCAATCGGCGAATGTTCGATCGCTGCCTTGTACAAATGGTGATCCTCAAGCATGGCGATGCAGTTTCGCGAATGCGGCAGTCCCGGGGGGTTCTGGTCTGGAGCCGGCCGTCCCGCCGGTGCGCGCCGTCTGGCTGCACAGGGCGAACGGGTGGCACTTGGCGTCGTACCCCATGCCGGTCTCGTGGGCCGCGCATGTGGCTGGCGGGCCCGTGCCGCGCGTGAACACGGCAAATCGAGGCGGACTATAGAAGCCGCTGATTAACGGGGCAATCCCTTCCAGCGAGGGGACGTACACCCACCTCACATGCCTGGATCGACGCGAAGGAAACGCGCCCCGCGTCATTCCCGTCAGCGTTGTATCGCGCCCGGCGTATCGGGCACGATCCGGCGGCGCCGGACGCGACAATGTACCACCCCCCGATGGTCGGCAGCAGCTAACCGTTCGGTTAAGGTGACATGATGCGCGGTGCACCGCACACGTCCACCAGGCTCAGGCGCAGGCTCCACCACATGGAGGTGTTGTCTGCACCTGCAGACAACCTTTCGCTGTATCCGGAAGCACAATAAAGGCGCCATCCTGCCCGGTGCTCCGGTATTCTTCAAGCATTGCGTCGGGGGGTACGGTTTTCTCTACACACAGCCAAGCGGCGGTACAGCCAGCAGCCAGGGAGGTGGTATGGAACTGAGTTTTGTCGCCCCGGGGACACGGACACCCCGCTATGCACTCAAGCTGGCGGGTCTTCCCGAGACCGTCGAACCGATCGATCCGGCCTGGATCGACGACGCCCTGACCGCCGCGCTGCGGGTCTTCGAGGCCCATCGCGTCCATTTCGCCGACGCCTATTTCGCCTATCGCGCACGCGAGACGTCGCACGAGACGGTCGGCCGGAGCGCCGCCGCCGGCATCGGCGCCATGCAGCCCGCCGGCGACCTGCTCGACGACACGCCGCTGCTGGCGGATACGTTTGCGATCGCGCAGCTGGCCGCCCTGGTGTCGCTGGAAGCGACGGGCCTGACGGACATCATCGACGTGCGCCTGGTGGTCGAGCGGCTGCGCGACAATGCCCCGGCGGCGCCCGACCCCGGCCCGGGCGACATCACCCTCTCCCCCGACCTCCTCTCCGTCGCGCGCAGCCCGGGCGGGCCGCGCTGACGGGCGGCCCCTCCCGCGCGGGCATTGCCGCGCATCCACCGGGGCGCCACCGCCCCGAGGCACCGCGCGGGCACGGCCATGCGCCGCGCTCCCGTTGCGGTGGAACGGTCCGGCTGGCCACGGCAGCGTGATCTGCGATGCCCATATCGGAGGGGCCGCGCCCTCTCCGGCCCGCAAGCGACCCCGGGTGCGCTTAAAGTTATGTCCGGCCACGCCGTATATGACTGCGGGAGCGCTGGCCCAGCCGCCCCGACGCACCATGATCGAACTCCAACCTCTCGACATCCCCCTTGCCGCCCCCCTGCCCTGGCCCATGCTGGAGCCGGATGGGCAACTGCTCGTCCCCAAGGGCGACGTGATCCACTCGCCCGAAGAAATCGACCTGCTGTTCACGCTGCACCGGCCGCACCGGCGAATGGACGTGGCGACGCCCGCTTCGGCCGAGTTCGCCCACTCGCAGTTTCCCCAGCCCCTGCTCCCGGACATGGACGACGCCCCGGCGGACGAACGGTCGATCGCCCTGGAGCGGCTGGGCCTGCGCCCCGGCGGCGTGCTGACCGTGCGCCTGACGGCGGGCGCCGGCCAGAGCAAGGGCAGCGCCCGCGTGATCGGCTACAGCCCGCAGCGCCACCTGCTCATCACCGTGCCCACCGACAACGGCCGCTCCCTGATGCCGGTGAAGGACGAGCTGCTGGAGATCCACTCCTTCTCGGGCGAGGGCATCGCCAGCTTCGAATGCACGGTGATGGCGGTCTGCCGCCTGCCGTTCGAATACGCGGTGCTGTCGCCGCCGCGGCGTATCAAGCGCCGTCCGCTGCGCAAATCGCTGCGCATCCGCGCCAACGTGGTCGGCAAGATGCTGGTCAGCGGGGAGCCGCCGCGCATGATCCATATCTCCGACCTCAGCACCACCGGGGCGTCGTTCCGCTCGGCGCATCGGCTGGAGGTGAGCGGCGCGCCGGCCCGCCTGCGCTTCCGCGTCAAGACGCGCGACTACCACTCCGAGCTGGTGGCCCCCGCGCTGATCCGCAGCGAAAAGCCGGCCGGCGACCTGCCCAACGTCTACCAGTACGGCGTGGAGTTCCTGGAACTGGCGGCCGCGCAGAAGATGCTGCTGCAATGCTTTATCTACGAGCAGCTGCTGTGGGGCGGCCAGCGCATCGTCTGATGGCCTGACGGCCCCGGCATCGGGGCCCGCGGCGTCGGCTTACAGATGGTGGTAGCCGACGTCGCCGCGCACCTTGCCGCGGAACACGTAGTACGACCACACCACATACAGCAGCGTGATCGGCAGCAGGAACAGCGTGCCGATCAGCAGGAAGCCCTGCGACTTGGGCCCGGCCGCGGCATCCCACAGTGTGATGTGCGGCGGCGCCACGAAGGGCCAGAGGCTGATGATGAGCCCCGTGTAGGCCAGGAAGAACAGGCCGATCGAGGCAAAGAACGGCGCCAGCTCGCGCCGCTTGTCCAGCGAATCCCACAGCCACCACGTCAGCAGCGCGGTCAGCACCGGCACCGGCGAGAAGATCAGCAGGTTCGGCCAGCTGAACCAGCGCGCGGCGATGCGGGCATCGGCCAGCGGCGTCCAGATGCTGATCATCACGATGAAGGCCAGCACGCCGAACAGGCAGCGGCGGGACTGCACGCGCGCCCATTCCTGCAAGTCCCCCTCGGTCTTCATCACCAGCCACGTCGCGCCCTGCAGCGCGTAGCCGAAGATCAGGCCGACGCCGGTCAGCAGCGGGAACGGGGCGACCCAGTCCCAGCTGGAGCCGGAGAACTGGCGCCCCTCCACGGGAAAGCCGGTGATGAAGTTGCCCAGCACCACGCCCTGCGCGAACGTCGCGATGAACGAGCCGAGATAGAAGCCGGTGTCCCACAGGCGGCGGTGCGCGCCCTCCACCTCGCGAAACTCGAAGGCCACGCCCCGGAACAGCAGCCCCAGCAGCATGATCAGGATGGGGAAATACAGCGCCGGCATGATGACCGTGAACGCCAGCGGAAACGCCGCCAGCATGCCCCCGCCGCCGAGGATCAGCCAGGTCTCGTTGAAATCCCAGATCGGGGCGACCGAGGCGATCATGGTGTTGCGGTGCGCCTCGTCGGGATGGATGCCGAACAGCATGCCGACGCCCAGGTCGAATCCGTCCAGCAGCACGTACATCAGCACGGCCAGGGCCAGGATGCCCGCCCACAGGGGCACGAGATCAAGCAGCATCGGGGCCTCCGCGCGGATGAGGTGGATGGCCCGCCTCGTCGGACTCCCCGGCGGCGGACAGCGGACGGGCCGGACGCTCGTGCGGCGTGAATTCCGGCTCCTCGACGTTGTGCCCGCCCGGGCCGCCGCGCGCCAGCCGCAGCAGCAGCGTCAGCCCGCCGCCGAAGATCACCAGGTAGCAGAGCATGTAGCCGGCCAGCGACAGCGCCACGTCGGCCGCCGTCAGCGAGGGCGTGACGCCCTGGGCGGTGCGCAAATGCCCGTAGATCACCCAGGGCTGGCGGCCGACCTCGGTGGTGGTCCACCCCGCCAGCACGGCGATGAAGCCCAGCGGCGCGCCCCAGGTCGCCGCATGCAGATACGCATCGGCCTGGAGCAGCCTGCCGCGCCGGTGCAGCAGCAGGCCCCATGCCACCAGGGCCAGCATCAGCATGGCGACGCCCACCATGATGCGGAACGCGAAGTAGACGATGATCACCGGCGGCCGGTCTTCGCGCGGGAAATCCTTCAGGCCCTTGACCTCGCCGTCCCAGCGGTGGGTCAGGTACAGGCTGCCGAGCGCGGGGATGGCGATCTCGTAGCGGTTGGTCTCGGCCTGCGCATCGGGAATCGCGAACAGCGAGGCCGGCGCGTGCGTGCGCGTCTCCCACAGTCCTTCCATTGCAGCCAGCTTGGCGGGCTGGTGCTCCAGCGTGTTCAGCCCGTGCAGGTCGCCGACCACGATCTGCAGCGGCACCATCACCGCCAGGAAGAACAGCGCCATGCGCACCATGATGCGGCTCTCGTCCACGAAGCGCCCGCGCCGCAGGTAATACGCGCCCACGGCCAGCACGACGAAGCCCGTGGTCACCACGAAGGCCGTCACGGTATGCACCAGGCGATACGGAAACGAGGGATTGAAGATCACCGCCAGCAGGTCGGTGGGAAAGTAGCGGCCATCGACGACCTCGAAGCCGACCGGCGTCTGCATCCAGCTGTTGACCGCCAGGATCCAGAACGACGACAGCACCGTGCCGAGCGCCACCATCACCGCCGACAGCACGTGGGCCCACTGCGGCACCAGCTTGCGCCCGAACAGCAGTACCCCCAGGAAGCCCGCCTCCAGGAAGAAGGCCGTGATCACCTCGTAGCCCATCAGGGAGCCGATCACGTTGGAGGCGGCATCGGAAAACCGGCTCCAGTTGGTGCCGAACTGGAACGGCATCACGATGCCCGACACCACGCCCATGCCGAACGACACCGCGAAGATCTTGGTCCAGAACGTGGACAGGCGGCGGAACACGTCGTCGTTGGTGATCCACCAGCGCACCTCGAGCGTCGCCACGAAGCACGACAGGCCCACCGTGAACGCCGGCAGCAGGATATGCAGCGCCACCACCCAGGCAAATTGCACGCGCGACAACAGCAGAGCGTCGAATGTCACTGACACCTCCAGCATGCAAGTCCCGTGGGGGCCGGTCGCAGCCAGCATGTGCGGATAAGCATAGTGCCTGCCACCGAGCCTGCAAGGGCGCGATGCCGCCGCAAACCGCATGCCGTTGCCCGCCGCGCGGCGGGAATCGCGGCGGCCCGCCCCCGCCGACGTGCGATTCCCGCGACAATGCACCTGGATTCAGCCATCCGGGCCGGGTTTCCGCTTATGATGGCTGCAGGCCCGCCCCCAATCCAGCGAACGCGTCGCCGGCGGCGAGCAGTCCCCACCGCGTTATCCGTATCAAGGCATTAGCAGGACGATTCCCATCTATGAGTCGCGCAAGGTCTGTCGCGCCGCCTGGTCTGGACCCCGTTTCCGGATTGCCTGACCGCGAACGATTCGTCCAGCTGCTGGCCCGGACGCCGCATCCCGTTCCCTCCGGCGGCGTTGGCGCACTGCTGCTGATCGGCTTCGACCATTTTGCCGAGGCGGCAGCCTCGCTCGGGCCCCTCGCCGCGCGCAACGTCATGGTCGAATGCGCATCACGCCTGCAAGCGCTGTGCCCCCAGGCCGTGGATGGCGCCGCGCCCGTGGTCGGGCGGATCGGGCCGGAAACCTTTGCGGTCGCGTCGGCCGCGTTTGCGTCGGCGCAGGCCGTCCATGATCTGGCCCGCCGCATCTCGGCCTCGCTCACGCGGCCGTTCATCACCGCGGGCTACGAACTGGTGTGCTCGTGCAGCATCGGCATGACCATGTTCGATGGTCCCCCGGCCGACGCCGCCCGCCTGATCGAACAGGCCGACCGCGCCCTCTTCCATGTGCAGCACGGCGGCGAGCAGAGCCCGGCCATGTACGCCCCCGCCGCCACGGCAGGCGCGCCCGGGATTGCCGCGGATACAAACGATCCCGTCAGCGAGCATCCGCGGCTGGCGGCTCAGCTGCGGCATGCGCTGGCGCGTCGGCAGTTCAGCCTGAACCTGCAGCCGCAGCTCAGCCTGGTCAACGGCCAGATCGTCGGCTACGAATTCCTGCTGCGCTGGATCTCGCCCGAACTCGGCGGCGTCGCGCCGGCGGACTTCCTGCCGATCCTGGAGCAGACCGGCGATATCCGCAAGGTCGGGCACTGGGTGCTCGACAATGCCGCGCAGATGCTCGCCGGCCTGCAGCGCGAAGAGGCCGAGCGTGCCGGCACGGCCCGCCAACCGGACCTGCACGCCGCAGTGAATCTGTCGGATGCCCAACTGCTCGACCCGCAGCTGAGCGAGGTGGTACGCGACATTGCCGCGCGCCACGCGGTGCCCACCGCGCGCCTGGTCTTCGAGGTGTCCGAGCACACGCTGCTGCGGGCCGGCGCGGCGGCACGGCAGGCCGTGGATGCGCTGCATGCCTGCGGCGCGCGCGTGGCGGTGGAAGATTTCGGGGCGACCGCGCACAGCCTCGACTGCCTGGCGCAGTTCCGCCCGGACCAGGTCAAGCTCGACCGCGGCGTGGTCGGCGCGGTCTCCGGCGCCGGGGACGACACCGCACTGCAGCGCCTGGTGGTGGCGGCCCACGACGCCGGCGTGCCCGTCACGGCCACGCGGGTGGAAACGGCGGCCCAGTTGCAGGCCTTGCGGGCCTGCCGCTGCGATGTCATCCAGGGCTACCTGCTGTCGCAGCCCTTCCCGGCGCGCTGGATCGACGATACGCAGGGCGTCATCGCCGAACGCGCGCGCGATCTGATGCCGTAACGGCCGCCGCGCGGGCGGCCGCTTCGCCTCAAGCGTGCCCCACGCGGAACGCCGAGACCGCCTGCCGCAACGCTTCGGCCTGCGCCTCCAGCGATTCGGCGGCGGCCGCGGCCTGCTCCACCAGCGCCGCGTTCTGCTGCGTCACCTCGTCCATCTGGTTCACCGCCTGGTTGACCTGCTCGATGCCCGAGCTCTGCTCGTCCGACGCCGAGCTGATCTCGCCCATGATGTCCGTCACGCGCTTGACCGCCACCACCACTTCGTCGATCACCGTGCCGGCCTCGGCCACCAGCTTCGAGCCATTCTGCACGCGGTCGACCGAATCCGAGATCAGTTCCTTGATTTCCTTGGCCGCCGTGGCCGAGCGCTGCGCCAGGCTGCGCACCTCGCCCGCCACCACCGCGAAGCCGCGACCCTGCTCGCCGGCCCGGGCCGCTTCCACCGCCGCGTTCAGCGCCAGGATGTTGGTCTGGAACGCAATCCCTTCGATCACGCCGATGATGTCGGCGATCTTCTTGCTGCTGCCGTTGATGCCGGCCATGGTCTCGACCACGCGGCCGACCACTTCGCCGCCCTTGACCGCCACATCGGAGGCGTTGACCGCCAGCGTGCTCGCCTGGCGCGCGTTGTCCGCGTTCTGCTTCACGATCGAGGTCAGCTCCTCCATGCTGGAGGCGGTTTCCTCCAGCGACGAAGCCTGCTGTTCGGTGCGCTGCGACAGGTCGGCGTTGCCGGCGGCGATCTGCTTGGTGGCGCTGGCGATCGAGTCGGAGCCGGTGCGGACCTGTCCGACCATCTTCTGCAGGCTCGACTGCATCGACGCCACGGCGTGCATCAGGCGCGCGGTCTCGTCGCGGCGGCCGGCGCGGGTGGGCTCGTCCATGCGGGTGGCGAGATCGCCCGCGGCCATGCGCTCGAACACGTGGATGGCCCGCTCCAGCGGCCGCACCAGCGTGCGGCCCAACACGCCGCGCGCCACCACCGACAGCACCAGCGCGGCCAGCAGCAGGCCGCCCGAGAGCCAGACGCTCGCGGCGTAGCGCGACTGCGAACGGTCGAAACGGGCCTGGCCGTAAGCGAAGCGCGCCTTGACCAGCGGCTGCAGCGCGGCGTCATAGACCGCGAACAGCTGCGGCACCTGGGTGGTGTTCAGATCGCGGTAGGTGGTCAGGTCGCTGCGCTCCAGCGCGGTGATGGCCGGTTCCAGCGCGGTCTTGACGAACCGGGCGCGCGCGGCATCGGCGGCTTGCAGTTGGGCCCGGTCGGCGTCGGGGATGGGCAGTTGCGTGAACGCCGCCCACGCCGCATTGGCCGCATCGACCATCGCGTGCGCGTCCTTGAGCAGCTTGGCCAGTTCTTCCGGCGAGGACACCGAATCGAAGTTGGTCAGGTGGATGCGCGCCCACAGCAGGTTGGCCGTGTCCTTGGCCAGCAGGTCGAGGCCCTTGGCATCTTCCAGGTAGACGGCGCGCAAATCGGCGTTGGTGGCCCGGCCGGTGGCGATGCCGGTGCCGCCCACCGCCGCGATCATCACGGCAAAGGCGGCGACGAGCACCGTCAGGCGTGTCCGGATACTGGAGTCCATCCACTTCCACATGAGCATTTCCCCCTCTGGTTGTCCGTGGGCGGGTACCGCGCGGCGCGGCGTCGGCGCGCGCGTGTCCTCACCCGTGCTGCTCCAGAAGGACATATCGGCGGGGGCCATCGGAAATGGAGGGCCTCCCCACCGATGTCCGGTATGGGCCCTCAGGGAGCCGCAAGACTGTGAAAAAGATGCGGCCAGCGCACCCTTCGCTGGTGGGGAGCGCATTAGAATGACCGATACGCCACCACTGGCGGCAACACATGATCCTGGCGGCGCCCGTGCGTGCCGCGCCGCCATCCATTAGGGGAAAGAGATGAAGAAACTGATCGCTTTGCTGGCCCTGGGCTGTGCCGTCCTGGCCGGCTGCAACACCATGTCGGGCATCGGCAAGGACATCCAGGCCGGCGGCCAGAAGCTGGAAAACGCCGCCGACAACACCAAGCAGAAGATGTAATCCGGACGGTCGACCGGACACCCGGCCCCGCCTCGAAACGCCGCGCCATGCGGCGTTTTTTGTTGCCCGCCGCGGGCATGCACGGGTCGCGCGACATCCGTGCCTGTCCGCCGCGGCCGCGCGCTATGTCAGAATGCGCCCATTGTTGTGTGCCCGGCCGTGCTTCTCCTTCGATCCCTCGATGCCGACCAGTACCACTGCATTTGCCGCGTTCATCTTCCTGGTGCACTGCGTGGGCGTGCTCGCCGCGGGGCACGCCGTGCTGACGGTGCGCACCTCGCAGGGCGCCATCGCATGGGCCATCTCGCTCGTCACGCTGCCCGAGTTCACGCTGATCCCCTACCTGATCTTCGGGCGCAGCACCTTTGCCGGCTATGTCGATGCCCGGCGCTTCCACAATGCCCGCCTGCGCGAGATCACGCTCTCCGACGACTGGCGCCGCCTGCGCGACCATGAGTCGGCCGTGGTCGCGCCGCAGCATGCGTGCATGCAGGCCCTGCCGCGGCTGACCGGCATGCCGTGCCTGGCCCGCAACCGGGTACGCCTGCTGGTCAACGGGGCCGAGACGTTCAAGGCCATCTTCGCCGCCATCAAAGCGGCGCGGCAGGTCCTGTTCGTGCAGTTCTTCATCGTGCACGACGACGCGCTCGGCCGCCGGCTGGCCGAGGCGCTGCTGGAGCGCGCCCGCGCCGGGGTGCGCATCTACTTCCTGTTCGACCGCATCGGCAGCCATGCCCTGCCCGGCCACTACGTGCGGCAGCTCGAAGCCGGCGGCGTGATGGTGCGGCCGTTTTCCACCCATGCTGGCGTCGTCAACCGCTTCCAGCTCAACTTCCGCAACCACCGCAAGCTGGTGGTGGTGGACGGCGAGCGCGCCTACGTGGGCGGCCACAACGTCGGCACCGAATATCTGGGCGAGCATCCGCCGCTGGCGCCATGGCGCGACACCCACATCGAAATCGTCGGCGCGGCGGTGATGGACCTGCAGCTGACCTTCGCCGAAGACTGGTACTGGGCCGCGCACGAAGTGCCACAGCTGATCGTGCCGAGGGAGCGGCCGGGCGAGGACATGGTCTGCCAGGTGGTCGCCAGCGGCCCGGCCGATCCGCAGGAGACGTGCTCGCTGTTCTTTGTCGAGGCGATCCAGTCGGCGCGCAAGCGGCTGTGGATCACCACGCCGTACTTCATCCCCGACGAGGCCGTGTTCGCCGCGCTGCGGCTCGCGGTGCTGCGCGGCGTGGACGTGCGCATCCTGATCCCGGCGCGGCCGGACCATCGCGTGGTGTTCCACGCCTCCACGCTGTATGCCTACCAGGCCATCCGCGCCGGGGTGAAGATCTACCGCTACCTGCCGGGCTTCCTGCACCAGAAGGTGGTGCTGATCGACGACGAGGCCGCCGCCGTGGGCAGCGCCAACCTCGACAACCGCTCGTTCCGCCTGAACTTCGAGCTGATGGTCGTCACCGCGGATCACCGCTTCGCCAATGACGTCGCGCAGATGCTGGAGGCGGACTTTGCGCACGCCACGCGCATCGGCCGCGACGAGTACGAGCATGCGCACCCGGCGCGGCGCGTGGTGATGCATGTGGCCAAGCTGTTCGCGCCGATTCTCTAGCGCGACGGCTTACTGCGGCGCGTCCTGGGGCGGTGGTTCGCTTGCGGCTGCGTCCCGCTTGAGTTCGGCGGTATCCTTTTCCACCTCATTGAAGCGCTTGATGACCGCAGCCCTGCCAGACCGGGTATTCATGCCGTTGGCTTCAAGCGCCTCCAGCACGTCGGAGGGCAGCTGCTTTTTCGCTAACGCTTTCTTGATGGCTGCAGCGGCCCCCGGGTGGGCATCGCCCATTGTGCTGAGCGCTTCCGCCTGCTGATTGATCAAAATCTTGCGGACGGAAACATTCTGAGCGGCACGCAACTTATCGGGACGCTGGTGTACATACCCTCCGCCATCGGGCGATCCGAGGCGGATGCTCGAGCTGCGGCCAAGCACTTCGCCTTCTTTGCGCGAGCGTGGCTTGTCGATGAATTCTTCCTTCAACACCACGTCGTTGAATTTCACTTTCTTTGGCACCCGTGCCGCCGCGGCAGAAGATTCCGCCCCATCTGCAGCGGGGGCATGCCGTGGCCCGGCGAGCGCTGACTTCGAGGGCAGACTCATGTAGGCCCGCGTCTGCGCGGATGGGGCATCCTCGTGCATTTTCGCTGCGAGAGAGGACGGTGAAGGCCGGATCTTGCTGCGCAGCGATCCGATGTAATCCTCAGCCGGCGCCTGCCGAGGCGACTTCCCGCTGGATTTGGCGATACCGGCAGCGCCCAGTGCGTCACGCATGGGCCCGATGGCGAGTTGGCCGGCCGATTTCAGTGCCTTCAACGCTTTCAGCGGCAGACTGGCACTGCGAGGCCGGACCTGAGCCGCAGGTGTCTGCGGCGTGGAAGCCGGATCACTGGGGGTGGATGGGGTTTGAGTGACATGGGTTGTACCGGATTTCCGGACGCGGTTCATGGTGGTTTCCTCGAGAAAAACCTCGGGGCCACGGTCTGTACGGTCTGCCGCATGGTCTCCGTCGGTCAGGCAACCGTACCGACGCCACCATCCGCGTGCCGGGGGCGCCTCCGAAGCCTCGACGCCCACCACGAACCCGCCGGATCACACCATGCGCCGGATTCCGAACCGCTGTGCGCGGCGGCGCCACACCAGCCCGTAATACAACCCCTGCATCACAAACATCGTGATGAACGCCGCCGGATACGCCGCCCAGATGCCATTGGTGCCGATGTGCCGGCACAGCATCCACGCGACCGGCACCTCCACCGCCGCGATCGCCAGGATGGAGATGGCGGTGGGCGCGAAAACGGTGCCGCTGGCGCGCATCACCCCCGCGAACACGCTCGCCATGCCGAACACGACCGAGCTCCACAGTGAGATGTGCAGCAGGCTCTGTGTCAGATCAATCACCGCCGCACTGCGGGTGAACAGGCCGACCACCGCGCGCGAGAACAGCAGCGCCACCACCACCAGCAGGCCGGAGATCGCCACGTTCAGCCACAGGCCGGTGCGCGTGATGGCATCGAGCCGGTCCGGCCGGCCCGCGCCGATGGCCTGCGCGCCCAGGATGGACGCCGTGATGGCGATCGACATGGCTGGGAACTGCACGTAGCTGATGATCTGCGTGCCGGCGCCGTAGGCCGCGGTGGCATCCGAGCCGAAGCGGTTGACCAGCGACAGCAGCGACAGCTCGGCGATAGAGATCACCACCAGTTGCACCCCCGACGGCACGCCGATCTTCAGCACGGTCTTCAGCACCTTGGCATCGATCCGCAGATGGCGCGCCAGCGCAGCGTCGGGCGCGAGCGGATGCTGCCGGCGGCGCAGATGAAACGCCAGCCAGGTGAGCGCGACCAGCAGCGACACGATGGTGGCGATGGCGCCGCTGGCCACGCCCATCTGCGGCAGGCCGAACCAGCCGCGGATCAGCGAAGGCGTCAGCACCAGGCCGACCGTCGTGGACAGCAGCAGCGTGCGCAGCGGCGTGCGCGTATCGCCCACGCCGCGCAGCATGGCCGTGGACAGCAGGAAGACGAACAGGCCGGGCATCGCGTACAGCATCACGCTGGCATACACGGCGGCATCGGGCAGGATGTCGGCCGGCGTGCCGAGCCAGCCCAGCAGCGCATGCGCGAACGGCCAGCCCAGCAGCGCCACCGCCACGCCGGCCAGCAGGCCGACCGACAGCGTGGTGCCGGCCACGGTCTTGACCGCCTCGGGCTTGTGCGCGCCCCACGCCTGCCCGATCAGCACCGACGCGCCCGCCCCCAGCCCGATGATGAAGGCGATGAAGAAGAAGACGATGGGAAAGAACGCCGACACCGCCGCCAGCGCCCGCACGCCCAGCATGTGGCCGACATAGACGTTGTTGAGCGTGCCCGACAGCGACTGCAGGATATTGGCGAGGATCAGCGGCCCGAGGAATGACAGAAAGGTCCGCCACAGCGGACGGGCGGGTGGCGCCGTCATGTGACCGCCTCGTGGGAGGCGGACGGCGCATCGGCCGGCGCGGTGGCCGTCTCGAACGCGCCGCGCGCCAGTTCGCGCGCGAAATCGCGCACGTCGGCCGGCCAGGGCTGGGTCAAGGCGGCAAAGCGACCCGCGTCCGCCGCGAACAGCGCGCGCGTGGCCTCTTCGAAGCCGGGCGCATCGCCGGCCATGGCCGACATGAAGCGGTAAGCGGCCTCCTGCGCATTGCGGCGGCGGTCCGGACCTTCGGCCGCGCGGCTGGCCGCCTCCACCAGCTTGCGCAGGGTCACGGAGGCGCCGCCGGGCTGGGCCGCGAGCCAGTCCCAGTGGCGCGGCAGGAGCGTGACTTCGCGGGCGGTCACGCCCAGCTTGGGGCGGCCGGGGCCGCGCGGGCGGGTGGACGGCTCGCGTGCATCGGCGTCGGCATCGGCCGCCCCATCGAGCCGGGCCGCGACCGCCTCGGCGGTGCCGCGGAGGTCGAATTCCACCGGGCACGCAGTCGCATTGTCGAACACCAGGACCCGCGCCTCGGGATACGCGTCCAGATGCAGCTTGACGGCCGTGGCCACGTCCCGGACGGAGCCGGCGGCCAGGCGGCGCGAACCGGTGAACGCTGTACAAGCACGAACTGCTGCGGCATCCATGAATCGCCCTCCTGCGGGGGAAATCTCAACAGGAGCGAATTTTACCCGGATTTATTAGCCTCCCGTCAATATTGCCCGGGTCAAATCGGCATTCACGCAACAGCGAGCCCGACGGCTACCTTCGGGACGGGTTTCCTGCCTGCTGCTTCGACCAGTTGTCCAGCACGCCGACCACCTCCACGTGACCATGCTTGAGCGCCAGCAGCATGGCCTTGGGCAGGTCGACGCTGGCGTTGGCCTGGAGCAGCGCGCTCACGCCCTCGGCATTGCCGCGCGCCACCGCGCGCATCAGCGCGGTCTTGCCGTGGCGGTCGAACCGGTTCAGCTTGGCCTTGGGGATCAGCAACCGGACCAGCGCCATGTGGCCAGCGTCAATGGCGGCCATCAACGCCGTGGTGCCATCCTTGGTATGGGCATTGACATTGGCACCGGCCTTGACCAGCGCCTCCGCGCACGCGAAATGCCCGCCCCTGCAGGCGGCGATCAAGGGGGTCGTCGCATTGTTGTTGCCTCTGTTGGCATTCGCCCGCAGGCTCAGCAGCATCGTCACGACACCCTCGTGACCGTTCTCCGAAGCGGCCATCAGTGCCGTTTTACCGCTGGCGGCCTGATCGTCCAGGCTGGTCACGTGTCGCGACAGCACACCGACCGAGGCCGCATCGCCAACGCGGGCGGCGAGAAAGAGTGCGGTCTCGCTCCTGGCGTTCTTCGCCTCGACGCAAGCCCCGGCCAGGACCAGCGTGCCGACGGCTGACGCCTTGCCGTGCCGCGCGGCACGCATCAGCGGCGTCTCGCGCCGGACGTTCCGCGCATCGGGCGATTCGCTCTTGGGCAGCAGTTCGGCCAGCAGTTGGTCAAAGCCATGCTCGGCGGCATAGTGCAGCGCGGTGTTGCCGGCCGCGTCCGCGCGGTCCGCACGGTCCACCACCGCGCAGAGCTGCTCGGCGAGCGCGCGCTCGCCTTGCCGCAACACCTGCAGCAGCACCCTCTGCTGCGCGCCTGGCGACTGCTTGCGGATCGTCGCGAGCGCGTACGCAACCAGGAAGGCATCGTGCGCGGGCGCGGCCTCGCGATAGCGCCGCACGGCGGGGTGACTGAGATCCTCGAGCCAGCCCATGGGGTCTTTGTGCTGCCGGATCAGCGTCCAGACGGCCTCCGGCTCGAGCGTCTTCAACTGGCCGGGGTCCGTCGTGTTCATCAGCGCTGCCTTGCGGACGGCAATCGGTCCATGATGCCAGGCGGACTTGTGCAGATCGGCAATCATCAAGGGCCGGTAGCCCTTCTCGCCATCCTGACTGCGCATCTTGACGTAGAAGTCGTCGCCGCCGACATCCTTGATGCTGTGCCCGTCGGGCGTCGGCGCCATGCGCAGGAACTTGAAGGGCTCCAGCAGCTCGCACTGCCGCAGATTGCGGGCGATGGCGCGGGCCAGCAGGGTCGGGGTTTCGATGACGGAATAAGGCGCGTCCTTCGTTCCCCGGCCCTGGTGCGGGTTGATCAGCACGTCGCTCGGGATGTTGCCGTAGCGCATCTCCAGCGCGGCCTCCAGCGATTTGTCGTAGTCACGGTAGAACTGCCACGCCTCGTCCGCGGTCAGCGCCCGCTGGCAATAGGGCTTCAGGCGCTCGTGCACTTCGCCCAGGCAGGCTTCCGCCATCCGCCGGACCATCGCGCCGGCGGTCACGCGCTGCCTGACGAAGGCTTTGCATGCCGCCAGATGCCGCCCGACTTCCGGCGGAACGAAACTGTCCACGCGCCCGGCCACGCCGTATTCTTCGGCCAGGTGGTTGCGGTAGCCGTTGGCGAGGTGGATCTCGTAGAGCGCGTAGTCCGCCATGCCGCAATGCTGCTGCTGCGCGAACTCGCGGACGGCCTGATCGAGCAGCGCTTCCCAGGTCTGCCGGGCATGGTTCAAGAGGCCGTGCTGGCTCAGATGCAACGCCTGCGCGGCGATGTCCAGGTTGCTTGCCGTCCCCTCCGAGCACTCCAGCAGGCCCTTCGCCAGTTCCTCCACGGCCGACACACGCACGCCCATCGGAATGGCCGGGTTGCCCACGCCCGAGCAGAACCCATCGAAGGCGACCTTGCCCTCGCCGTACATGCGGCGGATCTGCGTCGAATACATCCCCTCGTGACCCGCCCCGATCCGCTTGCCGAACGCGTCGAGCGCATGGATCGCTGTGTCACGCTCTGGCGTCCCGTTGACGCGCAGGAAATCCTTCAGCTTGTCGATGCCGGCGCGATACTGCCCCGCCACCCGCTTGCCCTTGGGCGAGGCCTCGAAATCGGCCATGGACGTACCGT
Organism: Ralstonia nicotianae; assembly: GCF_018243235.1. NCBI lineage: Bacteria > Pseudomonadati > Pseudomonadota > Betaproteobacteria > Burkholderiales > Burkholderiaceae > Ralstonia > Ralstonia nicotianae. Next base: position 903,859 of record NZ_CP046675.1, read on the forward strand.
CCTCCTCCGACTGGTACGAAACCGCTTTTTCATTGTGGTAGGGCTCGGCCGGCGCGGACGTGCCGGTACCGGGCCGCAGGAAATTCGGGGTGACTTTGAGCATGATGACGCGACGGTGCTGCACTGGCGATGGACGGAGCGACGCGCACGGACCGGCGCCGGCGCACTGGACACGCCGACACAATGGACGCGGTGGACGCGGTGGACGCGGTGGACGCGCAAACGCAAACGGTACGCTTTCCCCGCCCGGCACGCCGGTGCCGGCCCGAACGCGCCGAGCGTCGCCCGAACCCCCGCGCCGCGCCGGCATGCCCGGTCGGACCGCCAACAAAAAAGGGACCGCGCCGGCGGTCCCCTCCCGTTCCGTCCTGCCCGCGACCGCTCAGGCCGCCTGCTGCACCCGCGCCTCCACCAGCAACCGCTTGAGCTCCGGCACGCACGAGCCGCAGTTGCCGCCCGCCTTCAGGCACGCGGTGATCTCGCCGGTCGATTGCAGCCCCTTGGCGCGGATCGCGTCGCAGATGGTGTTGCGGCCCACGCCGAAGCAGGAGCATACGGTCGGGCCGGCATCGGCGCCGGCTTCGATCGGCTGGCCAAGGAGCACGCCCGCGCGATCGATGTCTTCCAGGCGGTCGTGCGCGAACAGCCCGGCCAGCCAGTTGCGCGACGGCAGGTCCGGCCGCGGCGACAGGAAGATGCACGCTTCGATACGATCGTCCACCACGTACACGGCGCGGTAGACGCGCGCGGTGGTGTCTTCGTATTCGAGCCAGTCGGCGTGGGGGTCGTCCACGCCCAGCAGCCGGCGCGCCCATGCGTGCGCCGAGCCGATCTGCTGGCGGCCGGCCAGCTCGTAGCGCACGAACTGGCGGCCCTGGATGCGCGTCCACCAGGTGGCTTCGCCGGCATCGAGCGCGCGGCGCGACAGCACGAAGCCGTGCCAGGCCACGTCGAACGGCTCGACCATCACCGGCGTGTGCTTGAACTCGGGCTCGCCGGAGACCGGGTCGACCACCGGGTTGACCACCGCGCCCACGCGCGCGTCGGAGGCAAACTGGCCGTTCCAGTGGATCGGCACGAACACGCTGCCGCGCGCGATGCCGCCGCTCATGCGCACGCGCGCCACCACGCTGCCCCAGCGCGAGCCCACGCGCGCCAGCGCGCCCTCGCGCACGCCGGCCAGCAGCGCGTCGTGCGGATGCAGGTCGACGAACGGTTCGGGCACGTGATCGGCGAGCTTGGGGGCGCGGCCGGTGCGCGTCATGGTGTGCCACTGGTCGCGCACGCGGCCGGTGTTGAGGATGAGGGGGTAGTCGCTGTCCGGCGCGTGCACCGGCGCGCGGGCTGCCGTGGGCACGAAGCGCGCGCGGCCGTCGGCATGGGCGAAGCGGCCATCGCTGAACAGCCGCGCCTCGCCGGCCCCGCCGAGGGTGACCGGCCATTGCACCGGCGCCATGCCGTCGTAGGCGTCGGCATCCAGCCCCGTCAGGCCGCCGAGGTGGAAGGCGCGGCGCACACCCTGCGGGCCGTTGGCAAAGGCGGACAGGCGCGCGTGCTCGTCGAACACGTCGTGCGGGCCCTTGAAGTCGAAGCCGTCGTAGCCCATGCGGCGGGCCACGTCGGCGATGATGTCCCAGTCGGCGCGGGCCTCGCCCGGTGCGGGGAGGAAGGCGCGCTGGCGCGAAATGCGCCGCTCGGAGTTGGTGACGGTGCCGTTCTTCTCGCCCCAGCCGAGCGCCGGCAGCACGATATCGGCCAGCAGCGTGGTGTCGGTCGCCTCGACGATGTCGGAGGCCACCACCAGCTCGCACTTGGCCAGCGCGCGGCGCACCTGGTCGGCATCGGGCAGGCTGACCACCGGGTTCGTGCCCATGATCCACACGGCCTTGACGCGGCCGGCCTCGATGGCCGAGAACAGGTCGACCGCCTTGAGGCCCACCTTGTCGGCCATGCGCGGCGCGTTCCAGAACGTCTGCACCAGCTCGCGGTGCTGCGGCTCGTGCAGCTCCAGGTGGGCGGCCAGCATGTTGGCCAGCCCGCCCACCTCGCGCCCGCCCATCGCGTTCGGCTGGCCGGTGATGGAGAACGGCCCCATGCCGGCATGCCCGATGCGGCCGGTCAGCAGGTGGCAGTTGATGATGCTGTTGACCTTGTCGGTGCCCGCCGACGACTGGTTGACGCCCTGCGAGAATGCGGTGATGGTGCGCGGCGTGTCGGCGAACCAGCCGTAGAAGGTCAGCAGGTCGTCGAGCTTGAGCTTGCAGGCCCGGGCCACTTCGGCCACGTCGTCGGCATCCGCGTCGGCGGTGCGCAGGGCATCGTCCAGGCCGCTGGTGTGCAGGTCGACGAAGTCGCGGTCGACCGCGCCGCGCCGCGCCAGGAACGACAGCAGGCCGTTGAACAGCCGCACATCGGTGCCCGGCCGGATCGGCAGGTGCAGGTCGGCCAGCTCGCAGGTGGCGGTGTGGCGCGGATCGACCACCACCACCTTGACCTCCGGCCGGGCCTCCTTCACGCGCACGATGCGCTGGAACAGGATCGGGTGGCACCACGCGGTGTTGGAGCCGACCAGCACGATCAGGTCGGCCGCTTCCAGGTCGTCGTAGCAGACCGGCACCAGATCTTCGCCGAAGGCGCGCTTGTGCCCGGCCACGGCCGACGACATGCACAGCCGCGAGTTGGTGTCGATGTTGGCGCTGCCGATGAAGCCCTTCATCAGCTTGTTGGCGAGGTAGTAGTCCTCGGTCAGCAGTTGGCCGGAGACGTAGAGCGCGACGGCGTCCGGGCCGTGTTCGTCGACGATGCGGCGGAAACCCTGCGCGACGGCATCGAGCGCCGCGTCCCACGCTACGCGGCGCAGCGGCGCGGGCGGCGCGTCCGGGTCGGGCGTGCGCTCGCGCATGGCCGGATGCAGCAGGCGGCCGTCCAGGCCAACGGTCTCGCCCAGCGCCGAGCCCTTGACGCACAGCCGGCCGGCATTGGCCGGATGCGCCGGGTCGCCCGCGATGCCGACGCTGCCATCGGCGCGCGGCGTGGCCAGCACGCCGCAGCCGACGCCGCAGTACGGGCACGTGGTGCGCACGGCCTCGGTGAGCGGGTGGATGGGGATCGTCGTCATCGTCATGAGGGGGCGTACTTTATCGTTGTCAGGCGGCCTCGGCCTCGCACAGCGCGCGGCCGAACAGCAGGCGCTGGCGCATCGCCGCGATGGGCGCCTGCCGCTGGATCAGCTCGAAATACCACGGCCCGTCGGCCACGTCGCCGTACAGCACCGCGCCGACGATGCGGTCGTCCTTGAGCACCAGCCGCTTGTAGACGCCCCGGCGCGGATCGCGCAGCACGATGTCTTCGGTGCCGTCGCCGCCGATGAAGTCGCCGGCCGAGTACAGGTCCACACCGGTGACCTTCAGCTTGGTCGCCGTGGCCTGCTGCACGTAGCGGCGGTGGCCGGCGCCGGCCAGGTGCGCAGCGCACACGCGGGCCTGGTCCCAGATCGGGGCGACCAGGCCGAAGGTGGCGCTGCGGTGCTGCACGCATTCGCCCACGGCGTAGATGCGCGGGTCGTAGGTCTGCAGCGTGTCGTCCACCACGATGGCGCGTTCGCAGTGCAGGCCGGCCGAGCGCGCCAGCTCGATGTTCGGGCGCACGCCGGCGGTCATCACGACCAGGTCGGCGGGGATCTCCGTGCCGTCCTTGAAGCGCACGGCGGTTACGCGGTCGGTGCCGATCAGCTCGGTGGTCTGCGCGCCCAGCAGGAAGCGCAGGCCCTTGGCCTCCAGCGCGACCTTGAGCAGCGCGGCGGCGGGCTTGTCGAGCTGGCGCTCCATCAGCGTGTCGCTGATGTGCACCACGGTCGCGTCCATGCCCTGCCGCATCAGGCCGTTGGCGGCCTCCAGCCCCAGCAGGCCGCCGCCGATCACCACCGCGTGCCGGTGGTTGCGCGCGGCGTCGAGCATGGTCTCCACGTCCTGGATGTCGCGGAAGGCGATCACGCCCGGCAGCATGTGCCCCGGCACCGGCAGGATGAACGGCCGCGAGCCGGTGGCCATCAGCAGCCGGTCATAGCGCACCTCCACCCCGCCGCGCGAGCGCACCGTGCGGCGCGGACGATCGATCGCCACCACCGGGTCGCCCGCGTGCAGCGTGATGCCGTGCTCTTCGTACCATTCGCGCGTGTTGAGCATGATGTCATCCACGCGCTTCTCGCCCGCCAGCACCGGCGAGAGCAGGATGCGGTTGTAGTTGCCGTGCGGCTCCTCGCCGAACACGGTGATGTCGTACAGGTCGGGCGCCAGCTTGAGCAGCTCCTCGACCGTGCGCATGCCGGCCATGCCGTTGCCGATGACGACCAGCTTGGGGCGGGCGGCGCAGCTCATTGCTGTGCGATCCAGACCTTGCCGTCTTCCACCTTGGCGGCGTAGGCCGGCACCGAGTTGGCCGGGGCTTCCAGGCACTCGCCGGTGGCCAGGTCGAAGTGCTGCTTGTAGATGGGCGAAGCCACCACGATGCGCTCGCCCAGGTTGCCGACCAGGCCGCGCGAGAGCACGGCGGCGTCCGCGTTCGGGTCGTAGTTGCCGATGGCGTAGACGCGGCGCGGCGCATCGCCGGCCACGTGGAACACGGCGATTTGCGCCCCCCCGACCAGCGCGCAGACGCCGGTGTTGGGCACGATGTCGTCCAGCGCGCAGATGGCGGTCCAATGATTGGCTTGCATGACGTCCTCCTGGCTCAGGCCGCTTCGGCGACCACGGGAATGCGCACCGGGCGCGTGCCGCGCCGCTCTTCGGGCGTGGCGGGGCGGATCTGGCCGCGCTCCTCGACGAACACGACATTGGCGTCCGCCGTCTCGCTGTTGACGAAGTGGCGGAAGCGCTTGCGCACTTCGGGGTTGGTCACGGCGGTCTTCCATTCGTCCTGGTAAGTGTCGACCACGTGCTGCATCTCGGCTTCCAGCTCGGCGGCGAAGCCCAGCTTGTCGCCCACGATTACGTCCTTCAGGTAGTCGAGGCCGCCTTCCAGGTTGTCGCGCCAGGTGCTGGTGCGCTGCAGCCGATCGGCGGTGCGCACGTAGAACATCAGGAAGCGGTCGACCAGCTTGACGAGCGTGGCCTCGTCCAGGTCGGCGGCCAGCAGCTCGGCGTGGCGGGGCTTCATGCCGCCGTTGCCGCACACGTAGAGGTTCCAGCCCTTCTCGGTGGCGATCACGCCGACATCCTTGCCCTGCGCCTCGGCGCACTCGCGCGTGCAGCCGGACACGCCGAACTTGAGCTTGTGCGGCGAGCGCAGGCCCTTGTAGCGGTTCTCCAGGCGGATGGCGAGGCCCACCGAATCGCCCACGCCGTAGCGGCACCACGTCGAGCCCACGCACGACTTCACCGTGCGCAGCGACTTGCCGTAGGCATGGCCCGACTCGAAGCCGGCCGCGATCAGCTCTTCCCAGATCAGCGGCAGTTGCTCCAGGCGCGCGCCGAACAGGTCCACGCGCTGGCCGCCGGTGATCTTGGTGTACAGCCCGTACTTCTTGGCGACCTGGCCGACGGCGATCAGCCCCTCCGGCGTCACCTCGCCGCCCGGCATGCGCGGCACCACGGAGTACGTGCCGTCCTTCTGGATGTTGGCGAGGAAGTAGTCGTTGGAATCCTGCAGGCCGGCGTGCTCCTTCTTGAGCACGAAGTCGTTCCAGCACGAAGCCAGGATGTTCGCCGCGGCGGGCTTGCAGATGTCGCAGCCCATGCCGTGGCCGTGCGCCGCCAGCAGCGCCTCGAACGACTGGATGCGGCCCACGCGCACCAGGTGATACAGCTCCTGGCGCGAGTACGGGAAGTGCTCGCAGATGTGGTTGTTGACGGCCAGGCCCTGCTTCTTCATCTCGGCCTTCATCACCTGCGTCATCAGCGGCACGCAGCCGCCGCACGAGGTGCCCGCGCGGGTGGCGTCCTTTAGCGCGCCCACGGTGGTGGCGCCGGCGCACACCGCCTGGCACAGCGCGCCCTTGGAGACGTCGTTGCACGAGCAGATCTGCGCCGCGTCGGGCAGCGCATCCACGCCCAGCGCCGGGCGCGCATTGCCGTCGGCCTGCGGCAGGATCAGAAATTCGGGCGCCTCGGGCAGCTCGATGCGGTTGAGCATCATCTGCAGCAGCGTGCCGTACTCGGACGCATCGCCCACCAGCACGCCGCCCAGCAGGAACTTGCCGTCGGACGACAGCACCAGCTTCTTGTAGATCTGCTTGCGCTCGTCGACGAACTGCACGCTGCGGCTGCCCGGCGTGCTGCCCTGCGCGTCGCCCAGGCTGGCCACGTCCACGCCCATCAGCTTGAGCTTGGTGCTCATGTCGGCGCCGTTGAAGGCGGCCGCCTCTTCTTCGGCCGCCAGGATCTGCCTGGCGGTGATGCGCGCCATCTCGTAGCCGGGCGCGACCAGGCCGTAGACCTTGCCGCCCCACAGCGCGCACTCGCCGATGGCATAGACGTCCGGATCGGAGGTGCGGCACTCGGAGTCGATCACGATGCCGCCGCGCTCGCCCACGGCCAGGCCGCACTGGCGCGCCAGCTCGTCGCGCGGACGGATGCCGGCCGAGAAGACGATCATGTCGGCGTCCAGGTGCGTGCCGTCGGCGAACTGCATGCGGTGCGTGCCGTCCTCGCCGTCGACGATCTCCACCGTGTTCTTCTGCGTGTGGACCGTCACGCCCAGGTCTTCGATCTTCCGGCGCAGCATGCGGCCGCCGCCGTCGTCCACCTGCATCGCCATCAGGCGGCCGGCGAACTCGACCACGTGGGTCTGCAGGTCCATGTCGCGCAGGGCCTTGGCGCATTCCAGGCCCAGCAGGCCGCCGCCGACCACCACGCCGGTCCTGGCGCGCCGGCCGCATTCGAGCATGGCTTCCAGATCTTCGATGGTGCGATAGACGAAGCAGTCGGTGCGGTCCTTGCCCGGAATCGGCGGCACGAACGGCGACGAGCCGGTCGCCATGATCAACTTGTCGTAGGCCAGCACTTCGCCGGTGGAGGCCGTGACCTGCTTGGCCGCGCGGTCGATCGAGACGGCGCGGGCGTTGAGCCGGAGCACCACGTCATCGCGATCGAAAAAGCCCGGCGCGACCAGCGACAGGTCTTCGGCGGTCTTGCCCGAGAAGAATTCGGACAGGTGCACGCGGTCGTAGGCAGGGCGAGGTTCTTCGCACAGCACGGTGACGTGCAGGTCGTGGCCGGGGGCGTGCAGCAGGCTCTCCAGGAACTTGTGGCCCACCATGCCGTGGCCGATGACGACGATCTTCATGGTCATGGCGAGGTACTCCTTAGACGTTGGCAGCGCCGGCTGCCAGGGTGTTGTCATACAGCGCTTGTTCGCGCGCCTTGTGTTCTGCCGAGAAGCGCACCGCGACGGCGCAGATGGCGGACAGCATCACCATCACGCCCAGCACCGACAGCGTCTGCTGCGCGTCGCCCAGCCCCTTCATCAGGAAGCCGGCCGCCACTGCGCCCACGTTGCCGCCCGCGCCGATGATGCCGGCCACGCCGCCCAGGGCGCGGCGATCGATGAACGGCACCAGCGCATACGTGGCGCCGCAGGCCATGTGCGTGAACAGGCCGAAGCCCAGCATGGCCAGCACCGCCAGCGATGCGGTGCCGGCATGCGCGAAGCCCAGCAGGCCCAGGCCCTCGCCCACCATCAGCACGCACAGCAGCAGGGTGCGCGCATCCAGGCCGCGGCTGCGCGCCACGCGGTCCGACACGATGCCGCCCAGCGCGCGGGCGAACAGTGCCAGCAGGCCGAAGCTGGCGGCGGCCATGCCGGCGGCCGACAGCGACAGGCCGAAGTGATCGACGTAGTAGGTGGCGGCGATGTTGTGGATGAAGATCTCCACGCCGAAGCACGCGCCGTAGGTGACGAACAGTAGCCACACGCGGTAGTTGCCGGCCGCCGTGACGAAGCTGCCCCAGCCGCCCTTCTTGCCGCCCTCGATGGTCTTGCCGGCGGCGCGCAGGTCGTCGAAGTTGCCTTCGGGGCAGTCCTGCGTATAGCGCCAGTACAGCACCGCGACGATCAGCATGGCCACGCCCGGCACCACCATGGCGAGGCGCCAGCCCATGCCCTGCGTCACGCCCAGCATGACGATGGCGGTCAGCAGCAGCGGCATCGTGCCCTGCGCCACGCCGCCGCCCGCGTTGCCCCAGCCGGCCGCGGCCGCGTTGGCGGTGCCCACCACGTTGGGCGCGAACATCACCGAGGTGTGGTACTGCGTGATGACGAAGCTCGCGCCGATGGCGCCGATGGCCAGGCGGAAGAACAGGAAGGCCTCGTAGCTCTGCGCCAGCGCGACGCCCAGCACGGGCACGGCGCCCAGCACCAGCAGGCCCGTGTAGGTCTTGCGCGGACCGAAGCGGTCGCACAGCGGCCCGACGATCAGCCGCACCAGGATCGTCACGGCCACCGCGGCAATATTGATATTGGCGATCTGCCCGGGCGTGAGGTGGAACTCGCCCTTGAGCACCGGCATCAGCGGCGCGCAGGCGAACCACGCGTAGAAGCACACGAAGAATGCCAGCCACGTGAGGTGGAAGGCGCGCATCTGCGGCGTGCGCAAGCTGAACAGGTCGATTCGGGTGGCTTTGCCGGTCATGTCGAATCCCGCTTCCCAAAAAAAGAAAAGGCGCCCGAGAACCAGGCACTGGGCCGGGTTCAGGGACGCCGTTGTCCACAGTCAGGCCCCGTGCACCGGGGCCGTCTCACCACGAAGAGGCGGATCGCCGTTGATCCGCGCAAGGGTCTATGCAACAGGTGTGCCAGGGCGGCAAACCGTTGCGGCAGAAGGGTCGGCGGATTTTCCTGCGCGGCGGATGGTGCGCCGCGGGGCGGTGCGATGCACGGTTTCGGTGCAGCGGTGGGCGGTTATGGTGCGATACAGCATCGCAGGCGTTGCGCCTGCCCCGCCCGGCGCTGCCGTGGCCCAACCGGCACGGCGGGAAGACGATGCGGCGCCGCCTTCCCATCCGGCCGGATGGCCGCGTGCCGCGTCAGCGGAACACGCCGACGGCTTCCACGAGACGGGTCGCCTGCACCCGCAGGCTCTCCGCCGCCAGGGCGCTCTGCTCCACCAGCGTGGCGTTCTCCTGCGTGATCTGGTCCAGGTGCGTGACGGCCTGACTCACCTGCATGATGCCGTCGGTCTGCTCCGCGGTCGCCAGGCTGATCTCGGCAATCATGCCCGAGACGCGCTTGACCTGGCTGACGATGTCATCCATGGTCTTGCCGGCCTCGCCGACCAGCCGCGAGCCGGACGCCACCTTGCCCACGCTGGCGCCGATCAGATCCTTGATCTCCCGGGCCGCGCTGGCGCTGCGCTGCGCCAGCGCCCGCACCTCGCCGGCCACCACCGCGAAGCCCCGGCCCTGCTCGCCCGCGCGCGCCGCCTCCACCGCCGCGTTGAGCGCCAGGATATTGGTCTGGAACGCAATGCTGTCGATCACGCCGATGATGTCGGCGATCTGGTTGGCGCTCTGCGAGATCGACTCCATGGTGGCGACCACCTCGGCCATGGCGCGGCCGCCGTTGACGGCCGCCTCGGTCGCGGCGCCCGAGAGCTGGTTGGCCTCGCCCGCGGTCTCGGCGTTGCTGGCCACGGTGGCCGTCATCTGCGTCATCGAGCTGGAGGTCTGCTGCACGCTGGAGGCCGCCTGCTCGGTGCGCGCGTTGATGTCGCTGTTGTCCTGGGCGATCTCCTGGCTGGCGGCCTGGACGTTGAGCACCTGCTCGCTGACGTCGTCGATCAGCCAGCGGAACATCAGGCCGAGCTGGCTGATGGTCCGCAGCGTCATGCCGATCTCGTCGACGCGGTCCATGAGCACCGCCTTCTGGCTCTCGCCCGACGCCACGCGCAGCGCCTGCTGCAGCGTCTGTTCGAGCGGCCGGGCGATCTGCGCCTGCAGCCACCCGGCCCCCAGCGCCAGCGCCACCGCCTGCGCGGCGGCAAAGCCGCCGAGCGCCGCGCCGGACAAGCCCGCGCCCCAGGCCGCCCCCAGCGTCAGCGGCAGCAGCACCATGAACGCCAGGCGGATGCGCCAGCGCACCGGCATGACCTGGAAGACCGAGCGCCAGGCCATCAGCCCGGTCCGCACGATCAGGCCCTTGTGGAAGGTGCGGCTGCCGGCCCGGCCAGCGCGGAAATCGCGGTAGAGCGCCTCGGCCGCCGCCACCTCGTCGCGCGTGGGCTTGGTCCGCACGGACATGTAGCCGGCCGGCCGCCCGTTGCGCACCACCGGCGTGGCATTGGCGCGCACCCAGTAATGATCGCCGTTCTTGCGGCGGTTCTTGACCAGCGCGCTCCAGGGCTCGCCGCCCTTGAGCGTGGCCCACATGTCGGCAAACGCCTCGGGCGGCATGTCCGGGTGGCGCACGATATTGTGCGGCTGGCCCTCGATCTCCTCCCGGGAAAAACCGCTGACGTCGACGAACGCCGCATTCGCATAGGCAATGTAGCTCTGCGTATCGGTGGTCGACATGAGCGTCGCGTTGTCCGGGAAATCATATTCACGCTGGGTAACGGGTTCGTTGACGCGCATGGGGGAATCTCCTTTTATGGCGAATTTTCATCCGCTCTTTCGGCAAAAACCCATGCTTGATTAAGTCCCGCGGGTCCCTTCTTTCGTAGGGGCCGAGTGAAAATAACCCAAATGAATATATTGACCCGCCGGATTCTCCGGAAAATATCGGCCCAAACATGGCTGGAAGCGCCACCGGACATGCACCAAACTGCATAGAGACATAACCCGAACAACCGGGTTATTCCGGAGCAAGCTGTTAATCCATCCGATTCACCTACACCAATACCTTGGGGGATTTTCGTGCCGGCCAGGGTGAAATGGCCCGCGTGCAAATTCGGCCGACCGCGCAACGGGAACGGCGACCCTGGCCGATATGCAGCAAACTGCGTGCGCGCTGACATGCTCCAGCGCCGGGAACATGCGGCTTCGCGCACCTCCCGCCGATCCGGAAACCCCGTCGGCCACGGGGAAAACATGATGGGCTCACGGGACGCCACCGCTCCGGACGCCTCGGAACGGGATGGCGGGGCCTGCCCCGCCGGCGAAACTTCAAGCAACGGAGTCGATGCCGCCCAGGCAGGCGGGCAGCGCTACGCCGTGCGGGCGGTCGTGCGCCTGCGGCCAATCGCGCGCGGCAGCGCGGCCATCAAGCGTCGTCCGCGCGCAGCCAGCTGGCCGGAATGCCGAGGAACTCCTGTTCCTGCCAGAGCGCGTGCTCCCAGTATTCCTGCGCGATCCGCTCGATCAGGAGCGCCTTCGCGTTCGGGTCGATCGAGGTGATCCGGCCGATGGGCACCTGCAATGCGTTCGCATAGCGGATGATCTGCCGGTATCCGTCGATATCTTCCAGGACGGCATGGTTGCGGGGATGCCCCCACAGGCCCTGCAACTCGTCGAGGATGCCCGCCTGCCCCGGCGGCGGGTCGAGCATTTCCCGCACGCGCTTTCTGGCCGCCGCCATGAAGGCCGCCCGTCCCGGCACCGGGATCCGGCGCAAGACCCACTCCCCCCGCTCCGACCAGCGCGCATCGCGGATCATCGCGTTGATCAGGGAGACCGAGCCGCCCTCCAGGATCAGCGCCCGCTCCTGGGTCGCATACCGGGCCACCTTGTCGAGCAGCAGCTGATTCGCTTCCGCGGCCGAGACCACACCGCGCGACACCTCGCGCTCGCACAGGTATTCCCGCCGCGTGCCGAGCAGTTCGGACGGCGACGGACGGCCGCTGCCCACGGCCAGCTCATGGCAGCATTGCACCCGGTCGAGCGAGATGACGGGCGCGCCTGCGGATCGGGCCAGGGCGACGGACTGCGCGGTCTTGCCCGTGGTGGTGGCGCCCCAGATCAGGTATAGACGAACCGGCATCTCAGCACGCCCCCGGCGCGATCAGGGAAATGCTCAGGCCCGTTCCATCCGGCAGCTCACGCGCATAGCGCTCCAGCGCCCGGGCAACGTGGAGCGCCACCTGCCGATCCCAGCCGGCCGAGAACAGCAGGCCCTCCCGGCACACGGCCCCCGCCGACCTGGAATGCCACTCCACGCCGCCCCAGAGGTGCGCCCGGAACGCGTCCAGCAGCTCGCGGCCGTCCCGATTCCGGTAAAACAGGCAGACATGCGAACGCTGGGAAGCGTGCCTTCCGATTTTCTCGAGTATCCGGGAAGACAGCGCCATACCGGGCACGGCTTCGGGCAGGACAATAAAGACCGCTTCCCGCAGACAGGCCTGGCCGTCGTCGTCGTCCGGATCGCCGGCCGACTCGAAAATGATCCGCTTGTCGCCGCGGCCCACGGCCAGCGTGACGGCGCCGCGTTCCAGCCGCAGCGGCGACGCCAGCAGCAGGTCGCGCACCAGCGGCGTGAATTCCAGGTCGTCAAAGCCCACGGCCTCGGCCAGCGCGATCATGCCGAGCGTGTCGATGGTTTCTATCCGGTCTGCCTGGAGAAGGTCAGCCATAACGGTCTCCTTTTGGAATCCGGGGCGCTCGGCCGCCCATCGCCATTCGACGATGGGCGGCTTTCCATAGCGGCACCGCGATTTGCGCAGCACCCCGCCCGATTCCAGCCTCATGCACGCGTGCTGAGATTAGCAATATTGAAATGTCGATTTCAGCATGCAACAGATTGCATTTTCACGACAAACCGGGCGTCGCGAATGCGGCAATCCACAATAAATCTCAAACGCGACGTGGAATCGGAACTTTTTTGAGAATGCGCTGCGTTGCACAACGCACCCCGGCCGGACCGGGCGCCCATGGCGGCCCGCCCGGCCCCAGCAGCCTCCCGGGATTCAGATCGGCGTGCGGCCCAGCGCCGGAATCACCTGGGTGCCGAACAGGCGATAGGACGCCAGGATGGCGTCGCGGTCATCATGGTTGCCGGCGAAGAAGCCGATGATGTTGCCGGCGCCGGTCTCGCGCATCTGGTGCACGATCTGCTCGGTCACGGACTGCGGCGTCCCGGCGATGGTGTCTTCGGCCAGAATGGACGGCATCTTCTCGCGGGCCGAGGCCGCCTGCTCCTGCGCCGCGGACGCGCTGTCCGCCACGAACACGCAGCGCCGCAGGGCCAGCTTGCCGGCGCAGTCGCGCGCGTCGCGCGCCGACACCGCATCGCGATAGCCGTCGAACACCGCCTTCGCCTCGCTGGTCGGCAGGAAGCCCGTGCAGGCGCCATACCCCCGCGCCGCGACCGCCCTCGCCGAAGCCACGCTGCGCACGGTGCCCCACACCGGCGGCCCCGGCTGCTGGAGCGGGCGCGGCAGCACCGGCAGGCAGTCGAACGACCAGTACCGGCCCCGGTGCGACAGCGTCGGCTCGGTCCAGGCCTTGTCGAGAATGTCGAGCGCCTCATCGAACATGGGGCCCACGTCTTCGACGGCGACCCCCACCGCCTCAGCCTCCAGCGGGTTCGATCCGCGCGCGACGCCGATTTCGAGCCGCCCCTGGCTCAGGTGGTCGAGCATCCCCACCTTCTCCAGGAAGCGCCAGGGCTGCCACAGCGGCAGCACCCAGCCGAGCACGCCGATGCGCAGCACGGTGGTCCGGGCCGCCACCGCGGCCGCCAGCATGGACGGACAGGGGCTGACGCGCACGCCGCTGAAATGGTGCTCGCTGAAGAAGATGCCGTGGAAGCCCAGGGCCTCCGCATCGATCCAGGTGCGCTGCCGCCAGCCGAGCTCGTGCTGGAACGTGGCGGCATCGAACAGGCCGGCGTCGGCGCTGGTCGAGACGTTCACCTGCTCGAAGATCCAAGACTTGATCATGTGTGGTTTCCTTTTTTTCGTTATTGGAAGATCAATCCGCCGAAGCCGTCGGTTGCCCATGCCGCGAACGATCGTCCCGCAGACCCATACTTAGGGGACGCTTGCCCGTATGCCTCGGTTGGATTCGCCAGATGCGCCATGTTTTCGCCCCGGGCGGCCAGCAGGATCTGGACACCCATGCGAGGCAGAACCCCATGGCGACCCGGTCGCCGCCACCTGGCGACCGGATCTGCAAGCGTGCAGGCAGCAGTTTTCAAGCCGGTTGCACGGCCCGTCTGCTGACGCTGCCGAACAACGGCCAATGCGACGCTGTCATCACTTCATCATCTGGGGCCGCGATGCTACACGCGAACCCACTGATGGAGGAGAAAACCACATGCGTCCTTTCGGATCGGCAGGCCTGCGCAGCCTGCTTTGCGCGATCGCCTTCGGGCTTTCGCTCGCCAGCCCGGCCCATGCGCTGGACATCGAATACACCTCGACCAGCAAGCTCAACAACGTCACGCTGGCCGGCTCGCACAACACCTACGACAAGAAGAGCGACTTCGAATACCTCTTCTACGCGCTGGACAAGGTGCAGGTCATCGAGCTCGATGTGTGGGCCGCGGCGGGCAAGTGGTATGTGTCGCACAGCAGCCCGCTGGGCAACGTCAACAACTGCCCCAAGGGCGGCGTCATCGGCGCCGACCGCAACCAGGACCTGCGCTCGTGCATCGACGGTCTGCGCACCTGGCACGACAGCCATCCGCAGCATGAGCTCGTCATCGTCAAGATGGAGTTCAAGGAGGGTCTGCTCAATTCGGCGGCCAGCCTCGACGACCTGATCAGCGACCTCTCGGGCGGCGGCGCCGCGGCGCGCATTCCCGCCGCGTCGATCTTCAAGCCTTCCGACCTGATGTGCTTCAACGCACCGTCCTGCACGAGCCGCTACGCCACGCCCGAAGAGGCCGCCCGCGCCGGCAACTGGCCGACGCTGGCGTCGCTGCGCGGCAAGTTCATGTTCATGATGGTGCCCGGCACGGTGTCGGACAGTGGTCCGCGCACCTACGCGGCGGCGCTGCGCACGGGCCAGGCGCAACTCGTCTTCCCGGCGGTCTTCGCCAACGCGAACACGGCTTCCGCCGACCCGCGCCTGTCGTACTACACCGGCGACGACGCGGCCAGCCGCCCGTGGAACGTGGTCTTCGACATGCAGTCGGGCGTGCTCGACGCCGGCACCGTGCCCAGCAGCGTGACCAGCTGGATGGCGCAGAACAACTTCCTCATCTTCGTCAGCGATTCCACCCCGGGCGGCTCGTCGGCGGACGTGACCACGGGCCGTGCGCGCCTGCGCTCGCTGAGCCAGACCTACCGCGCCAACGTCATCGACACGGACCAGGAAACCACCGGCATTCCGTACGCGTTCGATCGCCCTTGAGCGGGCGCGGCGGGCCGGATCGCCCCATCGATCCATAGCCCGGGCGTATGGAAACCTTCCTCCGGAAGGAATTTACATAAGCCTTGCCGGCTGCAAGAGTTGAGGGTGTGCCGCCCTGCGCGGCGCACCCTCATTTTTTTGCAGGAGCAAGACACATGCATGCGCAAGGCGAATTCGCCAACATGCGGCTGCCGCTCGTCGTGGACGGCGCGGCACTGGACCTCGCGGCCATCCACCGCCCCGGCGATCGCCCGCCGATCCTGTTCCTGCACGGCTTCGGCTCGACCAAGGAAGACTACGCCGACATCGTGCGCCACCCGGCCTTCGATGGCCGCCCGTTCGTCGCCTACGACGCGCCGGGCTGCGGCGAGACCGCCTGCGCGGACCTCTCGCGGATCTCGATCCCCTTCCTGGTCAAGACCGCCGAGGCCGTGCTCGATCACTTCGGCTGGCGGACGTTCCACCTGGTCGGCCACTCCATGGGCGGGCTCACCGCGCTGATGCTCGCCAGCCGATGGCCGGACCGCGTGCTGAGCTTCACCGACATCGAAGGCAACATCGCGCCGGAAGACTGTTTCCTCAGCCGGCAGATCGTCAGCGACCCCGAGGCCGACGCCGAACGCTTCTTCGATGCGTTCATCGAGCGGACCCGGCACGCGCCGGCCTACGCCAGCGCCCTGTATGCCGCGAGCCTGCGCCACAAGGTGCGCGCCGGCGCCGTGCGGGGGATTTTCGAATCGATGGTCGACCTGTCGGACAACGGCGGCCTGATGGACAGGTTCCTCGGCCTGCCGTGTCCAAGGCTGTTCATGTACGGGGAGCAGAACGCGTCGCTGTCCTACCTGCGCCACATCCAGGCCCACGGCGTGGCGCTGGCGGAGATCCCGGCCTGCGGCCACTTCCCCATGTACTCCAACCCGGTCCTGATGTGGGAGCGGATCGCCCGGTTCCAGGCGGGTGCCGGCGCCGCGTAGCGCCGAGCGCGCCCGCGACGCCTCGCGCGGCGGGCAGCGGCTTCGGCGCAATCAGCCGGCCAGTTATCAGCCGGCCAGTTCGGCGATTTCGATGAGATTGAGGTCCGGGTCGCGGACGTAGACGGAGCGGATCCGCTGCGTGGCGCCGGTGCGTGCCACGGGGCCCTCCACGATGGGCCAGTCGGCCTGCGCCAGCCGTTCGATCACCGCGTCGAGCGGGATCGCGGCGATGAAGCACAGATCCAGCGCGCCCGGCACCGGCAGGTGCGCCTTGGGCTCGAACTCCTGCCCACGCACGTGCAGATTGATCTTCTGGTTGCCGAAGCGAAAGGCGATGCGCCCCTCGCCGAAGCGTTCGAGCTGCATGCCCAGCACGCGCGTGTAGAAGTCGATGGTGGCGTCGGGCTGCGTGGAGGTCAGCACCAGGTGGTCGAGGTGGTCGATCATGAGAAAGGCTTCGGGGAACGAATCGGGTTTCGCCCGTAGCCCGACCGACCGATGCGCAGGCCGCCGGCGACGGGCCTTCCGGACTTGGCCGGCACACGGGGTGCCGACCGCCGCAGATTACACCAGGCCGTAGCGGTTCAGCGTGTCCTGGAGCCCGAGCAGCTCGACCATGGTCGCGCCCTGCTTGAGCCGTTCGCGCATCTCGGCCTCCTTGCGCTCCCGCGCCTCGCTTGCGCGGATCACCGCGTCGACTTCATCGGCGGCCACCACCACCAGCCCGTCGCGGTCTCCGACCATCACGTCCCCCGGCCGGATCGGCACGCCGCCAATGACCACCGGCACGTTCACCCGGCCCGGCTGATGCTTGTTGGTGCCCTTGATGCACAGGCCACGGCAGAACACGGGAAAGCCCATCTCGATGATGCTGTCGGCGTCCCGCACCGCGCCGTCGATCACGAGGCCGGCCATGCCGACCTCCTGCGCCGCGAGCGTCAGGATGTCGCCCCACGGCCCCGCATCGACGAAGCCCTTGGCGTCGACCACCAGCACGTCGCCCGGGCGGGCCTTGGTCAGCGCGTAGTGGATCATCAGGTTGTCGCTGGGCCGCATGTCCACCGTCAAGGCGCGGCCCACCAGGCGGCGGGCGGGGTCGAGCGCGGCGATGCGCGGATCGATCGCGCCGCGCTGCCCCTGCGCCTCATGAATGGTTGCCGTACCGAAGCGCTGCAGCGCGGCAAGCGGGTCCTGGGAAAGATGCATCGTAGACATGGCGGATACCTGGAAAAGAAGCGAGGCGCGCCCCGGCCGGGCGGCCGCCTCGACAAGCCGTTGCGTGCCGGCGTCAGCGCAGCGACCGGGCAAACGTATCGATGGCCGTGCAGGCCGTGCGCAGCGCGGTGTCGTCGATCGCATACGCGATGCGCAGATACGGCCCCAGCCCGAACGCGCTGCCGGGCACGACGCCGATGCCGCGTTCGTCCAGCAGCGCGTTGGACACATCCTCATCGGAGCGCAGCAGCGTGCCGTCGAGCGTCGTCTTGCCGATCAGCCCGTCGCAGGAAGCGAACGCATAGAACGCGCCGGCCGGCGTCTCGCATCGCATGCCCGGCACCGCGTTGATCATGCCGACCACCAGGTCGCGCCGGCGCTCGAACGCGGCCCGGGAGGCGCCGATGAAGTCTTGCGGACCGCGCAGCGCGGCAACGGCGGCATGCTGCGAAATGCTGCAGGCCCCCGAGGTCTGCTGACCCTGGAGCGTCTCCATCGCCTCCAGCAGCCAGCGCGGCCCGGCGCCGAAGCCGATCCGCCAGCCGGTCATGGCGTAGGCCTTGGACACCCCGTTCATCGTCAGCACGCGCGATTGCAGCCGGGGCTCGACCTGCGCCAGCGTATGGAAACGCGCGCCGTCGAAGATCAGATGCTCGTAGATGTCGTCCGACAGCACCAGCACGTCCGGATGCGCCAGCAGCACCTCGGCGAGCGCGCGCAGCTCCTGCGCCGTATAGACCGCGCCGGTCGGGTTCGACGGCGAATTGAGGATCAGCCAGCGCGTGCGCGCGGACAGCGCCGCCTCCAGCGCCCCCGGCGTGAGCTTGAAGCCGGACTCGGCGCCGCACGGCACGATCACCGAACGCGCGCCGCACAGCTGCACGATCTCCGGGTAGCTCACCCAGTACGGCGCGGGGATGACAACCTCGTCCCCTTCGTTCAGCGTGGCCGCCAGCGCGTTGTAGATGACCTGCTTGCCGCCCGAGCACACGATGGTGTCCTGCCAGCCGACCGCCAGGCCGTTCTCGCCGCGAAACTTGTCCGCGACCGCCTCGCGCAGCGCGCGCAGCCCGGCCACCTGCGTGTAGCGCGTCATGCCCGCGCGGATGGCCTCGATGCCCGCCTCGCGCACGTGGGCGGGCGTATCGAAATCGGGCTCGCCGGCCGACAGCGAGATGACCTCGGCCCCGCTCGCCCGCCTGGCCGCCACCCGGTCGATCACCCGGTAGGTGGCCGAAGGCTGCGCCGCGGCCAGGTGCCGGTTCAGTTCAGTGTGCCGCGACATCATTGCCCCTTGCGCTGCAGCAGGTGGTAACCGAGCGCCTCGCGGGCCTCGCGCAGCGATTTGCCGCTGACGATCTGCGCGCGGATTCCGGCTTCCACCTGCTCGATCTGCGAGGCCACCGCGGCCACCTCCGCCGCTCGCTCGCGCGGGACCACGACCACGCCGTTGGCGTCCGCGATCACGATGTCGCGGGCCACCACGCGCGCGGTGCCGATCGAGACCGTCCCGTTGACCGCCTCCACCTGCACGCGGTCCTTGCCGGTGCGCATGAAGCGGCCGCGGGTGAACAGCGGATACCCATCGCCCAACGCACGCGACACGTCACGGCACACGCCGTCGATCACGGTGCCGGCGATGCGGCGCTGGCCGGCGTACTGGGTCATGATGTCGCCCCACACGGTGCAGTCCGTACGGCCGCCGTTGTCGATCACGACCACATCGCCGTCGGCGACATCGTCGATGAAATCGCCGACCGTTCCCGGCGGCGTGCTCGCGCTCACGTACCTGACGGTGAACGCCGGGCCGACGATCGGCGTGGCGTAGTGGTCGAGCGGCATGATGCCCAGGCACTGGCCGGGCAGGCCGAGCTTGTCCAGCGCGTCCGAGACGGCCGGCGTGTCCAGGCCGCGGAACAGCTTCACGAGATCCTGATCTTCCTGCTTCATGGTTCAGTCCTGCTGGGCGATGGCTTCGAATTCCTTGTCGTGCATGACCGCCTCAACGCAACGGCCGCTACGCACAGCCTGCACCATCGCGTCCTGGCGCCGCTGGATGCGGCCCGCCAGGTCCAGCACCTCGTCGATGCGGCCGGCCAGCACGAACACCGTGCCGCAGGCGTCGGCGATCACGTAATCGTCCTGGTTGACCACCACGCCGGCCACGGTGATCGGGCACGCCGCATCCACCTGCACCACGCGGTTGCGCGCGCTGATCATCGTGACGCCGCGCCCGTAGACCGGGTAGCCGATCGAGGCGCTGCCGTCGATGTCGCGGCTCATGCCGTCGATCACCGTGCCGCGGATCCGCTTGACCTGCGCCGCGTTGGCGAGGATGTCGCCCCAGCACGAGATGCCGTCGACGCCGCCCGCGATCACGAGGATGCGGTCCGTCGTGTCGATGCCGGCCACCACCGGGGTGATGAGGTGCACGGTCGGGGCCGACGAGATCTTGCGCCCGAGCTGGATCGTGCTGGCGCGGCCGACGATCTTCGGGCAGTCCCACAGCGGCCGCAGCCCCACGGTCGCGCCGGGCAGGCCGAGGAAATCCAGCGCGTCCGAAATGGTGTTGGAATCGAACTGCCCGAGACGTTCGAGCGCGGAGAGTGGGAGGGTCATGGCATCCGTCCGTACTGAGATGCCGCCACTTTCCAACGCCCGCTGATATATGTAAATTCCGAATCTCGTGTGTCAACCATAGGTTCTGGATATAGAACGCCATGATCAACTTCCGACTCATCCGGCACCTCTGGCTCTTCCACGCCGTCGCCGAAGAGCGCAACTTCAGCCGCGCGGCCAAGCGCCTGGGGATGTCCCAGCCGCCGCTGACGGACCAGATCAAGGTGCTCGAGCATGCACTGAAGATCAAGCTGTTCGAGCGTTCGCGCCGGGGCGCCCAGCTCACCCCGGCCGGGGCGGCCATCCTGCCGGCCGTGCAGAAGTTCGTGCGGCAGCTCGAGCAGCTGGAGTTCGCGGTGAAGGAGGCCGCCGCCGGCCAGAAGGGCACGCTCACCGTCGGCGCGGTCAGCACGGCGCTGCTCAATGAACTACCCGTGCTGCTCGACCGGCTGCGCGCGGCGCATCCCGACCTCACGGTCGCGGTGAAGGAGATCGACAGCGTGGACGCGGTCCCGATGCTCAACGCCGGCGACATCGACATCGCCTTCGCCAGGCTCGAAGGCGAGCTGGGGCCCACTATCCGCTCGCTGCCGCTGGCCGACGACCGGCTGGCGGTGGCGCTGCCCCAGGATCACCGGCTGGCCAAGGGGACGCGGATCAAGCTGGCCGCCCTGGCCGAAGAAGACTTCGTGATGTTCGCCAGGCATGTCAGCCCGGTCTACTTCGACGCGCTGACCGCCGTGTGCCTGGCGCACGGCTTCTCCCCGCGCGTGCTGCACGAGGTGCGCTCGGTCTCGTCCCAGGTGGCTTTCGTCGGCTGCGGCCAGGGGATCGCGCTGGTGCCGGCGGCCATGAAGAGCTTCGCGCCCGACAACGTCGTCGTGCGGCCGCTGACCGAGCGCATCCGCGTCGTGACGACGGCCATGGCGTGGAACAGCGCCCGCGAGAATCCGCTGATCGACCAGGTCATCGCCTGCCTGCCGCCCAGGCGCCCGAGCGAGCCGACCGGTCGGCGCGGCGCGGCCCGCGCGTGAGGTGCCCCGTCGAGCCCATATCGTGCCCACATCGCGGCCCATTGCCGCCCCCGGACGCGCCCAGGCTCGCATTCACGCATGACCTTTCGCGGGCGGGCCTCGCGGGCGCGGCGGGGGGCTGCTAAAAAGCGGCACCTTCTCCCGCCGTCCTGTTCACCATGCCGCCTCCCATCCGGAACGCACGCACCACTCCGCCCAGCTTCGACCCGTCGGCTGCCGGCGATGATCTCCGCGCCACGCCGCCACGAGTGGCCGCCGCCACCCCGACGCACAGAACCGCCCCATCCCAGCTTGCCGGCCTGCCGTCGAGAC
The DNA here is from genome assembly GCF_018243235.1 of Ralstonia nicotianae. NCBI lineage: Bacteria > Pseudomonadati > Pseudomonadota > Betaproteobacteria > Burkholderiales > Burkholderiaceae > Ralstonia > Ralstonia nicotianae. The sequence goes on from NZ_CP046675.1 coordinate 925,237, forward strand.
CGAGGCTGCAACCGCCTCAGCCAGATCCGACACCGACACCATTGGCCCAGCGCGGCAACACCCACACCGGATCGGCAACCGGCCGCTTGATCGCCCTTGCCCTTGCGAACCCGGCTGCGAACCGGACGCCAGGCCGCCTTGCAGGCGGCCTGCACCTGCCGTCGATCGACAACGGCAATCCCGTCCTGGCGTCCCTGAACGTCGCCTCCGGAGAACTGGCTGAAATCGGCGCTGCCGCCCTGCTTGCAACCCGCCTGCGCCTGCCATCGATCGCCCTCGACGGCCCGCGGGCGCGCGGGCCGGCCGCAACCCTGCTGGCAGGTCTAGAGCATCGGACGAGAGCACTGTCATTGGCACAGGAGCCGGGCGGCCTGGGCCCAGGCCATCCTCCATTGGCCGTCCTGCCCGACATCGTCGCAGCCGCCTTGGCAAACAGCAACAGCCTGCGCGACTTGCTGGACAGGCACCCTGCAAGCGTGTTGGCGAACCGGTTGCGCGGCGTCGGCCCAGCCCAGCCCGCAGCCGACCCATCCCTGGGACACGCGCAGCGCGCGGCTCAAATCCTGGAAGGCTGGGCACAGCAATGCCAGCTGCCTCCCAAGACCGTCGATGCATGGCGCCCCGTGCTCAACCAGGAAGAGAGCCGTCCGTTCGTCAGCCTCCTTGCCCGGCTGAACGGCTGCGCATCGTTCCGGCCCGCGCATCGCGCCGAGTCCCTCAAGGAGCTGGGCGGCATCCTGCAGCTGGCCGCGCACAACGATGCCTACCGCGCCCGGTGTTTTGACATCTGCGGCGGCGCCGACGCCAACTGCCACGATAACGTCGACGTCATCTTCGGCAACCTGCGGCTGGCGGCCAGGGACCCGTCGTACCACGGCAACGCCCAGTTGCACGAGGTCCTGAGCTATCACAATCGCTGCATGCCCTGGACGCTGATCGACGACTTCGTGTCGCACCGGTTTGGGCGGGGCGACCAGCTGGAGCGGGCGCTCGCCCTGCGGGTGCGCCTGTCCGACATCCTGCCGATCACGACGCCGGCCATGCTTCACCACGACATCGCCCGCATCGACAATGCGCATGAGCGCGAAGCGCGCGCCTACATCAGCGCCCATCTCGGTACGCAAGAGCACCTGCTGCGCAACCTGTCCAGAAGCCCGGCCTGGCGCCAGTTCCTGGAACAGCAGCGTCCTGTCGAATTCGCCGCCAATACGCTGCTGTGGGAATCCGCGCTGCAGGACGTCATGGCCAAACCGGCCGGCGACAGCGCCATGGCCGATGCGCCGCGAACCGCAAGCACGGCGGCCCCCGGTTCACGCACCGAGGCCCTGGCCCAGGCGCGCGCGATGCCCGGCATCGGCACCGGCCAGGCGTTCCAGCACAGGCAGGAAAACGCCACCGCCATGCTGGCCGAAACGATGACGCGCAAGCTTGTCATGGAGAGCGCGCCGCCGCCGGACGAAACCGGCGCCCATGCCGCGCTGCTCACGGACCCCGACTGGCTGGCCTACCTGCAGAAGGAGCATCCGGAAGACCGCGCCTTCTCACCTGCCGACATGCATGCCGCCGAGCGGCACGACCTGCTGATGCGGCTGACCCGGCAGGAAATCGCCGAGGCGCGCGGCATGGTCCAGCCGCACGCCGGCGCGCCGACGGACCACGGCTGAAGCGGTCTGCCCGAAGCGCTGCGTCCGGGCCTCACGGCATGGCGGGCCCGAAGCCGCTCCCCGGGTCCGGGCTTCGCCCCGCAGACGCCGCAGACGCAACACCGCCCGCGGCCCATGCCCGGGCATCGTCCGGCGCCGGCGCCTCGGGCGTCGCGCACGCGGCCCGGATCGCCTGGGCCACGTGCTCCATGAAGGCCTGCACGCGGCCCGCATGGCGCAGATCCGGATGGGTCAGCAGCCACAGCGGCACCGACAGGTCTTCCGGCACATCCTCCAGCCACACCAGGCGGCGCTGCCGCGCCAGGAACCTGGGCAGCACCACCGCCCCGAGGCCGCGCTCGGCGAGCCGGCGCAGGACGAGGAAGGAATCCGCCGAGGCCGCCACCCTGGCGCCGCCGATCCGTGACCGCAGCCACTCGGCAACCGCGCCCTGGCCCAGGGGGCTGTTCGGCATCAGCCAGTCGAGCGACTCCAGCGACCGGGGCTCCCGCCCGTCCAGGTAAGCGGGCGCGGCATACAGCGCCGCGTCCAGGCGCACCAGGCGCCTGCCGACCCAGGACGGCGGAGGCGCGTCCGTGACGCGCAACATCACGTCGGCCTCGCGCCGCTCCAGGTCCAGCCGGGCATTGGTGACCTTCATCTCCACGGTGATGCCCGGATAGCGCGCCCGGAAGGCCGCCAGGATGTCGGGCATCAGGCTGTAGCCGAGCGAATCGGTCGTGGTGAAGCGGATCGTGCCGGCCAGTTCGGTCGCCTGCCCCTCGATCTCCCGCCGGGTGTCCAGCAGCGCGCGCTCGAACGCCTCCCCCATCGCGACGAAGCGTCGCCCGGATTCGGTCAGCGCATAGCCGGTCTGCAGCCGATCGAACAACGGCGATCCCACCACCTGCTCGAGCGCCTGGATGCGCCGCAGCGCAGTGGCATGCGACACGCCGAGCGCCCGGGCCGCACCGGCGGCCGAGCCACTGCGCGCGACCGCCAGCAGGTAGCGCAGGTCATTCCAATCGAGAGTGTCCATTTTTGATCAGACGATTCGCACGGATGACTATTCTCAGAATCCGGCACACCCAGCAGCATGACACGCTTTCCACCGGCCAGCAGGCGTGCCGGCGCGCCGCCTGCGGACAAGCGCCGGAGCGGCATCGCAGGCGATGGCGATCCCGACCGCCGTCGCCGCGCGCCTCACCTGAACCGGCCCCGAACCCTTTTCTCTCGCATGGAATGGAAATGACGATGACACACCTGCCCGCCCGCCTGCTCGCCGCCCTCGCCGTGGCCGCGCTGCCCGCCTCGGCCTTCGCCGCCTGGGAGATCGAACCCACGCACACCCACATCAGCTTCCAGGTCGGCCACCTGGGGCTGACCAAGACGCCGGGCATCTTCCGCAAGTTCGAGACCCAGCTCAACTTCGACGGCAAGGACATCGAAGCCGCCAGCGTGACCATCGCCATCGACACGGCATCGATCGATACCGCCAACGACCTGCGCGATGCCGAGCTGCGCGGCCCGACGTGGCTCGATGCCCGGGCCAACCCCAGGATCACCTTCGTCTCGACGTCCGTGCGGCACGCCGAAGGCAATCACTACGTGATCAGCGGCAACCTGACCGTGCGGGGCAAGACCCTGCCGGTCGCATTCCAGACCACGCTGACGGCGCGCACGGTCAATCCCTGGCTGCAGGTTCCCGCCATCGGCTTTGTGGGCTCCACCAAAATCAAGCGCAGCGATTTCGGCATCGCGAGCTTTCCCGCCGCGATCTCGGATGAGGTCGATCTGAACATTGCGCTGGAGCTGCTCAAGAAGCCCTGACCGGCCCCCCCGCGCCCCGTCCGTCGCGCGCACCGCGTGACGGCGGGCGCCGTTCCATCCCCGCCACGCCCGCTGCCTCCACGGGCCACTATCGCGCGAGCCGATCCCGGTCTCGCCGGGCACATCCGACCTGCCGCGCGCTCGCCGCCGCCCTGCCCCATCCACGGATAGCGGGCGCTGATGATTTCCCTCGCCCGCGCAAAAACATTGACACCCCAATCGATATTTCGCATCTCAAAATGCCAAAATCGATCTAATGTTTTTTCAATTCTGATTATAAATACCCGGTTTTCGCATTCCAGCGATGAATTACGGGATGGAATCGGCATTTACCAGAACATCCAATTATTATGACCATCCAAATCCGAAGCATTAATTCAAAACAGGCAACACCCGAAGACACCCTGATTCCGGCAATGCCATTGGAAGCACGCCGAGAGACCGATCAACATCAAAAAAAGCCAATCCTATGGGTCGCATTCCTTCAACGCCGGGGCCGCAAAACCCCGCCGGCATCGGCGCGTCGCCCGATGTGCAAACCTCGGGACACGCCGCACCCGCACCGCAGCCGCTGCCCGTCGGTCGGCGCAGCCCGATCCAATCCGCATTGCGCGCCGGGCTTGCCCAGGCCCCCCGCCCCTCGACAACCGCGCTGCCCCAGTCGCGCGTCGCGCGGCTCCCGTCCTCCGCGGAAGGGCTGACGCCGCCCCGGGAAATCGCCGCACCCGGTGCCAATGAGGCCAGCGGCTCGCGCAGCGCGCCCGCCCACGCAGCGGATCTCAAGCCGGTGGTCGTGCTGGACTGGGATGACTGCCTGCGCTACGAAAAGGGCATGAACTATCAGCTGGTGCATAACGCACTGGAGATCGCCGCGAGCATGCATGCGCAGAGCCTGCCTGAACTCAGGGCAGCGGTCGACCGGCTGCGCGGCCGCATGGCGCGTGGAGAACAGCCCGGCGAGGGCGATCCGTTGATCATGCAAAGCCAGGAAGACTGCGCGAACTATCTCGCGGCCAATCCCGGCATCTACAAGCGCGGCATGGTCGAAGACTTTGTCCGGACCATGCTGCCCGACGTAGACAGCGGCAAGGCCGCGGACATCGTCAGCGCTGTGTACACGCAGTGCGTGCAGGAATACAGCCGGCTGGCGGCCAGCCCCCGCCTGCGGACGGCCAGGCCATGCGAGGTGCCGTTCCCGGGCGTCCGGATCGCGCTGATGCCGGGCGCGCGCGAACTGCTGGACACCTCCCACGCCGCCGGGTCGCCCGTCATGCTCATCAGCAACCGGGCGCACAGCGATCTGGAAAAAGAAGTGCGCTACCTCGACATGCAGCAAGACTTCGACGTCGTTTCCGGTGCGCCGACGGTCACGCGCCCCCGATCCAACGCCAGTGCCGCGCCCATGCCGGAAGCACTGCAGCAGCGGCTGACCGCGGCACTGCAGGGCGACGACGACGGTGCGCTGCGCGCGGCGCTGGAAGACGCATCGGCCTATGCCCATCCCAACACGACATCGGTCACTCAAACTGACAGGAAACCCCATGCCACCCGCCTGCTTGACAGCCTGCAGCGCCTTTCGGTGCCGTCCAAAGCACCGATCATCCTCTACGGCGATCAGCCGTCGGACATCTCGCAGGCGGCGAAGCTCGCCGAAACGGGGCGGCGCATTGAAGGTGTGCTCATCGATCCGGGCCACAACGACGTCGGCCGGCAAATCGATGTCGAAGGCATTCCGACGCGCGTGATCCGCAGCCTGGCCGATCCGGACGCGCCGTGGAAATCCGCCGCCCGTGCGGTTCATGAGCCGCCCCTGTTCCCGGCCATGCGAACGGTGCCCTTCATCTTGAGCCGCCCCGAACAGAGCGCGCCCCCGCTGCCGGTCGCGGCCGGAGACGGCGTGGTCTATTCGCGCGCCAAGCAAGCGCTCGGCGGCAGCGACGTGGGGATGCTGGCCTGGATGGATGGGCATGAGCATCTGGTCAAGACGGGCCTGTCGCGCAGCCTGCTGGGGCAGATCATGTCCTGCCGGGCACGAGGCCAGGAAAGCGAAGCCGAAAAGCGGGTGGGATACGTCGTCGATATCTGGGCACGCCTGTCGGGCGACGACACGCAAAAAGACGCACTGAAGGATCAACTGAAAAAGACGCTGCACGCCTTCATCCAATCCGAAAAAGGATCGCGGCTTTTTGAGAAAGCCCGGTCGGGCGACTTGGACCTGACGGACGTGAGCGGGCTTCACCGCGCACTGACGGATGCCTGCCCCCAGTTGAAGAACCCGCTTGGCATGCCGGTCATCTTCGACCTGGTCAACGGCGTGGCATCGCAAGCGCTGGCCAACGCGCTGCAACGCACGTATCTCGCGGGCAGCCACGTGCCCGATGCAACGTTGCTCGTTTCGCCCGACAACGTGCTCTTCGCCTCGCGCATCCTCCAGGACGCGGTGCCGATGGACGCATTCCTGACCCGCGCCTTCTTGCCGCAAGGCGTTTCCCTGCGCGACGCCAAGCTCGCCGCCGCCCGCATCAAGACAGGTGGGGCCGAATCAGCGGAGCTGCGCGGCGCACGGGAACTGATCGCACGCATCTGCGCCCCCCGGCAACTGGAAGCGGGCCGCCAAGGGCTGACGGCGGCACTGCAAGCGCAAGGCATGGATGGCTTTTTCACCAGCGTGCTGGCGCGCTTGACGATCGGCGAATCCCACAATGACCTGGGCCCCGACAACATGCTGATCGTGCCCGGCGCGGATGGCCGACACAAGGCCGTCAACATAGATGTCACCGGATTCTGGGAATCCCGCCGCGACAGCATCCCGGCAATCGACCAGGCCCCGCCTCGCCCGGGATGGGGCGAGGTGATGGCGCATCCGGAGCAGGCCGCCGACATCCTGCTCGACGCCAACGTCCTGAGCGGACGTTATGCGCGAGGCTTCGAAGCGGTCCATGAGGTGGTGGTCGATGTGCTGCGCAATACGTTGCGGGACCAGGCCGCACCCGAAGCCGCTTCGGTACGGGCGTGGTATGCCGCGCAGAACGAAGCGCACGTGCTCGCCTCGATGTCCGAACTCCAGCATGGCCTGCGCGATGTGGCCCAGCTCGGGTGGATGGTCGACCCTGAAATGCTGGAGAAGGGATTCAGCCGCAACGCCGACTTCATCCGCGACGTCATCGGACAAGCGAAGGCTGCCCAGCAGGCGGCATCGACTGCGGGCCATGCCAAGGCCCCGGGCGAGACCGCATCGCCAAGGACGACCCCAGGCACCATCGCGCAAGCCCCGCAACGCCACCCTGGCAGCCACGGCTGACCAACGCCATCGCGTTCATGCGAGCCGTGCCCCGCCGCAGGACGGACGGGAAATCGCCGCATTGGGGACACCGCCGATTTGCCGGCGGCTGCGCCCCGATTGCGTCGCCGATTCATGCAGCGCGTTTCAATTCAATTTGAAACCAACGCTTAATCATCGCGCGTTTATTCCCTATCATTGGACTCTGGTTTATCAAGCACTGGAGTAAAACGAATGTCAAAATTACCTTCATTTAAAGTCATTGCAATTCTTACTTCGTTCAGCCTCGGTGCATTTCATGTCACGGCACATGGACAAGACCTGAAGCCATCGGCCTCCGAGCCCGTGGCTTCGGGCGCCTCGGCAACCGGGGCCAGCCTTTCGGGGACGGACGCAACGTTCGATGCATGGGTCACCGGCTTTCGCCAGAAGGCCATCGATGCGGGCATCCCTGCCGGCACGTTCGACTCGGCATTCAAGCAAGTGACGCCCGACCCCGAGGTCGTGGAGCTCGATCGGCAGCAGCCGGAATTCACCACCGCGATCTGGGACTATCTCGACAAACGCATCACCGCCGAGCGCATCCAGCAGGGCCAATCCTTGCTGGGCATGCACGACGCCATGTTCCAGCGGCTGGAGCGCGACTACGGTGTCGACAGGCACATACTGACCGCGATCTGGGCCATCGAGAGCCAGTACGGAAGCGAGATCGGCAAGCGCTACATCATCCGCTCGCTGGCAACCCTGGCGAACGACGGGCGTCGCAAGACGTATGCCGAAAACCAGTTGCTGGCCTCCCTGCAGATTCTTCAGAAGGATCGGATCCCCCGCGAACAGCTGGTGGGCTCCTGGGCCGGCGCCATGGGGCAGACGCAGTTCATTCCGACAACCTACCTGGCCTACGCGGTCGATGGCGACGGCGACCAGAAGCGCGACGTCTGGAACTCCTCCGCCGATGCGCTGGCCTCGGCCGCGAACTATCTCAAGGAGGCCGGCTGGCAGCGCGGCGGCATCTGGGGACGTGAGGTCAAGGTGCCCGAGACCTTCGATTACGCCCTGGCGGACATGTCGGTCAAGAAATCCGTGGCCGAATGGCAGTGGCTGGGCGTGGTCGGCGCCTGCGATCCGCTTCCGCCGCAGATCGCCAGCCTCCAGGCCTCCATCCTCATGCCGGCCGGCTACCGTGGCCCCAAGTTCCTCGTGCTGGACGGCTACCGCGCCATCCGGCGCTACAACCCCTCCACCGCCTACGCCCTGGCCGTGGCGCTGCTGGCCGACAGCTATGCCGGCAAGGGCAAGCTGGTCCAGGCCTGGCCGACCGATGATCCGGCCTTGAACAACGCCACCGACATCAAGCAGCTCCAGCAACGGCTGGCCGACAAGGGATACGACCCGGGCACGATCGACGGCCTCATCGGCGACCGCACCCAGACCGCCATCCGCGCCTACCAGAAGGATCAGCATCTGCCGCAGGATGGTTATGCCAGCCGGTCGCTGCTGGCGCGGTTGGAGAAGTAAAGAAGCGGGCACAGTGGGCCGTCCGCCGTCGGGCGGCCCTTTACCATCGCCCACGCGCCTCTCCCGCTCCATCCGCCTCAACCCACCCCGGCGCCCGCCCGATCCCGCCGACGTGCGGCAAGTCGCCTCGGATTCCGCACCGTCATCCGCAAGACGCGCCCCCCGCCCCTCAAGCCCCATCCCCGCGACAGCGCGACGCATTTGCCCGGCCACGCCCGCGCACTAGACTTTCAGAAATTCCTAAAAATTGAGAAAGATCAAACAATGCAGCTTTCCCCCTTGAAGCAGCGCTTCGTGCTGCATTTCGGCGAGATGGGCAGCCGCTGGGGCATCAACCGCACGGTCGGACAGATCTATGCGCTGCTCTATGCCTCGCGCGAGCCCATCAACGCGGACGAGATCGCCGAGGCGCTGGGCTTTTCGCGCTCCAACGTCAGCATCGGCCTCAAAGAGCTGGAGTCGTGGAAGCTGGTCCGGCTGACCCACAAGCCGGGCGACCGGCGCGAATACTTCTCCGCGCCCGACGACATCTGGACCATCTTCCGCACGCTGGCCGAGGAGCGCCGCAAGCGCGAGATCGATCCCACGCTGTCCCTGTTGCGCGACGTGATGCTCGAATCCCCGGGCGACCCCGACGACCGCCACGCCCAGGCGCGCATGAAGGAGATGTACCGGCTCATCACGCTCGTCACCACGTGGTTCGACGATGTGCAGAGGCTCGATGCCGACGCCCTGCAGCAGCTGATGAAGATGGGTGCCAAGGTGCAGAAGCTGCTGGAAATGAAGAACAAGCTTGCCGTGGTGGTTGGCGGCAAATCGAAGTAGTCACGCCCCCGAGAACACAGCCATGTCCCTCGATCCCGTTGTGCTGGCGCGCATCCAGTTCGGCGCCAATATCACCTTCCATATCCTCTTTCCGACCATCAGCATCGCGCTGGCCTGGGTGCTGCTGCTCTTCAAGCTGCGCTACCGCAAGACCGGCGACGCGGCGTGGATGACCGCGTACCGCCTGTGGGTGAAGGTCTTCGCGCTGACCTTCGCGCTGGGCGTGGTCTCGGGCGTGACGATGAGCTTCCAGTTCGGCACCAACTGGCCGGGCTACATGAACACCGTCGGCAACATCGCCGGGCCGCTGCTGGCCTACGAGGTGCTGACGGCGTTCTTCCTGGAGGCTAGCTTCCTCGGCATCATGCTGTTCGGCACCGGCCGCGTGAGCGAGCGCATCCACACCTTCGCCACCTTCCTGGTCGCGCTGGGCACCACCATCTCGGTGTTCTGGATCATCGCGCTCAACTCGTGGATGCAGACGCCGACGGGCTACGTGATGATCGACGGCCGCGCGCATCCGGCCAGTTGGCTGGCGATCATCTTCAACCCGTCGTTCCCGTATCGCTTCACGCATATGCTGCTGGCCTCGGGGCTGACGGTGGCGTTCCTGCTGGCGGGGCTGTCGGCGTACCGCTGGCTGCGGCAGGACCGGGGCGCCGACGTGCGCGCCACGCTCAAGACCGGCGTGGTGCTGGCGGCCGCGCTGATCCCCCTGCAGATCGCCGCCGGCGATGCCCACGGCCTGAATACGCTGGAGCACCAGCCCGCCAAGCTGGCCGCGATGGAAGGCATCTGGCAGACCGGGCGCGGCGTGCCGGCGGTGCTGTTCGGCATCCCCGACGAGGTCACGCGCAGCAACCGCTTCGAGATCGCCGTGCCCGGGCTGGCGTCGCTGTACCTGCGGCATGCGCTCGACGGCGAGGTGACGGGGCTCGATGCCTTCGACCGGCACCCGCCCGTGCTGCCGGTGTTCTTCGCCTTCCGCCTGATGGTGGGCGTGGGCCTGCTGATGATGGCGGTGTCGTGGACCAGCGCCTGGCGCCTGCGCCGCGACGGCGAGCTGCCGCGCTGGCTGGCCCGCGCGCTGGTGGCCATGACGTTCTCCGGCTGGGTGGCCGTGGTCGCCGGCTGGTACGTCACGGAAATCGGCCGCCAGCCCTGGCTGGTCTACGGCGTGCTGACCACCGCGCAGGCCGCCTCCACCGTACCGGCCACGATGATCGGCGGCACGCTGGCGATGTACCTCGCGCTGTACGCCTTCCTGATCGCCTCGTATGTCGCCGTGGTGTTCTACCTGGCGCGCAAGGCCGGGGGCGCCATCGACCCCACCGACGCGGATGCCGCCGGCTCGCCCGCCATCGAAACGCCCACCCCGCTGCTCGCCACCCCCGCCCGGAGCCAAGCATGAACGCCATGCCCGACCTCACCCAACCCGCCGGCTGGCTGCCGGTGGTGTTCATGGCCCTGATGGGCATCGCCGTGCTCGCCTACGTGGTCCTGGACGGCTACGACCTCGGCGTCGGCATCCTGCTGCGCCGCGCCGACGACGCCGAGAAAGACACCATGATCGCCTCCATCGGCCCCTTCTGGGATGCCAACGAAACCTGGCTGGTGCTCGGCGTCGGCCTGCTGCTGGTGGCGTTTCCGGCGGCGCACGGAGCGATCCTCGGCGCGCTCTATTTCCCGGTGGCGCTGATGCTGTTCGGGCTGATCCTGCGCGGGGTGGCGTTCGACTTCCGCGTCAAGGCACGCGCGCACCACAAGCCGTGGTGGAACCGCGCGTTCTACGCGGGCTCGGTCATCGCCACCGTGTCGCAAGGCGTGATGCTGGGGTTTTACATCACCGGCTTCCGCTACACCCCGATCAACGTCGTCTTCGCGTTCTGCACGGCGGCCGGGCTGACCGCCGGCTACCTGCTGCTGGGTGCCACCTGGCTCATCATGAAGACCGAAGGCGCGCTGCAGCTGCGCGCGGTGCAGTGGGCGCGCGGCAGTCTGTGGTTCACGGCGCTGGGCGTGGCGGCCGTGTCGCTGGCCACGCCGTGGGTCAGCGCACGCGTGTTCGACAAGTGGTTCGCGCTGCCGAACCTCATCCTGCTGGCGCCGGTGCCGCTGGTGACAGTGGCCCTGTTCGGCCTGATCGACTGGGTGCTGCGCCGCCTGCCGCAGCAGATCGGCAAAGGCGACGAGCACCTGGTCTGGGCGCCCTTCGTCGGCACCGCGGCGATCTTCCTGCTGGCGTTCAACGGCCTCGCCTACAGCCTGTTCCCCTACCTCGTGGTGGACCGGCTCGACATCTGGCAGGCGGCCAGCGCGCCGGAGTCCCTGCAATTCATGCTGGTGGGCGTGGTGATCGTGCTGCCGACCATCGTTGCGTACACCATCTACGCCTACAAGGTGTTCCACGGCAAGGCGACCGAGCTGCGCTACTACTGAGCCGCCCGCCGCAGTTCCGCCAGCAGCGCCTCGCCGGCCCAGGCGGGGCGCGCGGCGCGGCGCTCGGCGTCGTGCACGAGCGCACACAGCCTGGCGTTGACCGGCGCCACGCGGCCCAGCCGCCCGGCCAGCCGCACCACCTCGCCGTTGATCCAGTCGACCTCCGTGGCGCGGCCGGCCGCCAGATCGTCCGACATCGACGAGCGCGCCAGCGGATCGATCGCCAGCATCCGGCCGCCCACCCTGGCGAACAGGCCGTCCGGCAGCGCCAGCAGGCCGGGGACCCACGCCGCGGGCAACGGCGTCAGCTTCGCGGCGCGGAGCCCGGCCGCCGCCAGCAGGCCGAGCGCCTCGGACTGCGCCATCGCCAGGCAGCGCCGGTAGGCCCGCTGCGACAGCTCCGCCTTCAGCGGCAGGTTCGCCAACGCATTGATGGCGTTGTTGAGGTTGAACAGCAGCTTGGCCCACTGCACCGGCCGCATGTCGGCATGCCGGATCAGCGGCAGGCAGGCCCGCGCGAAAGCGCCGACGAACGGCTGCAGCCCAGGCGCGGACCGGACCTCCAGCGCACCGCCCGATCCCTGGTGGAACGCGCCGGGCCCGCGGCTCACCACGTTGAACGGCACCATGCCCTCCAGCACCGTGTGCCGCGGCAGCGCGGCGCGCAACACATCGGCATTGCCCAGGCCGTTCTGGAAGCTGATCACGACGGCATCGGGCTTGAGCACCGGTGCCAATTCATCAGCCGCCTGCGCCGTGCCGGCCGACTTGACCGTCACCAGCACCAGATCCGCCCGCGCCGCCCCCGAGGCATCGGCCGAGAACCGGATGCGCGGCGCCTCGACCTGCCAGTGCCGGCCCTGGTAGTCCGACAGTGTCAGTCCATGCGCGCGCAGTTCATCGGCCATGCGGGCACGGCCGACGAACGTGACATCGCAGCCCGCGGCCAGCAGCCGGCCGCCGAGATAGCAGCCGATGGCGCCGGCGCCATAGATGCAGAGATTCGCCATGCGGTTCTCCGGAGAAGGAAACGGGCGCGAGTTCCAAGCTTAATCGGCAATCGGCCGGCAACACTGTCAAGTACCGGTCAATCGGCCCTACCATACGGCCTTCCGCCTGCCGACCGACATGCAACAGATCCTGCTCTATTCCGACTCGCTCTCCTGGGGCATCATCCCCGGCACCCGCCGGCGCCTGCCGTTCGCGGCCCGCTGGGCCGGCGTCATGGAACACGCGCTGCAGGCGCAAGGGCACGCCGTGCGCATCGTCGAAGACTGCCTCAATGGACGCACCACGGTGCTGGACGATCCCGCACGGCCGGGGCGCAACGGACTGCACGGGCTCGCGCAGCGGATCGAAGCGCACGCCCCGCTCGCCCTGGTCATCCTGATGCTCGGCACCAACGACTTCCAGGCGATCTTCCGGCACACCGCCCAGGACGCGGCGCAAGGCGTGGCGCAGCTGGTGCGGGCCATCCGCCAGGCGCCGATCGAGCCCGGCATGCCGGTGCCGCCCGTGCTGATCGTGGTGCCGCCGGCCATCACCGCGCCGGCCGGGGCCATGGCCGACAAGTTTGCCGACGCGCAGCCCAAGTGCGCCGGCCTCGCGCAGGCCTATCGGGCAACGGCGCAAACGCTAGGCTGCCACGTCTTCGATGCGAACAGCGTCACGCCGGCCAGCCGCGTGGACGGCATCCACCTCGATGCCGACCAGCATGCGCAGCTGGGCCGGGCGATGGCGCAGTTCGTCGGGACGCTGCTTGCGCAATAAGACGGCTTCGGCCTGCGCGGGCCGGCGCGTCCACCGATCCGCTCTCAAGCGAACCGCCTGCGCGGGCCACACCGGTTTCGTCAATTTGACCGATGGCCCCGTCCGCATGCCGGCCTAGCATGAAGCCAGCAAGCCGACAGTTTCCCAAGCGTCGCTGCCTGCACGAGATGCGCTCCATGTCCTCCGGTGCACGCTTGCGGATGCGCTTGCCGCCTCGCGCGGCGCTCCGCCTGCCCGTGGCCCCCCGTGCCCCACCGATTCCCGGAGAACAACGATGCGTGCCCATCTCATTGCCGCCGGCATGGCCGGCTGTGGCCTGATCCTGCTGCAAGGCAGCGCCTGCGCGCAGCAGAGCGCGCGTGCCCAAGCCCCCATCGAGTACATCCATGCCGAAGGGGAGTACACCATCCCGGTGCCGCTGACGCCGGCGGTCAAGGTCGGCAACCTGCTGTTCGTGTCGGGCATTCCCGCGTTCGACAAGCACGGCAAGCTCGCCGTCAACGACTTCACGGCGCAGATGAACCAGGTGATGGAGAACATCACCGGCATCCTGAAGGCGGCCGGCGTCGGCTGGGATCGCGTGGTCAAGGTGAACGTGTTCCTGGCCCGGCGCGAAGACTTCAAGGAGATGAACCGCATCTATGCCGCGCACTTCCAGGCCGGCAGATACCCGGCCCGCACCACCGCCGTGACGGCGCTGCCGAACCCGGACTTCCTGCTGGAGATCGAGTGCGTGGCGGCGCTGGACTAACCGATCGATGGGCGCACGGCGCTTGCGCAACACGCGCGGGTGGAAATCCAGCAAGCGCTGCACCGCGCGCGGGCCGCGGGCAGGCTATGCTGGCTCCACCATGAAACCCAGCACAGAACGCAGCTATGCCCAGCGGATCGCGCGCGTCGTCGAAGCGATCGTGGCGGACCCGGGCGCCCCGCACACGGTGGAAAGCCTGGCGGCCGTCGCGCATCTGTCGCCCTATCATTTCCATCGCATCTATCGCGCCCTCACCGGGGAGAGCATTGCCGCCACGGTGCAGCGCGTGCGGCTCGCGCGAGCCGCGCATCGCCTGACCGGCGCCAGCGAGCCCGTGTCGGCGGTCGCGCTCGAGGTCGGCTATGACAGCCCGCAGGCGTTCGCGCGGGCATTCCGCGGCTTCGCCGGCGTCAGCCCGAGCGCGTTCCATGCGCGGCAGCAAAGCCTCTCGTCGGCACGGTCCGGAACCAGCGTGCCGCATGTCGAGCTGATCGAACTGCCGCCGATCGAGGTGGTCTGCCTGCGCCACGACGGGCCCGTCGCCACCATCGGCCAGACCTTCCGGACACTGATGCGGATGCTGCACACCGGCCAGGCCCTGCCCGGCACGCCGGAGCGCATCGGCATCTGCTGCGGCGATCCGGAGGTGCGCGACACGTTCCGCTATTACGCGGCGGCGGCCGTCCCGCCCGCGCGCGGCCTGCCCTCGGGCTCGCTGGAGCCGGCCCGCATCGAAGGCGGCCTCTACGCCCGCCACCGGCTGGTCGGCCCGTATGCCCTGATCGCGCCGACCTTCGAAGCGCTGTTCGGCGGCTGGCTGCCCCACAGCAGCTACGAGCCCGACGACCGGCCCGCGCTGGAGCGCTACCGCAGCCCACCGTCGCCCCCGCAACAGCGGGACTGCGTCACCGATCTCCTGATCCCCATCCGAAAGGACTGACGATGCTGCTGCGTTCTACCCTGGCCGCCATGGCAGCGGCCGCCGCATGCTGCATGGGCCCCGCGCTTGCCGCTAGCGAGCCTGCCCCCTACCGCGTGGGCCAGACCGTACGCGAGTTCCGCCCCGATGCGCCCCGCCATTGGCGCGGCGCACAAGCCCATGCCTTGCTGACCACAGTCTGGTACCCCGCCGGCCTCGATGCGCCGGAAGTACCGCACGATATCGGCGCGCCGGGCCGCCGTACCTTCCAGGGCCACCCCTTGGCCGACGGTGCACCGGTATCGGCCGCCCGCTCAACGTATCCGCTGCTCCTGCTGTCGCACGGCACCGGCGGCACCGCCGACAGCCTGGACTGGCTGGCCGCCGCGCTGGCAGCGCAGGGCTACATCGTGGCGGGTGTCGACCACCCCGGCAACAGCGCGCTGGCGCCGCTGACGCGCGAAGGCTTCCGGCTCTGGTGGGAGCGGGCCACCGACCTCAGCCAGGCGCTCGACGGCCTGCTGGCCGATCCGGCGCTCGGCCCCCGGATCGACGCGGACCGGATCGGCGCGGTGGGCTTCTCGCTGGGCGGTTATACGGTGCTGGAGCTGGCCGGGGCGCGCACCAACCTGCCGGCGTTCGAGCGCTTCTGCGCCTCGCCCGACGCCGATGCGATCTGCCATCCGCCCGAGATGCGTAACGTTCAGGACGATGCGCAGCCAGCGGGTGCACCATCGCCGGAAACCGCCGCATCACTGGCGCGCGCCGGTGCGTCGTACCGGGACCCGCGCATCCGGGCCGTCTTCGCCATCGCGCCGGCACTGGGCATGGCCTTCGACGACACCGCGTTCGCGGAGGTCCGGATCCCGGTGGCACTGATTGCCGGCTCCACCGACATCACGGCACCGGTGGAGACCAACATCCGCCGCATCGGCAAGCTTCTGCCCGGCGCCAGCACGGAACTCGTACCGGGCGCGACGCACTACACCTTCCTCGACACCTGCCTGCCGCCCCTGGTCGAGCGCCTGGCCCCGATCTGCAAGGACGCCCCCGGCGTCGACCGCGATGCCGTGCATGCGCAGACGATCACGCGTGCGCTCGCGTTTTTCGCGGCATCGCTGTCGGCTTCACGGGTGCCTTGAGCGCGATATCCGGTCGCACGGGTCCACTACGACGCCAGGTCATAGGGCCGCGTCATCACCTCGAGAAAATGCCCGTCCGGGTCATCGAAGTAGAAGCCGCGGCCGCCGTTGTGCGCATAGGTTTCGCCGGCGTGCCGCTTGCCCGGGTCGGCCCAGTACGTCAGCCCCATCTTCCGCACCCGCGCGAAAACCGCGTCGAACGCGTCTTCGCCGATCAGAAAGGCGTAGTGCTGCATGGCGATCGGCCCGTCGCTGTCGAAGAAATCGAGCGAGACGCCGTTGTCGAGCTGGACCACCAGCATCTGCCCGAACGGCACGGGCTCCGGGAGGTCGAGGACCTCCCGCAGAAAGCGCGTCGATCGCGCCTTGTCGCGGCACCAGACGATGGTGTGATTCAGTTGCACGCTCATGCTCGGCCCCCGCTGCGTGGAGCGGGCCACGCCCACCCTGCCTACACCATAGGCCACGCTCCGGCACGCGCAAGTGAAGCCGCGCCGACGCAAACCCGGCCGGCCGGGCTCACCCGCACCGGCGCGAACCGCCCGGGACGGCGCACGCACCGCACCGCCGCAGCGGCATTTCGCGTACCCTTACGCCCTCCGCCGCTTCCCATGCCGCCGATGTCCGCCCTTGCCGATCTCGATCTCCGCACCGATCCCGCCGCACGCCGCTTCGTCAAGGACGAAACGGTCGGCGTCGAATTTGCCGCCGACGCCGGCGAGCTGATGAGCCTCGAAGGCCCCAACCGCTATGCGCGCGGCGACGCCCTCGTCACCGGTTCGACCGGCGACCGCTGGGTCGTCTCACGCGAGCGCTTCGACGCGAAATACGTACCGGCCGCGACCGGACTCGCCCACGGCCAGCCGGGGCCGTATCGCAACCGCCCCTCCGTCGTGCTGGCCAAGCAGATGGACGCCCCGTTCTCCATTGCCCGCTCCGCCGCCGGCGACGTGCTGCGCGGCCAGGCCGGCGACTGGGTCATGCAATACGCCCCGGGCGACTACGGCGTGGTGCAGGCCCAGCGCTTCGCCAAGGTGTACCGCCCGGCCGATTGAGCCGCCGCCGCGCGCTCACTGCGCCGCCTGCTGGCGCTCGTATTCGTGCCGCTTCATCTGCAGGTAGTCCTGCCGGTCGACTTCGTGCAGTTGCCGCGCGTATTGCTCGGTCGCATCGAACCAGGTGGCCAGGCGCAGCTGCAGGCGCTTGTCCGGCGCGGCTGACAGCCCCTTGAGATAGGCATCGATGGCGAGGTAGTAGCGCATGGTGTTGCGCTCCAGCAGACCGCGCACGCCGCCCACGTATTCGGGCTGCGCGGCCGATGGCCCTGCCACGTTGGTGAAGCCCACCTTGTCGGCGCCGATGGTGGCCAGATACGTGCGCATGGCCAGCCGCCCCGCCGTGCCATAGCCGTACGCATACGTCAGGTGCAGAAAGGTGCGGTTGCCCGTGGCCGGAATGGCTTCAAGCACGATGCGGTAATCCTTTGTGCTGAACGGGCCGGAATCGGCTTTCAGCTCGACCCGGAAATACCCGGCGCCGCCGGCCGCCAAGCGGTAACTGAAACGCAGCGGATAACCACTGGACAGCGACTGCTCGACCTTGCGGCCAAGGTTGACGTCGAGCATGCTGCCGCCCTCGCCGGCCGAGGCGCGGCAGTACTTGATGTTCAGGTGCAGGATCAGCACGTCGCACCAGTTGGCCGGCCCCTGCACCGGATCGTTCAGCGTGCCGTTGACGGTGGTGAAGGGATGGTCGATCACGCTGTAGATGTCGCCTTTGAGCAGGGTCGGCGTTTCGGTCGAATCCAGCACCAGGGGGCGATGGAACGGGTTGTCGGCCAGTTGCCGGGCCAGGCCCTGGTAGGCGTCGCGCAGATCCTGCGCGGGGTCGGCCGCGTTTGCCTGCAAGCTGGCGCACAGCATGCCCAGCACCCACCCCGCCAGCAGGCGCCTGGCGCGCGGCAATAGCATGTTCATCACGTGCGAAGGTCTCCTCATGGCATCGCATCGGCACAAAGCGTGGCGATGCCTGCATTCTAGGAGCGGCAGACGCAGCCATCGGCGCCATTGCCTTCACAGCCTATCGTTTGTATTCCAAAAATACAGCCTAGCTTGTGTATTCAACAAAAACAGCCTAAGATTTGTAAATCAAAAATACAGCTTGAAGCTTGTATGAACGAGTTCATCGTACGCACCCCCGAACAGCTGCCGGCGATGCTCAAGGGCTTCCGCAAACAGGCCGGGCTGAGCCAGGCGGAGCTGGCTGCCCGGATGGGCATGCGTCAGCAAACCCTCTCCGCGCTGGAGCGCAACGCCGAAAACGTGAGTGCCGGACGGCTGATGCGCCTGCTGTCGGTGCTGGGCGTCGAGCTGGTGCTGCGCAAGCCCGACGCCTCCGGCGAGCAGGGCCGCCCGGCCTCCGACCAGCCGCAGTGGTGACGCGATGGGACGCCGGTCGCATACGCGGGCCCTCGGGCTCTGGATGAATGGCACCCATGTCGGCCACTGGGAGCTGCACCCGCATCAAGGCGATGTGCTGAAGTACGCGGCGTCCTGGGTGGCCGCGCCCGAGGGGCGGCCCCTGTCGCTGTCCCTGCCCTTCACGCCGGACAACGCGCCCTACAGGGGCCCGGCGGTCCGGGCGTATTTCGAAAACCTCCTGCCCGACAGCCGCGACATCCGCGAGCGCATCGCGCGCCGGTTCCAGGCGGGCACGACCGAGGCCTTCGACCTGCTGGAGCAGATCGGCCGCGACTGCATCGGCGCCCTGCAGGTGCTGCCCGCCGACATGGCCCCGACCGGCATCGGCGACATCGACGCGGAGCCGCTGACCGACGCGCAGATCGCGCAGACGCTGCGGGAGACGGTCGCCCCGCCGCCGCTGGGCGGCATGCCGGAAGACGACGGCCATTTCCGCATCTCGATTGCCGGCGCGCAGGAAAAAACCGCCTTCCTCCGGATCGGCGAACGCTGGTACCGCCCCCGTGGCGCGACGCCGACCAGCCACATCTTCAAGCTGCCGATGGGGCTGGTCGGCAACATGAAGCTGGACCTGAGCGAATCGGTGGAAAACGAATGGCTGTGCGCCCAGGTGCTGCGGGCGTACGGACTGCCGATCGCCCACTGCCGGCCGCTGGTGTTCGAAGACCAGAACGTCCTCGCCGTGGAGCGGTTCGACCGCCTGTGGCAAGACCACGGCGGCAGGCAGCGCCTCATCCGCCTGCCGCAGGAAGACCTGTGCCAGGCGACGGCCACGCCCCCGCACCTGAAGTACGAGGCCGACGGCGGCCCCGGCATCGACCGCATCATGGGCCTGCTCGACGGCTCCGCGCGCCGGGATGCCGACCGCCTGATGCTGTTCCGCAGCCAGGTGCTGTTCTGGATGCTGTGCGCGCCCGACGGCCACGCGAAGAACTTCAGCCTCGCGCTTCGCCCCGGCGGCGCCTACGCGCTCACGCCGCTGTACGACGTGATGTCGGCCTATCCGCTGCTGGGCGAGGGGCCGGGCAGGCTTTCGCCGCACAAGATCCGGCTGGCGATGGCCGTCCGCTCGAAGAACGCGCACTGGAAAATGCAGGACATCCAGCGGCGCCACTGGCTGGCCCTGGGCCAGCGGCATGGCATCGTCACGCCCGATGGCGGAGATGCCGCCGCCATCGTGGACAGCCTGGTCGCCCGGACCCCCGAGGTGGTCCGCACCGTGCGCGCGGCGCTGCCGGAAGGCTTCCCGCAGCCGCTGGCTGACCGCATCCTGCAAGGGCTGCGGAGCGCTGCGGACAGGCTCGCGGCATAGCGCGCAACGCCCGTCCACCGGGCACCGCGGCCATCGCTAAAATGACCCTATCGGTCCCGTGCCGGCATCGTCGCCATGCACACCCCGCTCACTTCGCTGCGCGAACGCATCGTCACCCAGGTCCGCGGCATGACCCGCGCCTCCGGCGGCCTCACTCTCGACATCGCCTCGCCGCCGGGCGACCCCGGCCTGTTCGGGCCGGACGCCGTCTGCTGGCAGGTCCACGCCGATTTCCCGTCGATGATGGCGGGCGGCGTCAGCGCACTGCTGCTGCAGGCGCTGCACCCGCGCGCGCTGGCCGGCATCTGGGATCACTCCAGCTTCCGCGACGACCTGCAGGGCCGCCTCGGACGCACCGCGCAGTTCGTGGCCGGCACCACCTACGGCAGCCGCCGCGATGCGCTGGCGCTGATCGAGCGCGTCAAGGCCATCCACAGCCGCGTGCACGGCATCGCGCCCGACGGCCGCCCCTACTCCGCCAATGATCCGGATCTGCTCACGTGGGTCCACGTGGCCGAGATGTCGAGCTTCCTGGCCGGTTACCTGCGCTACGTGGATGCGCACCTGAGCGGCGACCGGCAGGACCGGTATTTCGAAGAGACCGCGCTGGTGGCCATGCTGCTGGGCGCGCGCGATGTGCCGACATCGCGCGCGGCGGTGCAGGCCTACCTCAATGCGATGCGCGCGGAACTGGTGGCGAGCGACCGCACGCGCACGGTGGTGGAGGTGCTGATGTCATGGCAGGCGCCGCGGCCGTCGCTGCAGCCCGCCGTGCGCATGTTTCTCGATGCCGGCATCCAGTTGCTGCCGCCGTGGGCACTGACGATGCTGGCGCTCGAGCAGCCGACGCTGCGGGCCGCGTTCACCACCGCCGCCATGCGGACCCTCGCGCCCACCCTGCGCTGGGCGCTGCGGGAAGGCAGCGTGGCTTACCGGGCCCGCCGGCGCGCGCTCGCGCCGGGCCACACCTAAGCGGTCAATCCACGGCCTGCGCGACCGGCACCTTGCCGCGCAGCGCCCGCTCCTCTAACCGCGCCAGCACCAGCGGCGCGAGCATCGACACCGCCGCCGCGAAGAAGAACAGGTGGCGGAACGCCGCTTCGGCCTTCGACCGCAGCACCAGCGCGTCCGCCCCATCGCTGGCGAGCGCGGCATGGAACAGATCCATCAGCAGGTCGCCGCCGGCCGCCTGTGCCTGCGGCGCGGCCTGCCGCAGCAGCGCGATCAGCACCGAAGTCAGCACCGCCACGCCCACCGCGCCGCCCAGCAGGCGCGAGAACGCCGTCAGCGCCGTCGCCAGGCCGACGTTCTGCGGCGGCACGGCATTCTGCGTGGCGACCAGCCCGGTCGGGAACTGCACGCCGATGGCCAGCCCGAGCACCACCATCGCCAGTGTCAGCGCCCACACGTGGTGCGGGTCCAGCAGACCAAGCGAGGCGATGGCGAACGGCACCGCGCAGGCGCCGCCCACCATCAGCGGCTTGTAGCGGCCGCTGTGCGTCATCCACTTGCCGGCCAGGAAAGCGCCGGCCGGAATCGCCAGCGTGAGCGGCACCAGGCGCAACGCGGCGGTATCCGGGCTGGCGCCGGCCACCATTTGGAAGCGCAGCGGCATCAGCACCGAAGTGGCGATCAGCTGGAAGAAGCACAGGAACAGCGCCAGGCAGCAGCGCGTCACGGTCGGCACGCGGAACATGGAAAGCGGAATGATCGGCTCGACCGCGCGGTTCTCCTGCCAGACGAAGGCCCCCAGCACCACCACCGACACCGCCAGCAAGCCAAGGTTGTCCGCCTGCGCGAGCGGCACGCCCTGGCCCACCCGCGTCACCATCAGCAGCAGCGCCGTCAGGCCCGCCGCGAACAACAGCACGCCCGCCACGTCGATCGGCCGCCGCTGGTGCGCCACCGGCAGGTGCCGCAGCGCCCGGCGCACCACCGCCAGCGCGACGATGCCCAGCGGCAGGTTGATCCAGAAGATCCACCGCCACGACAGGTAATGCGTCAGATACCCGCCGATCACCGGCCCCGCCAGGCTGGCCATGGCCCACATGCCGCTCACGTAGCCCTGGTAGCGGCCGCGCTCGCGCAGCGGCACCACGTCGGCGATGGTGGCCTGCGCCACCGAAATCAGCCCGCCGCCGCCCAACCCCTGCAGCACGCGCGCGACCAGCAGCATCGGCATGCTGGCCGCCACCGCGCAAGCCACCGAAGCCAGCACGAACAGGGCGATGGCGGTGGTCAGCATGGCGCGGCGCCCGTACAGATCGCTCAGCTTGCCGTAGATGGGCGTGACCACGGTGGAAGCCACCAGGTAAGCCGACACCACCCACCCCATCAGCGCAAACCCGTCGAGCTGCCCCGCGATGGCCGGCAGCGCCACCGCCACGATGGTCTGCTCCAGCGCCCCCAGCAGAATGGCCAGCATCAGCCCGCCCATCACCACCATCACCGGAATCTCCTGCGTCGGCGGCGCGCCGGACGCATCGGCGGAAGACAGCATGGGATCGGGTTGCCTGACGGCGGCGGCGCGGGATGGCATGGAAACATGCGCGCGGCGACCCGGAACGTCGCCTGCGCGAAAAGCTGGAGCGAAGCCGGTGATGATACTGTCGATCCGGGTTCGTTGCAGGATCAACGATTGGCGGCGGAGCGGGCAATGTCCTCGAAGCACCGGCTGGCACAGGCGGTTACCGCGGGCAGCTCTTCGGCCAGGAATTCGATGAATGCCCGCACCGCCGGCACCAGTCCGCGCCGGGACGGAAATACCGCGTGGAGCTGGTGCACCGGCTGCCGGTGGTCGGGCAGCAGCATGACCAGGCGGCCGTCCCGGATCGCGTCGGCGCACAGGTTGACCGGCAACTGCGCGACGCCCACGCCCGCCATGGCAACCTGCCCCAGCAGGAAGAGATCATCGGTGACGAACGCCGGCACGTACTCGATGTCCACAGTGGCCCCCTCCGGGCTGGTCAGCCGCCAGCGGGCCCGCTCCCCGCCCACACCGCCGAAGCCGACACCCGCGACGCCCCGCAACGATTCCGCCGAGTCGAACGGGCCGTGCCCGGCCACGAAGGATGGGCTCGCCGCCAGCACCAGATTGCTCGCGACAAAGGTCCGCACCACCAGGTTGGAATCATCCAGCGTCGAGCGCACGCGCAACGCGACGTCATACCCCTCGCCGATCACGTCGACGCGCCGGTTGGTCACGTCCAGCTCCAGCCGCACCTCCGGCTGCGCCAGCAGAAACTTCGACAGCACCGGTGCCAGGAAGGCATGCGCCACGCCCACCGGGCAGCTGACGCGCAGCCGCCCCGATGGCCGCTCGCCGGCATGCTCGGCCACCTCCAGGGCGGCGCGTGCGGCCTGCGTCATCACCTCGCACTGCGCGTAGAACGCCGAGCCCACGTCGGTGACGTGCACCGCCCGGGTCGAGCGCTGCAGCAGCCGCACCCCCAGCCGCTGCTCCAGGTCCGCCACGCGGCGGCTCACGCGCGACTTGGGAATCCCGAGCGCCCGCGCGGCGGCGGAAAAACTGCCGTGCGTCACCACGGCGGCAAACAGGACGAGGTCGTTGAGGTCTTCCATGACAACGCTCCAGGCCAATGGCGCATTGGATGCGCCCATTGTCTCACCGATGGAACAGAGTATGCCAATTTGCACCACTACTGGAACTTGATGCGCCGCACTATCTTTGCACCAACCCACCTGTTCCCGGAGAGACATCATGCAAGTGCTTCACCTCGACTCCAGCATCCTGGGCGACGCGTCCGCCTCGCGCATCCTGACCGCCGCCATCGTCGACGAACTGCGCCGCGACAACCCCGGCGCCACCGTCATCCACCGTGACCTGGCGGTCGAAGCGATCCCCCACCTGGACGGCGCCATCGCCGCGGGCTTCCGCGCCACCGGCGCCGACGGCTTCGACGCCGTCACCCTCGCCGAGCATGCGCGCTCGGAGGCGCTGGTCGGCGAGCTGCTCGCCAGCGACGTGATCGTGGTCGGTGCGCCGATGTACAACTTCTCGGTGCCGAGCCAGCTCAAGGCCTGGATCGACCGTGTGGCGCAGGCCGGCCGCACCTTCAAGTACACGGAAACCGGTCCGGTGGGCCTGGCGGGCGGCAAGAAGGTGATCGTCGCCTCCACGCGCGGCGGCATGTATTCGGCCGGCCCGACGGCCGCGATGGATTTCCAGGAGGCTTACCTGAAGACGGTCTTCGGCTTCCTCGGCATCACCGATGTGCAGTTCGTGCGCGCCGAGCGCCTGGCGATGGGCCCCGACGCCCGCGCACAGGCCCTGGAAGCCGCGCATGCCGCCATGCACGACGTCGTGAACCAGGCCATCGCGGCCTGACACGCCGGCGCCGGATCAACGGCGCCGCGGCATCCAGCCACGGCCAAAAGGGCGCCCGCAGACTTGCGGCGCCCTTTTTTTTTCACGAAAGAAGCGGCCCAGGCCGGACCGGCTGACCGTTCAGAGCTCGCGGTTCTCGCGCGCGTGATGAATGGCCTGGAGCGTACGGCGTGCGCGCAGCTTGCGCCACACCATTGGCCCGACGATCGCGGTGGCGATCAGGGACGGCGCCGCCCAGGCGACGGCGATTTCCAGAAACGTGGTCATGATATGTTCCCCCGACAGAGGCTTGCCGATGCGCGCAGAGCAAGCCGCTTGCATCGTCCTAGTCCGCGTGGAGTGTCTTTGCACTCCGGTCTCGTTATTCCGGCTATCGGCGCCGGGCATTCGAACTTGAACACCTGGCGTTGGCCGTTCGTATTATTTCGTGCTTCCCCAGACCATCTGTCAATAGTTCGCCCACATCTTTGCAAGGAATTGTCGCCTGGGGGTCACAGCCACCGACCACCCGGTTTTCCCATACAAAAGTAACGGCAAATTACATCGGTCCGAGGCGGAACACGCAGGCAGCGGCACCGGCCGCCACCCGCCGGCCGGGCGGTGCAGTTTTGCTTACAAAGCGTAAAGCGCGGTCACGCACGGTTTCCTTACAGTCAAGGCGAGTCCCATCCTCCCCCCAACTCACTGACCGGAGCCTCGCCATGAAACGTACCCTTGCCCTGCTGATCCTTGCCGCAACCGCGGCGTCCGCCCTGAGCGCCTGTGTGGTGGTCCCGGCCGACGGCTACTACTACCACCCGCACTACCACCCGTATTACCGCGGCTACTGAACCCGCCCCCTGGCCGACCGCTGCGCCTTGCACGCTGGCGGATGCGCCTCATGGCGAGGCGACCGGCGGCGGCACCGCCGTCGAAGCCAGCAAGGTCCGCCTCGGGCGCAATCCGGGAGCCAGAGAGCCGCGCCGCGCCCGGCCCTGCTGTGTAGCAGGGCCGGGCGCCGTCTCAATGAAGGCTCAGTGACGGTGATAGCGCCCGCATCGGGGGCCAGCCCTCCGATCCCATTTCAAGCCACGCGATAGCGGGGCGGCCGGCCGTTGAGCAACTAGCGCTCAGTCGGCATCCGGCGCGGCGGCCGGATCGCCGTCCGCGTCGGCCTGCTGCACGCGCCCTTCGTCGAAGGCCTTGCGGATCAGCGCGCCGCAGACCGCGCTGCGCACATAGCCGCGCGGCGAGAGGGTCTCGCGCACGAGCATGCCGTAGTGGCGCTTGTCAGCCGTGATCCACGGATAGAAGCCGAACGCACCGGGCGAGCTGAACGCACCGTCGCCGCCGGGCTGGTCCTCGATCCAATAGTTGAGCGCGTAATGCCACGGCTGGGAGGCCGGCGTGCTGACGGCGGCCGGGCAATTGCCGGGCTCGGTGCAGACGGCATGCTCCCCCAGCATCCTGCCGAGCCGGTATTCGCCGCGCATCAGGCGCCGCAGGAACCGCCCGTACGCGGCGGGCGAGGCGGCCATCCCGCCGGCCGGCTCGGGCACAAGGTAGTCCATGCCGAACGGCGCGCCCGCGTCCGTGAGGGCGGGCGCGTGGGCCAGTTCGCGCGCCAGCTCCGTGGTCAGCGCGGCCGCATCGGCCTTGCCGAAACCCAGGTCGATCAGCAGCTTCTGGTCATGGCCGCCGTTGTAGCTGAAACGGCCGACGTGCCCGGGCGTGAGCGTGCCGTTGCGGCCCCGCGCGAAGCAGCTTTGCGCCGTGTCGTAGCGATTGCACAGACGCGGATTGAGCGCGTCATACCCCGAACGCATGGTCAGGGCGTCGATGATCGCCGGGGTCAGCTTGCCTTGCTGACGTTCCACGACATAGGTCCCGAACACCCACTTGGACGCCGAAGCCAGCCGCACCGGCCGGTCCGCATCGACGCGGCGGCCTTGCTGGCCATGCAGCAGCACGCGATCCGCATCGCCGATTTCCCAGTAGTAGTCCCCCATGTGCTGGCATGCGGCCGCGTGCTGCAGGGTCGATTCGACCGCGGCGCGGCGCTTGGCCGGCGTCGGCGGCTCCGCGGCCTGCAGCGCCGGTGCCGCCACCGACAGCGCCAGAGCCCATACCGGCCCCCACATGGAAAATCGCCGCGCGCGGCGGGCCTGTATTTCTGTCATACCTGTTTCCTGCCTGATTGCATTACCTGTTGTTACCCATGCAGGGCAACACTCCCCCTGTTTATCGTTTGCTGTCCCACCGGCGTCCGGAAGCCGGCGGACAGGCAGCGAAACCCGCTTGCAAAGCCCTTTTCTCGAATATCGCAGCCATTGACAAAATACCGCCTGCCCCTTGCTGCAACAGAATGCATGCCGACACCGCACTTTTGAACGACTGCAGTCACCGGCATGATCCAAATGGAGGAGGAAAATCCCCCGACTTCGGGGTATCGCTTCGTGCATGTTGTCCTAGAATGAAGCCCAAGAAAAGCAGAATTAAAAAAAACTAAATACAGGTGGACTCGCAGGGAGTAGGTCATGGGATACATCAAGCGGGGAGGCACGGGCCTGGTGGCTCGCATGGGATGGGAGAGGACTGCCGACTGGCAGACCATTCCCGCGCGACGACGCTTGTTCCATACGGCACGACTCGCGCCCACCCGTGTTCCGGCATTGCTGCTCTGGGTGCTGGCTATCTCGCTGACGGCCGGCATCGGCCGCGTTCTGATACACCGATGGTGGTAACCGATATCGAAAAAGACTGGCAACGGGGAAGGTCACAGCGCGAGAGTTTGGGCCTGACAGCACCACCGGATTCATAGACCGCATTCATTACGGCACCGAGGGAAAACCATCCTGCTCCGCAGGATCGCATACCGTTCCGATGCTTTGGGCATCGGAATGGCATTTTCCTTCTTTCCGGCAACATCTCTCTCACGCACTTGACCGCAGTGCTGCGCAGGCAGCAGACAACGGGGCACGCGTCCCATGGCAGGCGGTGCCGACTATGAGGGGGAGCATCATGAATATTTCATTCACCGGCAAGACGTTCAGGTCCGTGGGCGACCTGTTCTTCCAGGCCATCGTGGACGGCAAGGTCTTGAGCTGCTTTGTCACGTCCGAAGCCCTGTCGCTCTGCGATTGCGCGCACCAGAAGGTCAGTGCCGAAGAGATCTACCGCAACTACCGCGACTGGATCGAGCAGGCGGCATCCGACCTGATCCGCGCCGGTGCGCTGGCGCCGGTGATCGTGCGCGGCCGTGATCTGGCGGCATCGCGCGCCTCGTTGCCGCACGGCGGCGTGCCGGCCTACGACCTCGACCGCGCGCGCCAGCTGCGGCTGGTGCCGCGCTCCTCGCGCTAGAGACATGCCCGGGCGCGGGGCCGCGGGGGCTGCCGGACGGGAGCCGGCGGCCCTGCGTTGAAGGTCCGTCCATGGCGCCGGCCGGAACGAGCGGACACGTCATGACGGAAAAGAGATATTAAAAACATTCAGTTGTCGCCGCGAATGTCTTGCGGCACATTCCGCCTCCTCTCTGCACCTTACTGCAATCGTTTCAGCGGCAGGCACTCACTCCAGCCCGCTGCCCCGCATCACCCATCACCATGGAACCGCCCGGAAATCCCTGGGCAACAATCCGGCTCAACCATAAGAGCACCGGCGTGCCCTGCCCGCCGAACAGTTTTCGCCGGTCCACAAGACCGGCGACTTTGCATGACCAGCGGTCAATCGAAACATGAAATCCGCGATATGAAATTCGATGTATTGGTAGTTGGAGAAGGCCTGGCCGCCCTGACGTTGCTGCTGCATTTGCCGCCGAGTTTGAAAATCGGTGTCATCTCGCGCAACAAATACGATGAACCGTCGAGCTATTGGGCGCAGGGGGGTATTTCGGCGGTGTTTTCGGCCGATGACGACCATGACAAGCACATCCGCGATACGCTGCTCGCAGGCGACGGCCTGTGCGATGAGGCGGCCGTGCGCCAGATCGTGTGCGAGGGCGGCGATGTGCTGCGCTGGCTGATCGACCAGGGCGTGCCCTTCACGCGCGAAGACGGTGAAATCCACCTGACCCGCGAAGGCGGACACAGCGAACGCCGCGTCGCGCACGTCGACGACATGACGGGCCGCGGCATCATGCGGGCCCTGCAGGCCAAGGTGGCCCAACTGCCCAACGTCATCTGGATCCGGCAATACGAGGCGGTGGAACTGATCTCCGACGGGCAGGCCGTCAGCGGCGTCATCGCCGAAAGCCTGGCCGACGGCGAAGTCACCGTCTTCAGCGCGCCGACGGTGGTGCTTGCCGCCGGCGGCCTGACCGGGCTGTATCAGTACGCGACCAACCCGCACGCGAGCAAGGGCGAGGCCATTGCCATGGCCTGGCGTGCCGGAGCGACCATCGAGAACCTGGAGTTCGTGCAATTCCACCCCACGGCCTTCCAGGTCGAGGGCCGGGTCATCAGCCTGATCACCGAAGCCGTGCGCGGCGAAGGCGGCCTGCTCTACAACGTCGCCAACGAGCGCTTCATGCCGGGCTATTCGAGCCAGCAGGAACTGGCGCCGCGCGACGTCGTGGCCCGCGCGATCTATTCGGAGATGCAGGCGCACGGCACGTCCCATGTGTGGCTCGACATCACGCACCAGGGCACGGCATTCGTCGAACAGCATTTCCCGAACCTGGTCGAGATCACCCGGGCCCACGGGTGCGACCTGTCGCAGCACCGCGTGCCGGTCTCGCCGGCGGCGCATTACACTTGCGGCGGGATCAGCGCCGACGTGGCCGGCCGCACCAATATCGAAGGGCTGTATGCCATCGGCGAAGTGGCCAACTGCGGCCTGCACGGCGCGAACCGGCTGGCCAGCAATTCGCTGCTGGAATGCGTCGTCATGGGCAAGGCCTGCGCGCAATCCGTGACGGACACCGCCGGCAGCGCATCGCGCCTGCGCCTGACGCTGCCGGAGAGGATCGAGACGCCATTCCACCCGAACCTCCTCGCCGACCTGCGCGCCATCCTGTGGAACCACGCCGGGATCGTGCGCAGCAACACGGGGCTCGAGATCGGCCTGCAGAACATGGCCCAGCTGCAAGAGCGCCATGCCAGCGTCCTGCCGTACGGGCAGGCGCTGCGGGCACAGAACATCTTCGATGCGGCGCATCTCGTCCTGTTGAGCGCGGCGGCCCGCAAAGAATCGCGCGGCGGCCATTTCAACAAGGATCACGCCGACAAGGCTGAAGCCCAGACGACCCAGATTCCCGGCGTGCCCGTGAACTTCTGGGCCGCGGGCGAGAACGCATCGCACGCCGCGCAGCTCGCTGCTGCCTGATCCCCTCCGAGACCGCGTCGCGGCGCACCGGGCAACCCGCCGGTGCGCCGCTGTCCTGATTTCTGCACCATTGGCTCGACCATGCTCTTCCTGTTTCTTCTGGCCGGCCTGACCGCCGGCTTCTTCGCCGGCATGTTCGGCATCGGGGGCGGCGCCATCGTCATCCCCATCCTCGTCCACGTCTACCGCGACGCCGGCATGGACATGACCGAAGCGATCCGCCTCGCCTTCGGCACCTCGCTCGCGACCATGGCCTTCACCGGGCTGTCGTCGTATCTCAGCCACCGGCAGCGCGGCAATGTCGACGGTGCCTGGCTGCGCAAGCTGATGCTGCCCTCGGGGCTCGGCGCGCTGGTGGGCGGCATCATCGCCGCCCGGATTCCGGGCGGGTGGCTCGCGCTCGGGCTGGCGCTGATGCTCGGGTACTTCGGCATCAAGCTGCTCGTGCAGCGCAGCGATGCGGTGGTCGCCTGGCCGTGGCTCGAGCGGTACCGCCACGTGGCCGGCTTCCTGTCGGGGCTGACGTATTCGCTGGCGGGCATGGGCGGCGCCTCGGTCATCACGTTCTACCTGACCAAGGCCGGGCTGTCGCTGCGCGCGGCCATCGGCACCGCGACCGGCGTGATCCTGCCGATCTCGGTGGGCGCCATCCTCGGCTTCGGGCTGACCGCCGGCTCGCCGCACGACTGGCGCTGGGGCTATATCGACCTGCGCGCGCTGCTGGCGCTGAGCGTGTGCTCGATCGTGGCGTCCAAGCTGGGCGTCAAGACCGCGGCGTGGCTGCCGGTCGCGGTCCTGCGCAAGGGCTTCGGCTTCTTCATGTTCGTGCTGGCCGGCAAGACGCTGCTGGGCACGCTGAGCTAGCCGTCCATCGGTCGATCGATCAGTCGGCCGGGAAGTCGTCTTCCCAGTATTCATGCAGGTTGCGGCCCGTCTCCGGACGGGCCGCTTCGCGCTGGCGCAGCTCGACGCGCCGGATCTTGCCCGAGATGGTCTTGGGCAGCTCCGCGAACTCGATGCGCCGCACGCGCTTGTATGACGCCAGCCGGGCCCGGCAGAACCGCAGGATGTCGCGCGCCAGGTCGGGGCCGGCCACGTGTCCGGCGCGCAGCACCAGGAAGGCCTTGGGCACGGCCAGGCGCAGCGGGTCGGGGCTCGGCACCACGGCGGCTTCGGCGATGGCCGGGTGCTCGATCAGCAC
The DNA here is from genome assembly GCF_018243235.1 of Ralstonia nicotianae. Lineage (NCBI taxonomy): Bacteria > Pseudomonadati > Pseudomonadota > Betaproteobacteria > Burkholderiales > Burkholderiaceae > Ralstonia > Ralstonia nicotianae. The sequence goes on from NZ_CP046675.1 coordinate 955,999, forward strand.
GCTCTCCAGTTCGAACGGACTCACACGGTAGTCGGACGCCTTGAACACATCGTCGGCGCGGCCGACATAGGTGAGATAGCCGTCGGCATCGCGCGCGGCGATGTCGGAGGTGTGGTACACCCCGCCGCGCATCGCCTCGGCGGTCTTGTCGGCGTTGCCGGCGTAGCCCGCCATCAGCGCCATCGGGCGCGGATCCAGTTCGATGCAGATCTCGCCCTCGTCGGCCGGGTTGCCGTCGGGATCGCGCAGCGTGATGCGGTAGCCCGGCAGCGGCCGGCCCATCGAGCCCGGCTTGACCGGCTGGCCGGGGCTGTTGCCGATCTGGCAGGTGGTCTCGGTCTGGCCGTAGCCGTCGCGGATGGTGATGCCCCACGCCGCGCGCACGCGCTCGATCACCTCGGGGTTGAGCGGCTCGCCGGCGCCGATCAGCTCGCGCAGCACGGGCTTCCAGGCAGCCAAGTCCTCCTGGATCAGCAGGCGCCAGACCGTGGGCGGCGCGCACAGCGTCGTGACCCCCGCACGGCACAGCACGTCCAGCACCGCCCGGGCCTCGAAGCGAGCGGCATTGTAGACGAACACGGTGGCGCCGGCATTCCATGGCGCGAAGAAGCAGCTCCACGCATGCTTGGCCCAGCCCGGCGAACTGATGTTCCAGTGGACATCGCCGGGGCGCAGGCCGATCCAGTACAGCGTCGACAGATGCCCGACCGGGTAGCTCGCATGCGTGTGCATCACCAGCTTGGGCCGCGAGGTGGTCCCCGAGGTGAAATACAGCAGCAGCGGGTCGCTCGCCTGCGTCGGCGCGTCGGGCGTGAACTCGGGCGACGCGGCATAGGCGTCCTCCAGCCGATGCCAGCCGGCCGGCGCGCGGTCCGCCCCGGCCGCGATGCGGGTGAAGGTGCCGGCCACCCCGTCCAGCTTGGCGCAATCGGTGGCGCCGGCCACCACGTGCCCGACTTCGCCCATGGCGATGCGCTCGCGCAGGTCATCGGCCGTCAGCAGCGTGGTCGCGGGGATGATGATCGCGCCCAGCTTCATGCAGGCGAGCATCACGTCCCACAGCGCCGGCACGTTGCCGAGCATCAGCATGACGCGGTCGCCGCGCCGCACGCCGAGCGCGCGCAGGTGGTTGGCCACGCGCGCCGAGCGCTCGGCCATCTGCGCGAACGACAGGCGCGTCTCGCCGCCCTGCTCGTCGAGCACCCACAGCGCGGTGGCCCCGTTGCCGCGCGCCATGCCGTCGAAATAGTCGAGCGCCCAGTTGAAGCGGTCCAGCGCCGGCCATGCGAAGTCGCGCGCGGCGGTGTCGTAGTCCTCCCGATGCGCGAGCAGAGCGTCGCGGCACCGGAGGAATGCCTCCAGCGATGTCATGCCTGGTCTCCTGTGGTTGGGCGGCGCCTTGTTCCGGGCGCGGATCGGCCTGCGACGGCAAACGGCAACGGACAACAAACGGATCGGCACGCGCCACCGGGGCGCGCGCTCATTGCGAGCGCGGCGGCAGGCGCAACGAGCGGCCGCCGCCCAGGCTCAGCCAGGCCCAGGCCGCAGCGGCCGCCACCACCGCCAGCGCGGCGGCCCACTGGGCGCCCGCCAGCACCCATTCGGCCAGGCCGGACACCTCGCCAGGCAGCGACGTCCACGGCAGCTCCAGCCAGCCCGCGCCGAGCCAGGCACCGCGGCCGGCGCCGGTGGCCAGCTCCACCGCCAGCAGTGCCGCGCTGATCGCCGCGAACGACATGCCCCAGTGGGCCAGCACACGGCTGAACACGGGCAGTTCGTACAGGGGCTTGAGATATTGGATGTGGCGGGTCAGCGTCCATGCGCAGACCGCGAGCAGCGCGACGCTGACGGCGACCATCGGGGCCGGGCTGCGCAGGCACACGCCCAGCGCGATCCACCCCAGCGCGTGGATCTCGTGGCGCCGATAGATGCGCAGCGCCCGCGCGGCATGCAGCAGGCCAATCGGGGGGACACCGGCGGAAGCCATAGGCGCTCCATCTGGACGGATCGGGACAACCTCGACGACGACCGCGGTGGAACGGTGGCCGGACGGATCCGTGGTTGTGATGCATGCTGCGTCGCCGCATCCACCGCAGCAGACACAGTTGCTTGCAGTGTACTGGCGAGCGGCCGGCGGTGCGAGTGCCGGCCGCGCGTTTCAGCCGAACGAAGGACGGCGCCCGGATTCAGGCCTCGCGCAAATGTTCGATCAACTGGCGTGCGTAGGCCGGCAGATCATCGAAGCGGCGCACGCAGATGCGCAGCAGCCGTGTCGCCCAGGCGTCGGTCAGGCCCACGCGGCGGATGCCCATCGAGCGCTGCAGCCGGATGGCGGCGTGCTCCGGGATCACCCCTACGCCGACGTTGCGCTCCACCATGCGGCACACCGCGTCGAAGCTGCGCAGCCGCACGCGGTACTTCAGCCGGTAGCCGGCGCGCGCGGCGTGTCCCGCCAGGTAGGCCTGCAGCGCGTTGTCGCCGGTCAGGCCGACGAAATCTTCCTGCAAGGCGTCGACGAAGGCGATCTCGCGCCGCGCGGCGAGCGGATGATCGCGCGCGGTCACCAGCACGAGGCGGTCGTGGCGGAACGGGAAGGTCTCCAGCCCCGACAGGTCCACCGCGTCGTTGACAATGCCGATGTCCGCCCGCCCCTGCGCCACCGCCTCCACGATCTCATGGCTGACCAGCTCCTCCAGGTCGATATCGACTTCCGGATGCTGGGCCAGGAACGCGCTCAGGGTCTCGGGCAAGAACTCCGTCATGGCAGCGGTGTTGGACAGCAGGCGCACGTGGCCCTTGAGCCCGCGCGCATATTCGCCCAGCTCGCCGCGCATGCGCTCCATCTGTTGCAGCACCACGCGCGCGTGGTGCACCAGCGTGCGACCCGCGGCGGTCGTCTCCACGCCGCGCCGGTTGCGCGTCAGCAGCGGCACGCCGAGCGCCGCCTCCATGCCGCGGATGCGCGCGCTGGCCGAAGCCAGCGTGAGGTGCGCACGCTCGGCGCCGGCCGTGATGCTGCCGGACTCGGCGGTATGCAGGAAAAGGCGCAGGTCGGTCAGGTCGAAGCGCATAGCAATCTCGCCCGGAAAAACGGTGTGCCTCAGTCCCAGCCTGAGGCTGGGTCAATGTATCGCAGATTGCGGCGCACACACCAGTGGCCGAAACTGAGGCATCTGCAACCCCCACGCCCCCACATGGAATCCGCCACGCCGCTGCTGTTCGGCGCGGGCCTGCTTGCCGGCGCGATGAACGCGCTGGCCGGCGGCGGCTCGTTCGTGACCCTGCCCGCGCTGATGTTCGCGGGCGTGCCCTCGGTCTCGGCCAATGCGTCGAGCACGGTCGCCCTGCTGCCCGGCGCGGCCACATCCGCCTGGGCATACCGGCGCGACTATCGCGGCTTCGAGCAGGTATCGATGCGGGCCATGGTGGCGGTGAGCCTGACCGGCGGGCTGGCCGGCGCGCTGCTGCTGCTGTTCACGCCGTCGCGCGCGTTCGACTTCATTGTGCCGTGGCTGCTGCTGGTGGGCTCGCTCGCCTTTGCGTTCGGCAGGCAGGCCGGCGCATGGCTGCGCCGGCGGATGCGGATCGGCCGGCCTGCGCTGCTGCTCGCGCAGGGCGCGCTGGCCGTCTACGGCGGCTACTTCGGCGGGGCGGTGGGGATCATGATGATGGCGGTGTGGTCCCTGCTCGGCCATGACGACCTCCGCGCGCTCAACGCCTCGCGCACGCTGCTGGTGGGCGCGACCAACGTGGTGGCCGTGCTGTGCTTTGCCGCCGCGAAGCTGGTCTGGTGGCCGCAGACGCTGGTGATGCTGGCCGCCGCCGCGCTGGGCGGCTACCTGGGTGCGCACGTGGCGCGTCGCCTGCCGGTGCCGGTCGTGCGGCTGCTGATCTCCGCCTTCGGCTTTTCGATGACGGCGCTGCTGTTCTGGCGCGCGTGGTCGCATGCCTGACACGCACCCAAGCCGCCATGCCGCGCGTCCATCCCGCTCACGGCAAACCGGCTGCGCCACGCTGCCATCGCGGCCCAACGTTTGCGCCTGCCGCGCACCGTGTCCGGCCCGCGGGCAGCAAGGCCGGATCGGCCATCCCGTGCGCCGATCGCTTCCGCGCGCAAATCATCTTCTTCGTTGCGCGCGGTATCGCCATCCTGATCGTGGCTGTAGCGATCGGATTCGATGCAACGGAACGCGGAATGGAAAGCGGAACGCATGGCCCATCCCCCACTTCGTCGCACGCGACAGCACGTTGAAGCTGCGGTATGATCCGCCCCCGGTCCGAACCAGCAAAGAAAAAGCCCGCGGGCCGGGGGGCGGGCGGGCTTAACATCTTCAGCCTTTAACGACGAAAGATGGTCGGGTGTGCTTTGTGAATGAGCATGCGCCGGAATTCACAAAGCGAGGCCATTATAAAAAGGGCACGCCCCTCGCCATACCCCAACGACGAGGGGGGTCTGCACACGCCTTTCGTACACCGCTCGCCCCCATCTAATCACTGAACGCGGCGTCCAACGTTTGCGGTGTCAGCAGCCCGCTCGACGCATGCCGCCGGCCATCGGTCCGCAGGATCAGCGTCCTCGGCAACTCGCCCTGCCACTCGGGGTCGAACGCGGCGCGCAGGCGCTCCGGCATGGCCTCGGCGTTGGCGTACTGCGGCACATGCGCGAGGCCGATGCGGGCATCGCGCACCAGCGGCGCCAATGCGCGGTTCAGCATCGCAGCCTGCTCAGGGCCGTCCATGGCCACCATCACCACATCCACACGCCGCCGACCGGCGCGCCGCCACTCGGCGATGCGGGCGATGTTCTCGCGGCAGTAGCTGCAATCGAGCGCCCAGAGCTCGACGATGAGCGGGCGCGGCCGCGGTGTCCGCAGCATGGCCTGCACGTCGCCGGCATGCAGCGGCTGGAACCGCAGGGCACCGTCCGCATGTGCCGCCAGCACGGCGACCGACAGCGCCAAACCCATCGCCACCGATTTCCAGCGGCTCATGGCGCGGCCTCCAGGGCGGCGTCGGGCGGCACGGCATCGGTCACGTCGATGAGGCGGTAGCCCTCGGCCTGCGTGCGCCATGACAGGTAGACATGGCGATCGCGCGCCAGCAGCTGCGGATGATCGCTGCCGCCGTCGGTGCGCGCGAGGCTGGCGGGCGCGCTCCAGTGCGCTCCGCCGTCGGTCGACTTGCGCAGCAGGATCTGCATGCGGTCATCGGCGAACTGCTTCCATGCCAGCCAGAGCGCGCCGTCCGCGGACAGCAGCGCCGGATGCGAAGCCTGCGCGCCGGCCTGCGCCGCGCCGGTGAACGCCCAGGCTCCGCCCACCGGCTTGCCGTCGGCGGACAGGCGGCTGTAGAACAGCCCCGGCTTGCCCTGCGCCATGGAGAACCACGCCATGTGCCGCATACCGTCCGCCGTTACGGCCAGCGCCGGGCCGTGATGGGGGCAGGCCTCGACCCGCCAGTCGGAGAAGGTGGCGCGCGTGGTGGTCGGTGGCGTTGCGTCGACGGGCAGCGCCGCCAGCGCGTGATCGCGGATCTGGCCGGCGAAGACGTTGCGCCACAGGGCCAGCATGCGGCCATCCGCATCGGGCGCGAGCGCGATGCGGCAGCACTCGCAGGTCTGGTCGGCAACCTTGCGCTCCGGCGCGAAGGTGGCGCCGCGATCGGTGGAGACGGTGTAGTAGACCGCCGCCCCGTCATACGGCTGCCCCGCCGCCTGCGCGCGCAGCAAATCGCGCTTGTCGATCCAGGTGATGAAGAGGCGGCCAGCGCCGTCCACCGCGATGGAATCGAAGCGGTGCGTGATCGGCTGCCGGTCGTGGTGGACCGTCGCGGGCGCGCTCCAGGTCCGGCCGCCGTCGAGCGAGCGCGAGAAGCGGACAAACCCGGTGTACGGCGCCTCCAGCGGGCGCGACCAGGTCACGTAGAGTGCGCCGTCGGGGCTGGCGAGCACCTTGGGGCGGTTCTCGCCGTCGGTGTAGATGGGCTCGGGCTGCGGATTGAGGCGCCGGGGCGCCGACCATGTCATGCCCAGATCGTCGGACCACGCGACCACCACGTGCCGGCCCTCGGCCCGGGTCACCCACAGACGGCCGGCCGGGTCGAACGCGGCGGTGGTGGCGAGCTGCGGCTTGGCCGCCTGCGCGGCGGTGCCGCCATGCTCGTGGCCTGCGTGCGCGCCGGCCAGCGTCGCCGCCAGCGACAGCAGCAGTCCGGCCGTCAGCCGGGAGATCGGATGCATCATAGACGCCATTTCAGTTGCCCATAAAAGGTCCGGGACGGATACGGGTGATAGACGAAGTACCGCCGGTCGGTCAGGTTGTCGACGCCCAGCGCCAGCGTGACATGCTTGTCGACGCGGTAGCCGGCCTTGAGATCCACGGTGAAGAAGCGGCTGGTGCCGCCATAGACCTCGGGCAGCACGTCGGTGTTGTCGAGCGTGCCGTACTGCCGCCCCGAATAGCGTAGCCCCGCGCCGAGAGTCCAGCCGGCGCTCGCGTGCCAGCTGGCGAACAGGTTGGCCCGCACGCGCGGCATGCGCGGCCAGACCTTGCCGACATAGGCCGGGTTGGCGGCATCGGCCAGCGTCCTGGCTTGCGTGAAGGCGGCATTGGCCTCGATGTCCACGCCGCGCACGCCCAGATCGCGCGCCACATCCTGCCCGGAATACGCCAGCTCGATGCCGCGCGTGCGCACGCGGTCGACGTTCTGCACGCTGGTCACGTTGGGCGTGACGGTGATGTTGGTCTGCGTGTAGAGGCTGTCGCGCACGTCGCTCTGGAACAGGCTGGCGCGCAGCATGCCGCTGGTCACCGCCTGCTCGACGGTGAAGTCGAGGTCGTTGGCGCGCTCGGGCTTGAGGTTGGGGTCGTTGTTGACGATGGTGTTGCCGCTGATGCTGCCCTGGAACAGCTCGGCCACGGTTGGGAAGCGCACCGCGCGGCCGTATGACAAGCGCAGCAGCATGTCCTGCGTGGCCTGCCATTGCAGCGCCGCCTTGGGCGAGAAGGCATCTTCCGTGCGTCCGGCGTAGCCCAGCGTGGTGCCGGCGTTGCCGAGCCGGCCGTTGTCGGCGCGCCAGGTTTCGTAACGCAGCCCCAGCGTCGCCAGCCAGCGCGGCGCGAAGGCCCAGGCATCCTGCGCGAACAGGGCCTGCGTGCGGGTATCGCCCTGGTAGCTGGACTTGAGCGTCGACAGCGTCTCGGTGGGCCAGTGGCTCGCGTTGAAGGTCCGGTTGCGCAGGTGGTACTGGTCGTAGTGGTAGCCGGTCGTGACGGTATGGCCCGACACCGTGGGCGAGACCGCCTTGAGGTCGAAGTTGGACCAGCCCGTGCCGTCGCCGTAGAACACCGTGCCGGGGCCGCCGGCCGACGCCGTGTTCGATGCGCGCAGGATGTCGCGCGTGACGTCGTAGGCGGAAGCGTTGGCATCGAGCTTCCAGTCGCCCACCCGGCCCTTGACGCCGAGGCCGTAGAGCCAGTTCTCCTGATCGCCGTTCTGCGGCGCGAAGGCGTTCTGGGCGATGGTGTACGGCGTGCCGCCGATCAGCACATTGCCGCCGGTGACCACGTTGCCGGCCGCCGCCGGGGTCGCATCGCGCAGGAAGCTTTCGGCGCGGTCGGCGAAGTGGTTCTCCCAGTGGCCGAGCGTGAGCGTGGCCTCCAGGCGTTCGCTGAAGGCGTAGCCCAGGCGCAGGGTTTCCTGCAGCTGCTGCGTGCGCTCGAGCATCTGCGCCCCGAGGATCACGCGCGGCTGGCCGCCGGGGCCGAGATCGCGCACCGCGCCGGTCACCGGAACGCTCGCCTGGCCGCCGGTGAAGACCGAATTGGGCGTGGCGTACTGCATCGGCTGGCTGTCGTTCTCCAGCCGGTCGACCGACAGCGCATACCAGAGCCGGCCGATGCGATCGCCCAGCGAGGCGCTCTCGTGGTTGCCGGTGACGTTGCGCGAGAAGCCGTAGGCATCGCTGTAGTGCTGGCGCATGACCTGGGTCTGCGCGCCGGCTTCGAAGGCCTCGGGCTTGCGCAGGGTGAGCGCAATCGTGGTGCCCATCGAGTTGCCCGGCAGCAGCGCCGAGAACGGCCCGTACAGGATATCGACGCGGGCCAGGTCGTCGGGGCCGACCATCGACCAGCGCGGCGGGTAGCCGTAGCTGGAGCCGAGCAGGTTCGACAGCAGGATGCCGTCGGCGTACAGCAGGCCCGCGCGCTCTGGATCTCGTTGAAATCGCGGCCGGCGAAGATCGCATTGCGGTCGCCGATGAAGCGCCGGCGCACCATCACGTTGGGCTGGTACTTGAGCGCGTCTTCGGCGGTGACGAGGTTGCGGTCGGCCAGTTGGTCGGCGGTCACGGTCTGGACCACGGCGGGGGTGTTGCGGGCGAACGGCGCGGAAGCCGTGCCGGCATGCGCCACGGTGGGCGCGAGTTCCTGGGCGACGAAAGCCGGCGCGGCCCCGACGGCATCGGCATCGACGGCGGCAAAGGCGGACAGCGGTGCGGCAGCGGCGAGCGCGAGCACGGCGCGGCACACCGGCGTGCGCAGCGGCATGGCAGCCGTTGCGCGCTGGAGGGGTGACATCGGGAAGGTCTCCGGATTGACGGTGACGCCGGCCGGATACGGCCAGGCGCAAGCGCGCCGCGGAGATCACTCCCGCGGGCGCGTCAGCTCGACAGCGGCATCGGAGACCGGGGCGGCGCGCGCGATTCGGCCACGCGCAGCGCATTGCGCGCATGCACGGGCAGCGGCGCCGCCGGCTGGCGCACGCGATAGGCGAAACGCGCGGTCGGCACCCCGGGCGCGGGCGGCGAGGCCAGCGCAAACCCGGCGGCAAAGCCGGGGCAATAGAGACAGTGCGCCACGCCGTGGTGGTCGGCGGCGGGGCTGGGCGCGCCCTCGTCGCGCAGGTCGATGGCGATCCGCACGGTGCTGCCATGCGGTGCCGTCGCGCTGCACAGGTCGACGGCCAGCGTGCCCGACTGCGCCGCGCGGGCGGAGGCGAGCACGGGCGACAGTACGTTCAGTACGATCGCAAGCCAGACGAGGAAGAACCAGCGGCGCGGGAACATGGACACGATGGGAAGCCGGGCGAGTATAGCCCGGCACAGGGTTCCCCCGTTTGCGTGCGGCACAGTGCCGCGCAAACGGCGCCGGCCAGCCCCTCCACGGCGATTTATCGTCAATTATTGGATTGGCTATAATTTATACCGCATTCCATAATTGAGTCTAAACGAGGGCTTCCATGGATTCCGACACCGATACCGGCCGCTTCAGCTTCCACCGGCAGGACCTCGCCCACACCCTGTGCGACAGCCTGGAGGGCAAGGGGCTGGCGGACGCGCGCTCGGGCCTGTTCCTGGCGGCGCCCCGGCGCACCGGCAAGAGCACCTTCCTGCGCGAAGACCTGGTGCCCGAAGTGGAACGCCGCGGCTGGATCGCCATCTACGTCGACCTGTGGGCCGACCGCGCCCGCGACCCCGGGCTGATGATCGCCGATGGCATCAAGGCCAAGCTGGCCGAATTCGACGGACCGATCGCCAAGCTGGCCAAGTCGGCCGGCATGGAAAAGATCAGCGTGCTGCGCACCTTCACCTTCGACCTCGGCAAGACCGGCCTGCCGCCGGGCGTCACGCTGGCCGATGCGCTGGACACGCTCTACAGGGCGGCGCGGCAGCCCATCGTGCTGATCGTCGACGAGGCCCAGCACGCGCTCTCCACCGAGGCCGGCACCAACGCCATGTTCGCGCTCAAGGCCGCGCGCGACCAGATGAACCAGGGCGTGGCCTCGCCGCACCTGTTCCTGGTCTTCACGGGCTCCAACCGCGACAAGCTCGCCAACCTGCTGCTCAACCGCACGCAGCCGTTCTTCGGCTCGCGCGTGACCAATTTCCCGCTGCTGGGACGGGCCTTCGTGTCGGCCTACGCGGCCTGGGTCAACCAGCACCTGGCACCCGACAACCAGTTCAAGGACGACGACGTGTTCGCCGCCTTCCAACTGGTCGGACACCGGCCCGAGATGCTCAAGGCCATCGTCAGCGAGATCGCGCTGGAGCTGGGCGAGGCGGCCAGCCTGGGCGAGCTGCTCAAGCGCGGCGCGCAGGGCTGGCGCGACCGCATCTGGGGCGAGATCGAAAGCGAATACAGCGCGCTCACCGAGATCCAGCGCGCCGTGCTGGCGGTGCTGATCGAGCGCGGCCAGGCCTATTCGCCGTTCGCGGAGGCATCGATGAAGGCCTATGCCGCTCGCCTGGGCCACAGCGAGTTCTCCACCGCCACGGTACAGGCCGCGCTGGACGCGCTGCGCGACAAGAACCTGATCTGGAAGGAATCGCGCGGCGCCTACGCGCTGGAGGACGAAAGCCTGGCGCTGTGGTTCCGCGAAACGCGCGGCGCGCACGCCGTGCCGCCGAAGCTGGGGCGCTGAGCCTGGCAACCGGCCGGCGGCCGCGCTCGCGCCGGCCCCGGGTCAAGGCGGTGCCGCGCGCCGATGCCGCTTGCATTCCCGACACATTTCACCATGTGCAGCGCGTGGCCACGCGTGCGCACCGTCCGCATCCGCCTAAAGTAAAACAAACATGAAATCGGCGGCCGCCGTGCACTTTCTGGGCTAAGGTCGCTTTGGGCACGCGGTTTCGAAGTACGCAGGTCGTTCGTATCCAATCGCAACACCACGTTTTCGGGAGAGAAGGCAATGGACGCATCCGGTTTCCTCACGTCGCTGCAGGCCACGCTGGGCGGCTACCTGCCGAAGATCGCCGGCGCGATCGGCATCCTGGTGGTCGGCTGGCTGATCGCCATCGCGGTGCGGGCGGGCACGCGGCGGCTGCTCGCCGCACTGAAGGTCGACCAGCGCATCGCGGAGAGCACCGGCCAGGGCGCGCAGGTCGAGGGCATCGTCGCGGGCGGACTGTTCTGGCTCGTGCTGCTGGTCACCGCGGTGGGCATCTTCAACGTGCTCAACCTGTCCGAGGTGTCCAATCCGTTCTCCCAGCTCGTCACCAACATCGTCAACTACCTGCCGAACCTGATCGGCGGCGCGGCGCTGGTGCTGATCGCGTGGCTGCTCGCGTCGATGCTGCGCAGCGTGGTGAACCGCGCGCTCAAGACCGGCAACCTCGACAGCAAGCTGTCGGCCAGCGCCGGCATGAAACCGATGAGCGGCTACCTCGGCGACGTGCTGTTCTGGCTCGTCATCCTGATGTTCCTGCCCGCGATCCTGTCGGCGTTCTCGCTGTCGGGCCTGCTCGCGCCGGTGCAGGGCATGATCGACAAGCTGCTGGCGATCGTGCCGAACGTGTTCGCCGCGGCGGTGATCGGCTTCGTCGGCTGGCTGGTGGCGCGCGTGCTGCGCGGCCTCGTCACGAACCTGCTCATCGCGGCGGGCGCCGACCGGCTCACGCAGAGCGTCGACAGCCTGGCGCCGGTGCGCGTGTCGAACCTGGTCGGCACGCTGGTCTACGTGTTCGTGTTCGTGCCGACGCTGATCTCCGCGCTCGACGCGCTGAAGATCGAAGCGATCTCGCGCCCGGCGACCAACATGCTCGACCAGTTCCTCGGCGCGGTGCCGAACATCATCGCGGCGGTGGTGATCGTGCTCGTCACGTTCTATGTCGCACGCTTCGTCGCGGCGCTCGCGCAGAAGCTGCTCGTCGCGGCCGGCGTCGACGGGCTGCCGGCCGTGCTCGGCGTCGAGCGCGTGTTCGCGGGGATGCTGCAGCCGTCGGTGCTGGCCGCCCGCCTGATCGTGTTCTTCGCGATGCTGTTCGCCACGGTCGAGGCCGCGAACCGGCTCAACTTCGCGCAGGTGCGCGACGTCGTCACGCTGTTCATCGAGTTCGGCGCGCACGTGCTGATGGGCGGCGTGATCCTGGTGATCGGCTTCTGGCTCGCGGGGCTGGCGCGCCGCGTGATCGAGCAGGCGGACCGCGAGCACAGCGCGCTGTTCTCGCGGATCGCGCAGTTCGCGATCCTCGGCCTCGTCTTTGCGATGGGGCTGCGCGCCATGGGCATCGCGAACGAGATCGTGCAGCTCGCGTTCGGCCTGGTGCTCGGGGCGATCGCGGTGGCGGTGGCGCTGTCGTTCGGCCTCGGCGGCCGCGAGGCGGCGGGCAAGCTGCTCGACCGCTGGTTCAACCAGCGCCGCGGCGGCGAGTGAGCGGACTGGCGGACACGCACGGGAAGCGGCGCACCGGCATGCCACAATCCGGGTGCCCCGATTCCTGATCGCCCCTGGGACGCCGCACCTTGGAATTCCTCCGCATCGCTTTCCTGTTCGCCCTCACCGCGCTCGCCGAAATCGTCGGCTGCTACCTGCCGTGGCTGGTCCTGCGGCAGGCCAAAAGCGCCTGGCTGCTGATGCCCGCGGCCCTGTCTCTGGCGCTGTTCGCGTGGCTGCTGACGCTGCACCCGACGGCGGCGGGACGAACCTACGCCGCGTATGGCGGCATGTACATCGCCGTGGCACTGGCATGGCTGCGCGTCGTCGATGGCGCCACACTGACGCGCTGGGACATCGGCGGCGCGGCCATCGCGCTGGCCGGCATGGCGGTGATCGCGCTGCAGCCTCAGCCGACGTAATCCCGGGCCGGACGGGCTGGCGAGGCCGGACGATGCTGTATATTTATAAGGGGTATCCTTTTAGCTCCAGTGCCTCAATATACTGGATGGGCATACAGTTATTAGCGATATTGGTAAGGAAGCGCTACGCTTATCGCTCAGTGGCTCAAAATGGGCCAGAAGCCGTCGTAGGCGACAATACGACCTTCCGCTAATCCGCTCCAGCGAGAACAGCTTTGCACATGCCCGGGTTCAGTGTTTTGAAGGCCGCCCCCTCCCAGGCCACCGAGATTAGTCAGCTTATTCAAGGGCTCGCTCACTACTTTCTGGGCGAGGCCAGCAGCGCGGCTGCGCAGCCCTTCCTCACGACTTTCGAGCCGGCCGCGATCGCCGCTCTCATCACCGCCCCCGCTTGCAAATACTTCGTCGCTATGGAGTCCGGCTTGCTTGTTGGGGTATGCGCGCTAAAGGATCGCAAACACATCTATCACTTGTTTGTTGCGCCCGAGGCGCAAGGCCGGGGCGTTGCTCGCGCGCTGTGGGAGTACGCGCGTGCCGATGCTGAGTTGGACGGAGCTACTGGCAGCTTCACTGTCAACTCATCTCTCCACGCCGTACCTGTCTACGAAAGGCTCGGGTTCCATGCGATTGACTCTGTGCAAGAGAGGAACGGTGTTCGGTTTGTGCCTATGGCGTCAGTACGTTGACTTGTCGAGGTCGCGGCTGCTCAAGACGCGGATGAGTCGTTCGACTGAATCACATCCGCATAGGTCACGGGGGCCGTAACCACGGCCTGCTGAAGCAACCGGTAGAACAGCATGCCGCGCGAGCCCGAGGTGCGGCGATTGAAGCGGAACACGAACTCGTCCAGGTAGGCGTCCAGATGCTCGGGCTGAACCGAGCCGTGGTGCGTGCCGAGAATCCAGCGTTTGACCAGCGAGGCGACCCGATGCACGCCGGCCATCGAGACATGCGCCGGCACCTCGGCGCCAAGCATCACATTGCTCTGGTGATCATAGCCCAACTTGCTCAAGGACCGGTAGGCTGCCGACCCGTCGGTCCTGACCTGCGCACCAGGCTCAATCGACGCCTGCACGAACGGAACGATGCACTCCTCCGCATCGTTGCGGATGCGCTGCAAGCGAATTCGGCCAAAGCCTTTGGGCTGGAGCATTTCGACAGCCAGGACGACCAACACCTTGCTCGTGTTGTTCTTGCGATTGACGGCCGAGATGGGGGCTTCGCGGTCTGTGATGGCAAGGTAGGTCTCGTCAACCTCAACACACCCCTTCAGGCGTTCACGCTCAGGCCGGACCATGGCCCGGCGGAACCGGTGCAACATTGTCCAAGCAGTCTGGTAGCTGCCCAATCCCAACACTCGCTGCAAGCCAAGGGCGCTGACGCCTTGCTTCTGATTGGTCAGATACCAGGCGCCGGCCAGCCACACCCGCAGTGGAGTGCGGGTCTTGTCGAATATCGTGCCAGCTGTCACCGTCGTTTGGTGGCCGCAACTGCGGCACATCAGGCGAGTGCGACTCGACCGATAAGGCTCGGCTGCCAAGCCGCAATCAGGACAAATGAATCCCTGCGGCCACCGCAATGCCACCAGGTACGACAGGCAGGCCTCTTCCGTGCCGAACCGGTCCAGAAACTCGTTCCAGTTGCGGGGGTAGTCCTTGCCGGCTTCTGGCGGTAAGATGCGTTCTACCTGTATATCCATCCAGTAATTCTGGCATAGCTGGAGCTAAGTGGATACCCCTTATATTTATACAGTTCGCTTCCGTGACACCCGCCGTGCCCGCCGCCATCCCCACCCCGGAAACCGCCCCCGCGCCCGACTACCTGGCGCAACTGAACGACCAGCAGCGCCTGGCCGTCGAGTTCGGCATTTCGGGGGCGGATGCGGCGCAGACAGGCCCGCTGCTGGTGCTGGCGGGCGCGGGCTCCGGCAAGACGCATACGCTGGGCTGGCGAGTGGCGCACCTGGTGGCCAATGGCGCCGATCCGCAGCGCATCCTGCTGCTGACGTTCTCGCGCCGGGCGGCGAGCGAGCTGTCCACCCGCGCCGGCCACCTGCTGGCGCGCGCCCTGCAGGGCAGCGCCGGCGCGCGGTCGGCCGCCGGCACCGCATACCGGACCGCGCTGCCCTGGGCCGGCACCTTCCACGGCATCGGCGCGCGCCTGCTGCGCGAATACGCCGAGCGCATCGGCCTCGCGCCCGATTTCACCATCCACGACCGCAGCGACGCGGCCGACCTGCTCAATGTCGTGCGGCATGAGTTGAACCTGTCGACCAAGGAACGCCGCTTCCCGCTCAAGCAGACCTGCCTGGCCATCTACTCGCGCGCCATCAATGCCGAGAGCCCGCTGGATGCCGTGCTCAGGCAGCACTTCCCGTGGTGCGCGATGTGGCAGGCGCAGCTGCGCACGCTGTTCGACGCCTACGTGGAGGCCAAGCAGGCCCAGCACATCCTCGACTACGACGACCTGCTGCTGTACTGGCACGCGATGGTGGCCGACGCCGGCCTGGCCGCCGAGATCGGCGCGCGCTTCGACCACATCCTCGTCGACGAATACCAGGACACGAACCGGCTGCAGTCGTCGATCCTGCGCGCGCTGCGGCCCGACGGGCGCGGCCTGACGGTGGTCGGCGACGATGCGCAATCCATCTACGCCTTCCGCGCGGCGACGGTGCGCAACATCCTCGACTTCCCGCGCCACTTCACGCGGCCGGCGCACACGGTGCTGCTGGAGCACAATTACCGCTCCACACAGCCGATCCTGGAGGCGTCCAACGGCGTGATGCGCTTTGCCACCGAGCGCTTCGCCAAGACGCTGTGGACCGACCGCGCATCGACCCACCGCCCGCGCCTGATCTCGGTGCGCGACGAGGCCGAGCAAGCGCGCTGCGTGGCCGAGCAGGTGCTGCGGCATCGCGAGGGCGGGCTGGCGCTGAAGTCGCAGGCCGTGCTGTTCCGCACCGCCAGCCACAGCGCGCCGCTGGAGATCGAACTCGCCCGCCGCAACATCCCCTTCGTCAAATACGGCGGACTCAAATTCCTGGAGGCCGCGCACGTCAAGGACGTGCTGTCGGTGCTGCGCTGGGCCGAGAATCCGCGCAACCGCATCGCCAGCTTCCGCGTCATCCAGCTGCTGCCGGGCGCCGGCCCCGCCACCGCCGCGCGCGTGCTCGATGCCATGGCCGAGGCGGCCGACCCGGTCGCCGCGCTGCTGGCCCATGCGCCGCCGGCACGCCTGGCCGGCGACTGGGCGGCGCTGATGACGCTGATGGCCACGCTGCGCGCACCGAAGGACAACGCAACCTGGGCCGGTGAACTGGAGGCCGTCGGCGCCTGGTACGCCCCCCACATGGAGCGCCTGCACGACGATGCGGCCGTCCGCCAGGGCGATCTCGACCAGCTCGCCCGCATGGCCGCGACCTACGCCTCGCGCGAGCGCTTCCTGACCGAGATGACGCTCGACCCGCCCGAGCTGACCAGCGATGAATCCGGCGAGCCGTACCGCGACGAGGACTACCTGATCCTGTCGACCATCCACTCCTCCAAGGGGCAGGAGTGGAAGGCCGTCTACCTGCTCAACGCCGTGGACGGCTGCATGCCCGCCGACCTGGGCGCCGGCTCGCACGACGAGCTGGAGGAAGAGCGCCGGCTGCTCTACGTGGCCATGACGCGCGCCCGCGACCACCTCGACATCCTGGTGCCGCAGCGCTTCTACATGACCCAGCAGACGCCCAACGGCGACCGCCACCTCTACGCATCGCGCACGCGCTTCATTCCGCCGGCGCTGCTGCCGCTGTTCGAGGCCTGCGCCTGGCCGCCGCCCGAACCCGGCGCCGACCCGGCGGCCGAGGCACGCGCGGCGGCCAAGGTCGACCTGGCCAAGAAGATACGCGGCTATTGGCGGTAGCCGGATACCCCGGGTTCATTCGGGCTCGGCGACGGGACTTCGCCTGGGCGCTCACCGACACGATGCCGAACGCCTAATTTAGTGCCAGAGTGCGGTCATTCACGCCTGCCCGACCGCAAACGGAATCCGAATCATGCTGCGAACCTCCCTTGACCGCGCCAGCGGCGTTGCGTCCGTCCCGACGCATCCGCAAGAAGCCACCGGCTCCACTCCGGCCCCGGCGCACACGCCATCCGGCCGCGCGCCCTCGGCCGAGCTGTCCGCCTTGCGGACCCTGTCTTCGCAATCGTCGCGGACGGAATCGGGCCGGCTCTCCATCGGCAGCCAGCGGCAGCCCGCCAGCGCGCAGGAATCCGCTATCGAGATGGCATCCCACCATTCGCCGACGTCTCCGGCATCCCCGAGGGCGCTGCTGAGCGGCCAATCCGAGCGCAGCAACAGCGATGTGAGCCAGTGGTTCTCCGCGGCGGCCTCCATCCGCGCACAATCGATCGGATCCATCGAATCGAATTCGCCGCCGGGGGGCTCACCGCCGCATACCGCCGACCCCGGGCAGACCGGCCGTGGCATCGACATCCCCCACTGGATGCCGATAGCCGACCAGTTGCGCGATATTTTCAGGCCGCACTTTGACGGTACCAACGATGCGCAATTCGAGATCCTGATCCAGCAGCGCGCAGAACGGCTCCAAGCGATGGGGGAAACGCCGGCAACCGTCGCCGCCGTACTGGCCAAGGGCGCCAACCGGGACCGGCTGGCCCAGACCACGGTAGGTTTCGTGCGCTCGGTGCCGTTCGGCATTGCCTCGCGCCTGTTCGACGTGAAGCAGGCACTGACGGCCTTCGCCAAGACGACGGCCCGAGTCGGCGCGACGGTCGGTGCCGGGTCGGGCACGGCGGATGCCTTCGGGGGCACCCTGCTGGGCAAGGCCACCAGCAACACACAATGGCTGGCGGCCTCGCCCGATCACCTCGAACCTGTCATGGCGCAAGCGCACAAGGCCGTGCAGCCCAGTCTGGGCCGGCTGGCTGCGGAGGTGAGCCTGGCATTCCAGGCCTATTCCCTGCGCAACGTGATCCGCACCGGCGTCGCGCCGCTGGCAACCCATGCCCTGGGCGCGGCAAGGGCAGCCAACGTGGATTCGTGGATCGCGGCGGTGGGCGGGCCCGTGGCCGGTGCGGCCGCCTACATGGCCATGCAGTACATGAATGAGACCCACCACCGCACCGGGGCGGAATACCTGCTGGGCCGCACCGACTGGGAAGACCAGTTCAAGCAGCTCAAGCAATCGACGTGGACTGACCCGCTGGTGGGAGCGGGCAAGCGCACGGCAAAGCTGCTCGTCGCCGATTTGGCGACCGAGACGCTGGCCGCCACGCGCAGCCTGTTCACCGCCACCAACCTCATCAAGAACGTGGGCGCACTGGCGGGCGGCTTTGCCGGTGTGTTGACCGCACAGACCGCTGCCGGCAAGGCCGCCACGGAGGCCGGCTATACCGAGGCGGCCGTCGCCGCCGTCAGGCGCGCCGTCAGCACGGTACTGTCGGCACCGGTCTACGCTGCGTGGACAACCGCCGATGTCATGGCCGGCCCGGCCATCGACGCCGCGGCCGGGCACATCCAGCAAGCGTTCACACCGCTGATGCCGCATGCCGCGCCGCCCGCGCACACGGCCATCGACATGGTGTAGCAGGCTACTCGGTCTCGACCTCCATCCGCCTGACCGTCTGCGGAGCCGCCTCGTGCGGCAGCTGCGCGAAGATCCACCCCGCGGCGGTGGTGATGAGGCCCAAGCAGATGTAGGCCTTGTGGAAAGCGCCCAGCGTATCGGCCGGCTGCCCGCCCGCGTATTCGCTGAAGCCATTGAGCAACGCCCCGGCAGCCGCCACGCCCAGGCTCATCGACAGCATCATCACCATCGACAGCATGCTGTTGCCGGCGCTGGCCTGCGCTCCGCTCAGGTCCCGGAGCGTGAGCGCGTTCATCGCGGTGAACTGCATCGAGTTGAAGGTGCCGAACGCCGCCAGCTGCACGATGCGCAGCCACAGCGGCTCCTGCGGGCTCGACAGCGCAAAGCTCACGATCATCAGGCCGAGCAGCAAGGTATTGCCGAACAGCATGTGCCGATAGCCATGGCGCTTGACCAGCCATGTGCCCAGCGGCTTGGCTGCCATGCCCGCGACCGCCACCGGCACCATCATCAGCCCGGCCTGCATGGGCGAATACCCCAGCCCCACCTGCAGCAGCAGCGGAATCAGGAACGGCATGCCGCCGGCGCCGATGCGCGCGAACAGGTTGCCGAGAATGCCGACGGAAAAACTCGGGATCGCGAACAGGGCGCGCGGAAATAGCGCCTGCTTCGCGCGGCCGGCGTGCAGCCAGTACGCCGTGAGCGCGGCGAGCCCGAACATCAGCAGCACCAACACCGTGGCACGCCGGAAACCCAGGTCCGACAGGCCGTCGAGCGAAAACGAAACGGACGCCATGCCGAACGCCAGCATCAGGTAGCCGGCCCAGTCGAAGGCATCGGCGGCATCGGCGGCATCGCCGCGCACGTCGGGCATCACCTTGAGCGTGACCAGCGCGCCGACGACGCCCACCGGCAGGTTGATCAGGAAGATCCAGTGCCACGACACCGCCTCGACCAGCCAGCCGCCCAGGGTCGGGCCGATCAGCGGACCGATCAAACCCGGAATCGTGACAAAGCTCATGGCCGGCAGGAACTGCTCGCGCGGCACCACGCGCAGCACGGTCAGCCGCCCCACCGGCATCAGCAGCGCACCGCCCACGCCCTGCACCACGCGCGCGACGATCAGCATGGTCAGCGTGCGCGACTCCGCGCACAGCAGCGAGCCGACGCTGAAGAGGAAGATGGCCGCGAAGAACATGCGGCGGGTGCCGAACCGGTCGGCCAGCCAGCCGGACGCAGGCATCAGCATGGCCGTCGTCAGCGTGTAGGCGATGATGACGGACTGCATCTGCAGCGGACTTTCCGACAGGCTGCGCGCCATGGCCGGCAGGGCCGTGTTGACGATGGTGGCATCCAGCGTCTGCATGAACAGGCCGACCGCCACCAGCCACAGCAGCGGTTGCAGGGATTTGTCGACGGAGGCGAAGGAAGGCATGGGCAGGACGGGCCGCAGGGCGCGGCGAAGCTTCACGGAATGGCCAACGGCCGGGACCATCGACCCGCCGGCGCAGCCGACATTGTGCGCCCGCCGACGGAACCGGCGCAAAGCCCGTCACCCTCTTTCACATTGCGTCGCCCTACCGCCGGCATGGGCAAAGGGCCCCGCCTATACTGATGGGCGTTGCTGACAGCCAGGCTCATCACCATGACGACCCGTACCGAACGCGATACCTTTGGCCCGATCGAAGTCCCCGCCGACCGCCTGTGGGGCGCGCAGACGCAGCGCTCGCTGCAGAACTTCGACATCGCCGGCGACCGCATGCCGCGCGAACTGATCGACGCGCTGGCCCGCATCAAGCGCGCCAGCGCCGCCGTCAACCAGCGCCTGGGCCTGCTGCCGGCCGACAAGGCGAACGCGGTCATCGCCGCGGCCGACGAGGTCATCGCCGGCAAGCATCCGGGCGAGTTCCCGCTGGTGGTCTGGCAGACCGGCTCCGGCACGCAGAGCAACATGAACATGAACGAGGTGCTCGCCAACCGCGCCAGCGAACTGCTGGGCGGCGAGCGCGGCGAAGCCCGCCTGGTGCACCCCAACGACGACGTAAACCGCAGCCAATCGTCCAACGACGTGTTCCCGACGGCGATGCACGTGGCGGCCGTCACCGCCATCACGCGGCACCTGCTGCCGTCGCTGCGCGCGCTGCGCGAGACGCTCGCGCGCAAGGCCATCGACTTCGACGACATCATCAAGATCGGCCGCACCCACCTGCAGGACGCCACGCCGCTCACGCTCGGCCAGGAGTTCTCCGGCTACGCGGCCCAGCTGCAGCACAGCGAGACGCACCTGAACGCCGCGCTGCCGCACCTGTGCGAGCTGGCGCTGGGCGGCACGGCGGTCGGCACCGGCCTGAATGCGCCGGCCGGCTATGCCGAACAGGTGGCCGCCGAACTCGCCGCGCTGACCGGCCTGCCCTTCGTCACCTCGCCCAACAAGTTCGAGACCATGGCCTCGGCCGACGGCCTGGTGCACGCGCACGGCGCCCTGAAGACGCTGGCCGCCAGCCTGACCAAGATCGCCAACGACATCCGCTGGCTGGCCAGCGGCCCGCGCAGCGGCCTGGGCGAGCTGTCCATTCCCGAGAACGAGCCGGGCTCGTCCATCATGCCGGGCAAGGTCAACCCGACCCAGAGCGAGGCGATGACGATGCTGTGCGCGCAGGTGTTCGGCAACGATGTCGCCGTCAACATCGGCGGGGCCTCGGGCAACTTCGAGCTGAACGTGTTCCGGCCGATGATCGCCTACAACTTCCTGCACAGCGCGCGCCTGCTGGCCGACGGCATGCGCAGCTTCAACGACCACTGCGCGGTCGGCATCGAGCCCAACCGCGAGCGCATCGCCGAGCTGGTGCAGCGCTCGCTGATGCTGGTGACCGCGCTCAACCCGCACATCGGCTACGACAAATCGGCGCAGATCGCCAAGAAGGCGCACAAGGAAGGCACCAGCCTGCGCGAGGCGGCGCTGGCGCTGGGGTATGTGACGGCCGAGCAGTTCGATGCGTGGGTGCGGCCGGAGCAGATGGTGGGACGCTGAGTGCGCGCGGCCCCGGCATCGGGGCCGTGCCAAGGGGGAAATCTCCGACACCTCGGGGTTGAGCGCATCGGCCCGCAAGCGGCACTGGCCTGCGGCCCCGAAGGGCGTGACCCGCTGCCGTGTTGAGCAGGAACACGCCGTGTTGCGGTACTCGCGCCGGCCTCAATCTGGCCATCGAAGACCCGCGGCCAGGAGCGGCGAGCGCCATCGCACTCGCCGTCCGGACCGGATCGCCGGAAACAGCCAACAGCTACCGCGATACCGCGAGCGCGGACACGATCTCTTCCCGCGTCGGTGCGTAGGCCCCCTGGCGGGCGCAGACCGCCGCGGCGCTGGCCGCGGAGAATTCCAGGTGCGATGCGGGCATCGCCTCCGGGCGCGTGAGCAGGCTCGCCAGCCAGCCGCCCATGGAGGCGTCGCCGGCGCCCACGGTATCGGCCACCGGGGTCGGCAACGCCGGCTGGAACAACGTGCCTTCGGCGGTGATCAGCGTCATGCCTGCCGCGCCGCGCGTCATGAGAATGGCGGCCGTGGGCGCCCAGGCCCGCAGCTGGGCCAGCGCGGACGTCTCGTCCAACTCGGGAAACAGGCCACGCAGGTCTTCGTCCGAAACCTTGATATAGCTGGCGAGTCCGGCCATGCGGCGCAGCGTCGGCCGGTAATCGGGGCCGGCCATCGCATCGCGGTAGTTCGGGTCGAAGGCGATCCGCTTGCCAGCGGCATGGACGGCCGTCGCGGTTTCCAGCAGGTGCGCGGCAAGCGGCTGGCGCGCCAGGCTCAGGGAGCCGAAATGGACGATCTGCGCCGCCTCGATCCAGCCGTCCGGCAACACGCCGGTGTCGAAGGCCAGGTCCGCGCTGTTCTCGCCGATGAAGAAATACTGCGGTGGATGCGCGGCCGGGACCATCGCCAGCAGCGGCGGGCGCGCGACCTGCCGCATGAAGCGCATGTCGAGGCCGGCCTGCCGGCTCAGTGCCGTCAGTTCGTCGCCGAAGACATCGCGGCTGACGGTGCCGGCGAATCCGGTCGGCGCGCCCAGCCGCGCGCAGACGCGGGCGACGTTCCAGCACGATCCGCCGGCCACGCTGCGCCAGCGCCCGTCCGCTTCGCGGATGAAGTCGGTCAGCGCTTCGCCGAACACGACCAGTTGAGGGAGGTTCATCGTTGTCAGCATGAAGTTCAGGCTACCGGCGCGGGTTGCGCGTCCGGACTGACGCCTTGCATGGAAGAGATGGCAGGGTGCCGCGGCGTGCCACCACGCGCGGCGCGGGTGAATGCGCCCATCACCGGTGGCGGAGGGCGGGCGGTGTGCTTCATGGCTTCATCCTCATGGAAGTTGGGTGGGTGCGGAGCCCGGAGCGGCACATGGCGGCCACCCGGCGCGCGGTGTCGATGTCGCGCCGGGTGGCCGGGATGCTGCGTCCGATCCGGGCAGCGCCGGCGAGGCTCTGCGGACAGATTATTCCAGCGACTTGCTACGCTCCAGCGATCGCGCCTTGAGCGCCGGGCCGGCCGGCCGCTCGCTGGGCAGCGACTGCGAGCGTTGCAGGCGCGGCAGGTCCGGCGCCTGCGCCGGCGCGGCCCCGCCGGCGGCCGGCACCGGCTGCACGCCGGCATCGACAAACGGCTGCAAGACCTTCTGCCCGGCCACGGCGCGCTGGGCCCCCGGCAGCAGATCGGCCCCCAGCAGCCGGCCGTTCAGCCCGTAGCGCAAATGCACCTCGGCGGCAAACAGGGAGCGGGAGACCTCCGCGCTGTCGTTGAAGGCCAGCAGCGGCAACGGGTTCAGCGTGAAGGCGCTACGGTTGCTGTCCGAATCCTTGGCGCAGATCTCGGTCAGGCGATACGGCGCCGGCACCGTGCGCGCCATCGTATTGAACTCCGCCCAGGACAGCTTGCCTTCCAGCATGAGCCGGTTGACCGCGTTGATGTAGGAAGGATCCATCTGGAACACGAAACGCACATCGTTCACGCCGTCCCGCTCCGACATGGCCCGCATCGCATCGGCCAGCCCCGGCACGGCCTCCCGCGCGCGTTCGGCGGCTTCCATCAGCGCGCCGAGGGAACGGTGCGCCTTGCTGTTCTTGCGCGTGTCCACCAGCGACCGGAAGTTCGGGATGTTGAATTCGATCTTGGCGCCGGGCAACAGCATGGCACGGCCCCCCGAGGCCAGCTGGTCTTGCAGCAGCAGCTGTTCCGCGCGATCGACGAAGCTGGCGCGCTCGTGCTCGGTGCGCGCGGCCCAGGTGGATTTCGCCGCCTGCAGCGTGGTCGCGATGATGGCCTTGAGGTGCGGGCCGTCGAAGTGCCCGATCGCCTGCGACGGAAACACCTCCCGCGCCAGCGCCGCCAGTTGCGACCACTCCTGCGGCGTGACCCGGGCCGCGGTCTTCCAGTCGAGCGTGCGCTTGAAGCTCTCCACGCCGGACAGTTCGACGCTGGCCCCCAGCAGCGTGATGTTCAGGGAGCGCAGCACGAGCGTGAACGCATCGCTGACGTGCGGCAGCAGCCCGCCCTGCTGCACCAGCGAAGCAAAGGCATTGGCCGACCAGCCACGTCCGCCCTGGTATTCGTAGCCGGAGATCGGCTCCCAGGCGTGCTGCAGCTTGAGGAAGAAATCCCGCACGCCCCAGTTCACGTTGGCGCCCACGAAGCCCCGCTGCAAGCCGGTCTGCTGGAATGCGCTGGTCGAAGAGCCGTCGCCGTGCCGATGCGCCGGACCGAAGCCCGGGATCTTGTCGGCATAGCCGCCCAGCCCGCCGGCGTTGGCGGACAGGTTGAGCTGCTGCTCGATCATGTCGAGCCCGATGGCGCCCTGGTTGAGCCCCAGCTCCAGCAGGCGGCCGGGGTCGTGGCTGGCCGGATCGAACAGCCGGCGGGCGAACTCGTCGATGTTGTCCGGGGCGACCAGCATGGCGGCGCCCTTGCCATGCATGACGCTGGCGCTGGCCTGGGCCCCGCCCTGAAGGCGGAAGCCGAGCACCTTGCGCAGCGGCTTGAAGTCCATGCCCATGCCGCCTCCCATTGTCAGGCCCTTGTTGGACTGCCGCACGAAGAACGCCACCAGCGGGCCTTCGGCCAGCTTGTCCGCGGTCCGCTCCACGCCGACCATGGTGGTCCGGTCCACCCCCAGCACGGCAAAGCCGAACGCGCCCACGCGCTTCTTCGGCAGCACCACGCCCGCCGAGGTCACGCCGGCCGAGGCGCCCTTGGACTCGATGCCGAACAGCGTGGACCGGTTGCTCAGGCCCTTCATCGCCTCCGCGAACTTGAGCGCCATCTCCGCCGGCGATGACGCATCCCGCACGGCGTGGCTTTCCGCGAACTTCCGGTTGAAGGGCGACCCCGGCTTCATCACCTCCTTCTTGAAGGTCTGCGCCGTTTCCCAGAAGGCCTCGGCATCGTGCCAGTTGCTGAAGCCGAAGCGCGCCAACCGAAGCACCTTGTCGGTCTCCACGCTCTGCCGCAGCACCTCGACCGCACTGTCCGAGCCGATCACGGCGACGGTCTGCGGCAGGGTCACCAGCCGCGTGGCGAGATCCAGCGTCAACAGATGGCGGCCGACCGCGCCCGTAAGGATGGCAAACCGGTCGCGGGTATCGCGCTGGCCGGTCAGATCGGGGGCCGGCAGCTTGACGCCGTGCTCGCTGAGCGTGTGCATCAGTTCGACGATGCGGTGCAGATCGCCCAGCCGGGCCGGGTCGAACACCGGCGCCGGCGCCTTGGCTCCGGCCTCGGGCGAGGGCTTGGCCTGCGCCTCGGCACGGCGGACGAACTCGTCGAGCCAGCTGTGCATCTTGGGCAGCAGATCGTCCGGGTCGGGCTTGGCCTTGGCCGGCCTGCGCTGTCTGCGCCGGCCGGCCGCGGCATCCAGCGTCAGGTCGGGGCCGAGCACGCGGGCTGCCACGCCGATCTGCGCAAGCGCGCCGAGCATCTTGTCGATGGCGTCGCCGCGCAATGCCGCACAGGCCTGCGCCGTCGCCTCGGGCACCACCGGCGCAACGGCCGGGCCGGCCGCCACCGTGGGCGGCAGCGGCCAGTGCCTGTGGTGCAGCAGCGGCTCCAGCTCGAGGTGGGTCGCCTTCATGTCGTCGTATTCCTCGGCCATGTCGCGGCGGCCGCGCAGGTGCTCCATCGCCCGGTTCACCGCGCCCTTCGGCATCGCCAGGACCCGCTCCACGTGCCCCACGGCGGTCCGGAAGTTGCTCTGCACCCGCTCGGTGACGCCGCCGGCCGTCCGGTGAAGGGTGGCGACCACACCGGTGCCGGGAATCCGCACGCGCTTGGGCCGGTTGCCGGTCAGTGCCTGGCTGACCGTCGGCTCGGTGGTGCCGGTGGCCAGCAGGCGATAGCGCTTCTGCGCGCCGAGCGGCGGCACGACGCGGTGGGTCCGCTGCTCGCCATCGGCGCCCCCCGTCGTCAGCTGCAACGTGCCCAGGCGGGAGATGCCCAGGCGCACCGTCTCCGGGTCCAGCGCGCTCAGATCGGCCTGGCAATCGGCCCAGCTCGCGCTCGCATGGTCGTAGCGCAACAGCGAAAGCTGCGGCGCGGCGCCGCCGTCCTGCGACGGGCTGTGCGCCAGGGCGAACACTTGATGCTGGTCGCTGGATACGGCGATCTGCTCGAGCCGCGCCTGCCCCGGTGGCGCCGGCAGGTGCTGCGGCTGACCGCCCGGCGGCGTGCGCATGAGCGCGTGGTCATCGGTCAGGTGATAGGCGACGCCCGCGCCGTCCACCGCAAAGTCCCGGATCGGCGCCGCCGATGCCGCCAGCACGCTGACCTGGCTGACATAGCGCTGCGCCGGCACCGCCGCCACGGCAACGCCGGGCCGCGCCGGCAGGCGGGCCATGTTCCCGCCGAGCTCCAGCGCGAGCAGCTGCGAACCGCCGGCGGGAGTCGACTGCAAGGCATACACCGGCTTGGCGTCGGCCAGGCCGAGCGGCCCCAGCTTGAGATCGCGCAGGTCCGCCAGCGGCGTGCCGTCGGCCTGCAGCAGCGGGCGCCAGTGGCCAGCCCCGTCTTTCTGGCTCGCCTGTCCGGCCGCTGAAATGCCCAATGCCGCGCCGTCGTTGTAGGTGCAGACCGTTCGCATGGCGGGGGCCTGCAACCCGCGCTCGCTCATCAGCAACAGGGGCTGCTCAACCTGCCACTGCGGTTGCCATTGCTGCCCGTCCCAGGCGGCGGTCACGCGCTGGCCCTCGCTGCTGCGGAACACCGCGTGCAGTGCCGCGCCCTTGTCCGATGGCCCGGGGCTGGTCGCCAGCGTTTCGACGCCCCACCCGTCGGCACTGCCCGGCATGCGCACGGGGACGCCGACGCGCCGCGCCTTGATCTCGCCGGAGGCGGCATCCGCCGCATGGAGATCGCCCTGGTAAAGATGCCCCTGCTGGTCGCGCGCGAACAGCGTATGGCCGTCCGGCGCCAGCACAAAGTCGCGTGCGCGTGCCAGCTGGATGGGCTTGTTCGGCTTGCCAAGCTGCACCGGCTCGAATGCCGGCCTGCCGTCGGCGAGTTGCAGCTGGATCGGGCGGGGCTGCGCACTGGGCGAATCCGGCCGGCACAACCGTCCCTCTCCATCCAGCGCGAGCGGCCTGCCGGCCGCGTCCATCCGCACGGCGGAGAACCGCTCCAGCCCCGCCACCTCGTACGCCCGGATACCGCCGGCGCCAAGCTTGAGCAGCATCGAGCCCGCCCTCGCCCAGGCTTCGCCGTCCAGCTGCCGGCCCAGCAGCGTGATCGGGGCCCGCATCTTGCCGGGCAAGGCATGCGGCTTCCACTGAGCCTGCTGCGTGTCCCACTGATAAAGCTGCCCATGATGCTCGCGCCACAGCGCGCCATCGGGCGAGCCGCTGAGATTGGCCAGCAGGCCGATCGGCGGCGGAGAGCACCCCTGCTTCATCCCGGGATGCGCCGGCAGGACAATGGCCGGCAGGCTCTTTCCATGCATGCCGACCCAGTACCGCACGCCGTGCTTCTGATAGTCGATCAGATAGCCGCCGGTCGCCTGGTTCCAGGTGAGACTGGTCACGCGGTTGTCGCGCAGATTCAGCAGGCGCTCCAGTTGGTGCGCCTGCTTGCGGTCCTGCGCCGGATGGCGGGCCTTGACCCGGATCTTGCCCTTCTTGAACACCAGATCGAACAGCGGCTCCTGGCGCAGCGGCACGCCGCCGCCGGCCACCGCGCCCGAAGCCGCCGCGGCCTCGGCCGGCTTGGCGCCCGCCGGCGCCTCGACTTCGATCGCAGGGCTGACCGGCACGGGTGTGATCTCGTGGATCGCCGCGGCGCTTGCCGTCGCCCATGTCCGCGCGCCCGAGAACGGCGACGGCGCCACCGACCCGGCCGGCGGCGCGAGATCCGACATGTGCCCGGCGGGCGGCTGCGACACCTGAGCGGCTCCCGCCGTGGAAGCGACATTCGGATCGGCGTCAAACAACTGCTGCAGCGAGTTGCCGCTCTCGCGCGTTCCCGCTGCCTTGATGGGACTGCCCGGCTCCGCCAGCGGCTTCCGCCGGACCGCGAGGTCCGGCTCGGACGCTTTGCGCGAGCGAGAGATGAGGCCCGTCAGCATACCGGTCGAGCGCTTGCCGCTCTTTTTCCGGGGCTCGGTTTGAGCAGGTGTGGAGGATAGGGTGTCGTCCTCGACCGTCCTGCCGGTAAAGCAGACTGGTAAGTATTTTCTTATGTTCATATTAAACCCGGCTTTGGATTGAATGAATGCACCGCGAATTTCATCACCCCCTCAAAATCCGAAACCAGCCATTAACACATAACAACATCCCGCACGCACACCGGATTAACAGCGGACACATCGAAAATCGATCATCCACGCGCCTCCGATTGAATCGGCGCAAGACGGCGCGGCACGTCGATCACCATCGGCGTGCCGGAAAAGCCTTCGGCTGGCTGTAACCTTGCGGACGTGACGCCTGGCGGGCTGCAACATCGCCAGGCATTCGCGCACATGACCGGGATTCGGCCCAGGCAAACGCAATCACCTCATGACAGGATGATTGCGATGCCGGCCGATTCCGGCCCATTCAGCGTAGATATCGCGTCTCCCACTCAATCACACCAAACCGAAGCGGCACATCACAAAACGAATATAGAAATCATTTTAATCAGCATTAATAACATAACCAAAAAGAAAGGATTCACGCGCAAAACAAAATGACGCGACAAAGCCTCCCGAATTAACCAGGAAGATTTAAAAAAGACAATAGAGAATTCATGCCCATCGCCCGCAGCCCGATGGGAACGGGACCGGCGCCGCCGGCCCCATGGTCGGTCGCGAGCGTCAGCCCTGGGCCAGGGCCTCCCGCACGCGCGCCGCGCTGCCGAGGGGCAGCACACGGCGCGCCAGCGCCCGGCAATCCTCGAAATCGAGCCGGGACAGCGCGGCCTTGACCGATGCGATCGCCGGCACGCTCACCGACAGCTCATCCACGCCGAGCCCGACGAGCACCGGCACCGCCGCCAGATCCGAAGCCAGCGCCCCGCAAACCCCAACCCACTTGCCGTGCGCGTGCGCCCCTTCCACCGTCAGCGCAATCATCCGGAGCACCGCCGGATGCAGGGCATCGACCCGCGCGGCCAGCCCCGCATGCCCGCGGTCAATGGCCAGCGTGTACTGCGTGAGGTCATTGGTCCCGATGGAGAAGAAATCCACTTCCTGCGCGAGCGCCTCGACGATCGCCACCGCGGCCGGAACTTCGATCATCACGCCGATCTTGACGGGGATCGGATACCGGGCCTGCTCCTCGCGCAGGATGCGCTTGGCCACCAGCACTTCGTCGAGATCGGACACCATGGGAAACATGATGTGCAGATTGCCGCCGGGCGCCGCGCGCAGCATCGCGCGCAGCTGGCTGCGGAAAAGCTCGGGATACGCCAGGCTCACGCGGATGCCGCGCAGGCCGAGGAACGGGTTGTCTTCTTTCGGCAGCGGCAGGTAGCGCAGCGGCTTGTCGCCGCCGATATCGAGCGTGCGCACGATCAGCGGCCGCTCAGGGCCGAGCGCGGCCGCCACGGCCTGGTAGGCTGCGGCTTGTTCGTCCTCGTCGGGCGGCGCCGTGCGATCTTCGAACAGAAATTCCGAGCGCAGCAGCCCGACGCCCTCCCCGCCCGCGGCCACGGCCTCGCGGGCTTCGGCGGCATCCCGCACGTTCGCCACGACTTCCACGCGGTGCCCGTCGCGGGTGCGGCCGGGGCGATGCGCCGTCTGCCGGTCGGCCTGAAGCTGCTGGCGCGCGGCGGCCAGGCGGCGCTCCACCTCGGCCCGCAGCGCGGGATCGGGGTCGGCCTGCAGCACGCCGGCCGTCCCGTCGAGCACGGCCGGCGTGCCGTCCCGCAACGACAAGGCCTGCGCGGGCACGCCGCAGACCGCCGGAATGCCCATCGAGCGCGCCAGGATCGCCACATGGCTGGTCGGCCCGCCGGATACCGTGCACAGGCCGGCGACCTTGCTGCGGTCCATGGTGATGGTGTCGGAGGGGGTCAGGTCATCGGCGACGATGATCGAACGCTCGGGCAGGCTGCGCGGGCGCTCGGCCGCGCCCGTGAGCACGGTCAGCACGCGCACGCCGACATCGCGCACGTCCGCCGCGCGCTCGCGCACCTGGGGATTCGCGTGCAGGCGCAGGTGCTGCTCCACGGACTGGCAGGCCAGGTGCCAGGCGCCCGCCGCGCTGGCGCCGCTGCGCAGCCCGGCCTCGGCCGCCTCGATGAGCATCGGGTCTTCGAGGAAGGCGAGATGCGCGTCCATGATCTGGGCCTGCGGCGTATCGGGCAGCGTGTCGGCCGTCACCAGCGACTTGATCTGGCTGGCGGCGATCTGCAGGGCGGCATGCAAGCGCGCATGCTCCTGCTCGAACGGGCCGCCGGTCTCATCGAACTCGGGTGCGATGCCGCTCCAGCGCACGATCTGGCCGACCGCCACCCCCGGCGATGCACCCACGCCCCGGAGCGACCCGGCGGCCGGCGCCGGCTCGAAGACCGGCGAGCGCTCATGCAAGGCAAACGCGGCGGCCTTCGCCTGGGGGAGCGCTGCCGTGCCGGCCGATTCGCCGCATCCGCTGCGCAGCAGGTCCGCCAGCGCGGCCAGTGCCTGCGCGGCGTCGCTTCCGCTGCCGCTCAGGCGGACTTCGTCGCCGCACCGCGTGGCCAGCGCCATGATCGCCACCGCCGACTTGGCATCGGCCTGCTGCTGGCCGTACCACAGCGTGAGGCGCGCCGCGAAGCCCCGCGCCTCGCTGGCCAGCCGCGCCGCGGGCCGGGCATGCAGCCCGGCGGGATTCGGCAGCACGATGGGCGGCGATTGCAACAAGGCCTCCTCCTGCGCGTGCCCGGGCGCGTCACCCGCTTCGTCCGCTGCGTCCGCCGCCTCCAGATGGAGGGTCAGCAGCACGCTCCGGCCGGCCTCGACGCTGCCCGCAGCCTTGTCCATCTGCCGCACCCGTTCGCCATTGACGACGACGATCTCCGTGAGCGCGGACGCCTTCGCCGCCACCAACGCCGCATCGAAGCGCAGCAGCGGCTGCCCGGCGCGGACGGTATCGCCCTTGCCGACCAGCGCCTCGAACCCCTGCCCCGCCAGCATCACGGTATCGAGTCCCACGTGCACCATGATCTCCACGCCCGAGGCGTCCGCTATCACGATCGCGTGGCGCGCATCGTGGAAATCGATCACCCGGCCGTCGATCGGCGCCAGCACGACGTCCGTCGCGGGATCGATCGACAGGCCGTCGCCGACCATCTTCTGCGCGAACGCCGGATCGGGAACGTCTTCGATCGGGACCACCCTGCCGGACAACGGGGCCAACACCCTCAGTTGCAATTGCCTGCTCGACATAGACTGCTCCTTGATGGCTGAAAACCTGAAAGTCGTGGAAAACGGCACGGCGGCGCTCACCACCAGCTCTCCAGCTGGATGCCGTACAGATTGGTGGAGCGGCGCCCCGCCGACCACGCCCCCCATTGCGCGCCCTGGGCCGCCAGCGCCGCGTCGTTCCACGCGACCCGGGTGGCGTAGATCCGCAACTCCGGCCGGCTCAGCAGCCCGGGCCCGGAGCTCAGCGCCGCCGCCACGGTGTACTTGTCGAGGCGCTGCAGCGGACCGCCATTGACCCGCAGTGTCGTCAGGCCGACCTCGGACAGCAGCTTGAGATAAGGCGTCACCGCATACGAAACGCGCCCGCCGACCGAGGTGCCGGTGCTGCCGCCGCTGCCGTGCTCGTTCAGCCCGCGCTGGTAGACCGCCAGCGCCTGGCCGCCGAACCGGCCGACCTGCCAGTTCACGGAATCGATCAGGCGAACGCTGTTGGTGCCGGTCGGGCTGTTGAGCGTGCCGAAACCGGTCTCCAGCGAGGCATAGCCCGTGCTGCCCTGCACCCAAACGGAATTGGTCACGGACGGCAGCGGGAAGTTGGGCGAGTCGTACTTGAACGTCAGCGCGCCGCCGCCGTTGCCGCCCGGAAACTCGCCGTGCATCACTTCGCCGATGACGCGCAGCCTGTCGGTGCGCGTGACCGGGATGTTGTAGAAGTCGACATTCAGGCGCGTCGCATCCCGCCGGTTGTCGGTGGGGCTGAAGCGCTGGCCGCTGCGCAGCACGCTGACCCCCAGCCGGGTCTGCTCGCCGACCGGGATGTTGGTGGCGCCGACGCCCGTGTCGATGGTCGGGCCGCCCACGCTGTAGAAGAAGTGGTCGACGATATGCACGTCTTCGCGCTCGATGTAGCGCTTGCCCGCCCAGAAGATGGCTGCGGGCGAGAAGGCATAGCCGCTGGTGGTCACGTACGCTTCCTTGGTCACGTACATGCCCTGGTCACCCGTGCCGCGGAAGTTGGCCAGGCCGTTCCAGTAGGTGCCGGTGAACGCGGCGGCCCAGGTGATCCCACCCGGCAGCTGGAAGACCTTCTTCAGGCTGGCCTCGAGGTAGGTATCGCCCTCGTTGCCGAGCCGGAACAGCTCCGCGCCGCTGCCGAGCGCGTACTTGTTGACACCGCCGGCGTCGGTCTGCCGCTCCGACACCACGCCCATGCGCAGGTAGCCGTTGAACTCCAGGCCCTCGCCCAGGTTCACGGCCCAGGCCTCCGTGGCCAGCCACGCCGGGATCACTGCGATCAGTGTGCTGATCGTCGTCTTTTTCACGTCTGTCTCCGCCTTGTTGTTCTCAGTGGAATGAAATCGGGGTGCCGGCGTCACCGTGCCAGCCTGTCCTCCAGTGGCCACACATGGATGTCGCGCAGGCTCAGGGGCTGCCTGGCCTGCAGGCGGGGCGCCTCGGGCTCGGCCGCCGGGTAGCAGCACGTGGTGAGCACCGCGACGCCGTCGTTGACGAACATCTCGACAGAGCTGCGGTCGATAAACACCTGCAGGCGCGTCACCGGGCCGCCTATTCCGCAGGTTTTGCGCTCATTGATCTGCCCCGCCATCGGGCAATGGCGCCGCAGCGTCAGCGTGCCGACGCCGTCGAACGCGAGGGACAGCGACTGCTGCGCGCTGTCGAACAGGTGCAGCACCCAGCCGGCCGGGCATTCCGCGCGGATCGACAGGTCGAGCTCCCATGCCCCGCCGTCCGGCTGCGGCAGCACGAACGCCGTGTTCGCCTCCAGGTCGACGTCGGGCACCCGGATCGTCGCGCTCCGCAGCATTGCCAGTTCCCGCGCCGGGCGCTGCATCAGTTGGTCGCCTTCGAGCGTCAGCTCGCGCGGCAGGGTCAGGCAATGCATCCAGCCCGAGGCAACCGTGGGCGTCTGCGGCTGGACCGGCAGGCCCATCCAGCCGATCAGCAGGCGGCGCCCGTCCGGACCGAGCAGCGTCTGGGGCGCGTAGAAGTCGAAGCCCTGGTCGAGCGGGCGGAACCCGCTGTGCGGGAACTGCGCGCGCTCCAGATCGATCTGGCCGAGCATGTAGCCGGCCACGTCGCTGCGGCGGTTTCCGCCGGCGCCCGTCTCCATCGTCTGCTGGCAGCACACCAGCACGGTGCGGCGGTCCAGCGTGAACAGGTCGGGGCATTCGTACATGTAGCAGGGCAGCGCCGGCGCGATCAGCTCGCCCAGCGACTGCCACTGGCGCAGATCGGGGCTCTTCAGGAGCAGGACGGTCCCGGTCAGGTCGGTGCGCTGCGCGCCGAGCACCGCGTACCAGTGATCGCCCTGGCGCCATGCCTTGGGGTCGCGGAAGTGCCCGGTGTAGCCCGGCAGCACGCCGTTGATGACCGGGCCCAGCTTGTCGAAGCCAACGCCGTCGCGCGAATGCGCCAGGCACTGGTAGCTGGCCCGGCCACCGTCCGGGCTGCGGACGTTGCCCGAATACAGCAGGAACAGGTCGCCGTCGACCTCCACCGCGCAGCCGGAATAGCAACCGTCTTCGTCGTAGGGCGCGTCCGGCGCGAGTGCCGGCGGCAGCAGCTCCCAGTGGATCAGGTCAGTGCTCCTGGCGTGCGCCCAGTGCTTGTTCTCATGGCGGCACCCGTGCGGGTTCCACTGGTAGAACACGTGGTAAGCGCCGCGCCAGAAGATCAGGCCGTTCGGGTCGTTGAGCAGGCCCTGCGGCGGGCACAGGTGATAGGCCTGCCGCCAGGGGTCTTCGATGACGTCGAGAGCGAGTGTGTCAAGCACCGGACTTCTCCCCGAACGGAACGGTCACCTTCAGGCAGGCAAGCCGGGCACAGACGAACGCGACGGAGAACGCGATGCCCGCGCCGATCAGGTAATTCACCAGGCTGCCCGGCTGCACGATGGCCAGCCCCGGGAATCCGGTCAGGGCGATGCCGGTCATGCCCACATGCGTGGCCACCACCCAGCCGCCGGCGACGGCACCGCCCACCGCCGCAGCGATGAACGGCCGGAAGAAGCGCAGGTTGATGCCGAAGATCGCGGCCTCGGTGATGCCCATCAGGCACGACAGCGCCGCGGGCAGCGCGATCTGGCGGATCTTGTCGTCGCGCGAGACGCTGAACACCGCCAGCGCCGCGCCACCCTGGGCAATGTTGGCCATCGACCAGATCGGCAGCAGGAAATTGACGCCGATCGACGGATTGGCGAGCAGCCCCGCCTCGATCGCATGAAAGCTGTGATGCACGCCGGTGACGACGATCGCCGAATACAGACCGCCGAACACCAGACCGGCCAGTGGCCCGCCGTGCTGGTACACCCATTGCAGGCCGAACGACAGTGCGTCGCCGAGCGCGCGGCCGATCGGACCGACCACCGTCAGCGCAATCGCGCCGGAGATCAGCAGCGTCAGGAACGGCGTGAAAATCAGGTCGACCCCGGTCGGCACGACGCGGCGCACGAGCCGCTCGATGCGCGCCATGATCCACACCGCGAACAGGACCGGCAGCACGGTGCCCTGGTAGCCGACCTTGGCCACCGGCACGCCGAACAGGTCCCAGTATTCGCGCACGCCGCTGCCGAGCGTCCAGGCGTTCTGCAATGCGGGATGGATCAGGATGCCCGCCAGCGCCGCCGCCAGGAACGGCGACACGCCGAAGCTCTTGCCCGCCGAGAACGCGATCAGGATCGGCAGGAACACGAAGGCCGTGCTGGCAAAGATGTCGAAGATCTGGAACAGCGCGTTGCTGCCCTCGGCCCAGCCCATGCTGCGCAGCATCCCGAGCACGCCCATCAGCAGGCCGGAGGCCACGATGACGGGGATGATCGGCACGAAGATGTCGGACAGGGTGCGCGCCAGCCGCTGGACCGGATTGAGCCGAGTGGTGGCTTCGCGCTTGACGTCTTCGAGCGACGCGGCCGCCGTGCTGTTGAGCAGGGGCTGGAGCGCGTCGTGGACCCGGTTGACCGTGCCCTGGCCGATGACGATCTGCACCTGCCCGGCATTGCTGAACGCGCCCTTCACCAGCGCCAGCGCCGTGATCGCGCCGTGATCGACCTTGGCCGCGTCGCGCACCACCAGCCGCAGCCGGGTCGCGCAGTGCGCCAGGGACACCACGTTGTCCGGCCCGCCCAGCAACGGCAGCAGGGCCTGTGCTGTCTCCTGTTCATTCATCTCTGTCGTCTCCTGTTCATCATTGACATGGTATCGATACCACATCCGGTAATTGTTCCGCCCGTCAAAAGCGGCTGTCGGGATCGTTGCTAGGTGCTGCGGCGCAGCGCCAGCCGGTACGGCATGACGATGCGCTCAACCTCGGCGCTATTGCTATTGGTCTCCCAGAGCTGGAGCATCAGCCGGGCGGCTTCGGCCCCCGTGCCGGCGTAGTCGTAGTGCACCGTCGACAGGGCCGGGCGGACCATGCTGGCCGTGTCGCTATCGCCCATGCCGGCGACCGCCATGTCGTCGGGCACACGCAGGCCGTGGTCGTGCAGGCACGCCATGACGCCCACCGCCAGCCGGTCGGTGACCGCCAGGATGGCCGTGCAGCGCGCATCGCCGCTGGCGCGCAGCAGTTGCTCCGCGGCCTCTTCTCCGGCGCCGGAGCGGAAGCTCGCGCGGATGATCAGCGCCGGGTCCACCGGCAGCCCGTGCACCTGCAGGGCATCGAGATAGCCGGCCGTCCGCTCGCGGCCGACCTGGATGTCCTCCTCGTCCACCGTCACCAGCCCGACCCGCTTGTGCCCTTGCGCAAGCAGGTGCTCCATGATCTGCCGGGCCGCGGACCGCTCGTTCTGGATCACGCTGGTGATGCCCAGGTGGCTGGCGTCCTGCCCGATCATGACGATGGGCAGACCGGCCTCCCGGATCGCGTCGATCAGGTCCGTGTTGACGGTGGTCGCCAGGTGCAACACCCCGGCGACGCGCTGCCGGCGGAACAGATCGTAGGCCGTCGCCTCCTCCGCCACGGAGTTGGCCGTGTTGGCCAGCAGCATCTGGTAGCGCAGCGGCGCGAGCGTCGCGGAAATCCCCGCGACGATCTCGCTCGTGGTGTACGAATTGATCTTCGGAATGATCACCCCGACCAGCCCCGAGCGCTGCGACTTGAGCTGCTTGGCCAGTTCCGACGGCGTGTAGTGCATGCGCGAGACCACCGCCTCGATACGCTCGCGGACCTCGGCCTTGACGTAGCCGGAGTTGTTCAGCACGCGCGACACCGTCGATGTCGACACGCCGGCGAGCGTGGCGACATCCCGGATGGTCGGACGTTTTTGTGGGATCGATACCATGCCGGGCACAATAGACAATTCCCGATCCGGAGTAAAGGGCCGCGTGCGATACCTTTCAGCGGCTGAAAAGGCACCCCGCCACAGGGCACCGGGAGGCACCCTGGCCGGCCCGGCAGACCCCATTCCCGGCTCGCCGCGGCGCGCGCCAGGACCTGCGGCGCAGGCAACGCATCCGCCCTGACCGAAGGGCCACCGGCGCACAGGCACTGACAGAGGCGACAGGCGGCTTGCCGGGCCGGGCGCGCTCCGACGAACCGGGTTCGGCGCCCGCCCTGTCTCATTGAGGCATCGCTACGGCTGGCTGTGTGCCGCGTGCCGCAGAGGACGCCCATACAGCCCTTCTGTTTGCTGGGGCCCGAGCGCGTCGAGAAACGTCCGGCAGCGTGGCGCCCCCGTGAGCATGAGCACCGCGCGCATGGTACCGATGACATCGCGCCAGCGGTCCAAACCCCGCCGGCGCATGACCGCCGCCGCTCGCGGCATCCCGAGCGGATCGCACGAGCAGGCCGGCGCTCTGTCGCGCGGGCGCGCAACCGCAGCCCACGCAACGTCCGTCACGCCGCGGGGGCGGCGCTCGGGCTGGCGCGCCGGCTTCGCCTCGCGCCCTCGCCATGCCGTTCCCCGCATCCCGCCCTCGTCCCCGACGGCGGGGCGTTTTCAAGCCAGCGTTACCAGCACTGCGACGCGGTATTATTGCCGCTGTTGCCCTGCACGCCCAGCTGATTGATCGTGTAGGTACCGCAGGCGTCGGACTGCTGGGGACCGGGGTTGGCCGGCACGGCCGAGGCCGAGAATCCGGGCAGCGTGCTCGTGCCCGGCGACCCCGTGACTTGCACGTACAGCTGGTAATAGGTCTGCCCGTTCGTCTGCAGCGCGACGGGGAACGCCGTTCCGGCGTAGCCCAGCGCGGACGGCGTGCTCGCGTAGTTGTTCTGCAGCGCGAAATAGCGCTCCTGGCGCGAGGCCAGGTCCAGCAGGGCCGTCTTGGCCTCGGCCCGGTGCGACTTCATGATGTAGCTGCTGTAGGACGGATAGGCGATCGCGACCAGGATCGCCACGATGGCGAGCGTGACCATCAGCTCGACGAGCGTGAAGCCCGCCGAATGCCGGATGGCAGAAGCAGTCTGTTGAGATTTCATGGTTAGCGCAGCTTGACCCAATTGACACGCGAGCCGGTCGCCGAGGCGCCGGGGTTGACCGCGGTCGCAGAACCCTTGCCGTCGCTGGTCTGCTGCACCATGGTCACCCCGCTGTCCGTCGTGACGAACGAGGGCGTGCCCGTGCCGCTCAGGCCGATGCCGCTCACGATGCCGCCGTTGTAGGTGGAGAAATTGCCGTTGCTGTCCCCGAAGAACGAGGACGACCCCGCGCCGCCGGCGCCGATCGTGATCGCCATGGTGTAGCCCGAGGCCTGCGTGGTGCTGCAGGACAGGATCTGCGTCACCGCCGGAATGGTGGTGTTCACGACGAACATGCCGTACGCCAGCGTCGGGTTATAGATGACCTGCTCGTAGTTGGTGGTGGAGCCCGACGTCGTGCTCGGCAGCACCAGCTTCCAGCCGTATTGGTTGTTGCCGCTGGAGCAGACGCTCGACCCCTGCCAGCAGACCTTGTTCGTGCTGACGGTCCGGTACGACGCCGTCGAGCCGCTGGCGGTGGACTGCGAGGTGATGGTCTGCGTCTGCAGCGACGATACGGTCACGGTCTGCGGCGCGGCCAGCGAGCTGTACTGCGACGTTGCCGCCGCCTTCGCGTTCCAGGCGCTCATGTTCCAGTCCCAGACGCCGTAGAGGGCCTGGCTGGACGTCGCATACGCCGCCGCGCTGGTCAGCGTGGCGGGCAGGCTCAGGCCCGTGCCGAAGGCGACCACAACGCGCGGGTTCCCGCCCGCGGTGTCCGGAACGGACGCCACCACCACCTTGGACGAGATCGGCTGGCCGGCCGTGGTCGAGAACAGCGGCGACGAGGCCACCGACCACGAAGACGCGGTGGCCGCCGTCAGGTCAAAGCGCCAGACGTTGCCGAACAGATCGCCGGCATAGACGTAATCGGTGATGTGATCGCCGTCCAGGTCGGCCGGCGTGATATAGGCGATGCCGTTCTTGCCGCCCTTGCCCGTCGGGTCCTTGGCCGCGCCGTAGCCGGTGTCGAAATAGTAGAACGTCTTCGCCCCGCTGCTGGGGTCCACCAGCATCACGAACAGGCCGGCCGTACCGTTTTTGCTGTTGTAGCCATTGCCGAACAGGACCGCCCACATCCCGTTGTGCAGGCGGCGGATGACCGGGGTGCCGTAGGTATTGCCCAGGTACTGGCCGCAATTGGTG
Source organism: Ralstonia nicotianae (assembly GCF_018243235.1). Lineage (NCBI taxonomy): Bacteria > Pseudomonadati > Pseudomonadota > Betaproteobacteria > Burkholderiales > Burkholderiaceae > Ralstonia > Ralstonia nicotianae. The sequence goes on from NZ_CP046675.1 coordinate 994,647, forward strand.
ACGTTGGCGCAGGTCAGGCTAGAAGACGACCACTCGCCGATCACCAGCGAGCCGGCGTTGCCTTCGCTGAACTGGGTCGGATCGGTGATGTCCAGCGCGTAGATCGTGCCGCTGGCCGAAGTCGTGCTGTCCGCGATGGTGCCGGCGGCATTGCCGCCGCCGCCGAGGCCGCCGACGAGCCAGGTGTGCCAGGCGCCGTTGTAGTACAGATCCCCAGTGCCGGGCGTGGCGTCGACGTACAGGTTGTGCGAGTACGACGGCGAGCTGAAGTCGACCTTGCCGGTGGTGCTGTGGATCGTGCTCAGCACCGCTGCCGGCATGTAGGCCAGCGCCTCCACGCCATCGTTGGGCGTGGCGGTGGTGCTCACGAAGTTGCCGCTCGAGTCGTACGCGCCCGCGCGGAATCCGTGCACCATGCCGTCGTTGGCGCCCACGTAGACGACGTTCTGGCGCGTGGCGTAGGTGCTCTTGAAGGTGGCATAGCTGCCCGTCGGCTCCGCCGGCGAAGCCGAGCCGTTCAGCGCGTCGACCCACGGGCCGTTGTACGACGAGGATGGCGCGCCGACCCAGGTCGGGCTCGAGTTGATGATGTCGCCCAGCACGCCGGTGCGCGTGCGGTAGGGGCCGCTGCTGCTCGCTTCCTGGGTGCGGTCGCCGCGCAGGTACAGCAGCCGGTTGCTGTTGACGGTGCTGTCGCCGGACGTCAGCGACGACTGCTGCGTCGAGCTCAGGTTGCTCCACTCGAAAGGAATGCCGGCGGAGCCATTCCAGGTCAGGATCTTGCGCGACGCGGGGCTGGTGGCCGTGACCGTGGCCGAACTGCCCATCGCTTGGCAGGAGCCGCCCGTCAGCGTGCAGCTGGCATCCCAGTTCGCCGTCGAGGCAATCGACACGGTGCCGGTAGTCGAGTCCACCAGCAGGCTTTGCGCGGTCAGCTCGCCCCACCAGTTGCTCGGGTGGTAGTAGGCCAGGTACAGCTGCGTGCCGGCCTCGACCCGGGCCGACTGCTGCACGTTGGCGCCGGCCGAGCTGCTCGACTGCTCGACGGGCGCGGCCTTGAAGCAGGTGATCTCGTGCACGTTGCTGCCGCCGCCCGTGCCCGCGGAGAAGCCGAACCGGAACGACGCGGGCAACGCGCCGTTGGACGACGTGATGCTCTGGCTGGTGATCACCGGCTGCGCCGTGCCGCCGTTGACGCTGTACGACAGGCTCAGCAGGCCGTCCTGCGTGATCGTCAGGCCATACGTGATGGGCACGGCGGAGCCGCGCAGCGGCTTCGAGACGGCTTCCTGGTTCGCGATCGTGAACGACAGGTCATCGCCGGTGATGTAGTTGTAGTTGTAGGTCAGCGCCGATTTCTTGGTCGGGCTCCAGCTCCCCTGGCTGAAGTCGTAGAGGTAGCCGGTCGAACAGGTCTTCTTGACCGCCGTGGCCTGCTGCGAAGCGCTCAGCGAAGACGGGTAGTAGCTGGGATAGGTCGCATTCAGATAGGACCAGTTGGTGCTGCCGGCACCGCGCAGGCTGATCCGGCTGGCCTTGAAGCCGGTACCGGAACTGGTGTTGTCGCTGCTGTTGGAGAAGTTGCCGAATTCGTCGATGCCCAGCCCGATATAGCCGCCCAGCACGCCGTCGTACGTGCTGTTCACGTTCGAGCAGCTGTACCCGAGGCTCCCGCCCAGCGCCCCGACCGTCGCCGACTTCGAGCCGTCGGCCAGGAAGAAGCTGATGCCGTCCGCGCCGGTGCCGCTGTAATTGTTGCCGCCGTAGGTCACGGTCGTGAACGTGACCTGCAGGCCCTGGGTGCTCGGGAACGTGAAGTTCGACACCACGGCACCGGTCTGATACGTCCCGTTGGAGCCGCTGGTCGAGGTATCGCCGTTGGTCAGGCGCAAGGCGCCCGAGCCCACCGCATCGGGCAAGGTGCCGGTGGCGCCGCCGACCAGGGTCTTGCCGCTGTAGTAGCTCAGCCCGGAGCACGCGGGAATCGAGCCGGTATTGTTGCCCGCCGTCAGGCAGGCGCCGTTCAGCGCCTTCCAGTCGTACGAGGAGGACGCGCCGGTCAGCGTGTCACTGATGACGAGCTGGGCCCGCGAGACGCCCGGCAACGCGGCGGCCACCGCCAGCAGGAAAGTCCATTGCTTCTTGTTCATCATTATTGTTGTCCCAGATCTTTCGCACCCGACGCAATCTGATACGTGCTCTGCACGACGGACGCAGTGGTCGCGTCACCGCCGTAACCGAACGCCGTGACCTGATAAAGCGCGGCAAGGCCGTTCGCCGAGAGGCCGAGGTAGTTGATGTACAGCCCCGGCTTGGCGGCATAGTTGACGTCGCCGGACGACGTCAGCCCGCCGCCGCCGTTGGCGGTCATGGACGGCGGCAGGTAGTCGGACCGCACGCTCCATGGGAGGCTGGTCGGCGAAGTCGGCGCCAGATTGCACACCCGCATGCCGGTCGACACGTTGGCGCTGGTCACGCCGCTGCATGTCGACGCCGACAGGCTGCTGCTGCTTTGCCGCAGCCACCACTCCCCGTACTGCAGGGCGCTCTGCGCCGACTCGAACGCCCGCTGCTTGTCGCGCGTGTTGGCGGCAATCCGCTCCTGCAGCCC